>NZ_JBJDOS010000007.1:0-112110 GCF_044900935.1 Psychrobacter sp. NPDC078501 | reverse complement strand
TTGTGCTCGAAAATCTGCTGAGTAGGTCATCTTTTATATTTCTCTTTGCTTGGTTTAAAAGCATTGTACCTTTTCTATTTTGGACTGACTATAGCTACTTTGCTTAAACTTGCAAGTTATGACAAACAAGACTTAGAAAACCCTCACGGTAATATCAACAAAGAAATCATAGCTAAAGCCGAGGGTTTAGGTTTAACTTTAGGTAAAGACTTCATTGCAAAATGGCTAAAGAAAGCTGATGAAGTTCTATAGAACTTTGCCATTTTCTATATAGAACTATCGAACGACCTTACTTCATAAACTAGCAACCATAAGCCGCAGCAATCAAGTTACGGTAAATATGGAGCTAGACACATGAAACAGAAAGTTCACATCCCAACTAAGCCACAAGAAAAGTCATCTCAATATCAGCCTGAATGGCAACTCTCTCTACTTAAAATAGTACTCAGTATCCTATTAGCCTACCTGCTGTCACCGCCTGATATCAGCTTTCATATTTATCACATTAATATTATATTTTAGCGCCAACAAACTGAGCACTGCCCTAGCGGATACTCGTGTCCTATAGACTTTTATAGAGCGAGCCGTTAGTGTAAATGCTACACCTTTACACTGGTTTATCCTATGTCCGAGCCTGTCAATCAGCCCACATCTACCCGCCTCATAGATAATGCCCCTTGGGAACGTTACCGCCGACCCTATGTGCGCGATTTGGCTTATGTGTTGGCATGCCCTAATGTTTTGACGCAGTGGCTAGACTTTGCACCGCGTCAAAACACCCATACGGTTGACGTACATAGCGCACAATTTTGGCAGACGCAACTTGAGGCGTATGAGAAGCGATTAGCAGAGCTAGACACCACTGCCGCCTATCAAGAGCTGACCCGTTATTTACTCAAACGCCCTAGCCCCAATCGACTGGGATTTCATTTTGAAGGCTTACTGTCATTTTGGTTAGAGGATGGATTTGCGTGCAAGCTACATCCGTATGAGACACTGGCTAGCAATGTGCAGCTCTATAATGGCAAGCAGACGACTGGTGAGCTGGATTTGATTTTGTATAACCATGCAGAACAGCTGGTTGAACATTGGGAGCTAGCGATTAAGTTTTTTATGGGGTCAGCACCTTTTGAACCTATGAACTGGGTTGGGATTAATTCCAATGATAATCTACAGCGCAAAATGACACACATGCAAACCAAGCAGTTCCAAGCGGTGTGGGTAGATACAGAAAATCATGAACAGGTAAAAATTGATAAGCGTTATGGTGTGATCAAAGGGCGATTCTTTTTGCCGATTAACACAGCTGGTTGCGGTGATTATGACTGGCCATATTGGCTAACGCCGAGCTTTCCGATGCATGAATGGTGTGATAAAAGAGACATGGCAGGTCTTGCAACGATTGACAATACAGCTTTACGAGCCGCGCATTATATTGAATGGTTCACCAAGCGCGACTTTTATGATGAGCGAAATGCTTATGATAGTCTCCATCTGCCGATAGTTTGGTCAGATAGCGAGCTACCTAAAACAGGTTTATATTTTGAAGGTAATCGACCAATCGTCATTTATCCAAGGCAATCAGACCAGCACAATGAGTAAATTCAGCTAACCTAAACTTTTAAAATAAAACTGCTTGGATAATGTTTTAGCCTTAACAATCGGACAGCTTTCACATAATGCTTAATATAGTCAAGTCTATATAAATCCGCTACAGCGTCATCCTCGCTAAGCATATTAATGTATAACTTGCACTCGGTTTCCTTGTATCGAAATTATATTGAACTGACTATAACTCTCAATCACTTGCATTAGCTCATATCTAAGCATATCGGCACTCGGCATACGCTCAGCATGGAAGCGCACCATCGCAATACCTGCACTGGCAAGCGCTTTGTCTTTTTTGTCATCCGCTTTTTGGCGGGCTTTGCTACTATGCGTCCAGTCATCAAGCTCGATAGCCACCAATGTGGTCTGAGCATCGACATCCACAATCACATAGTCAACGCTCTGGCGGCAAATACGATTAAACCAAAAGCTACGCTCTGATGTCTCACTACTATTGGCTTCAATGATCCGTGACATCTGTACTTGGACAAATATATGATACTCCGGCAGCGCATTTTTTAACTTATTAAAAAATATCACTTCCGTATCGGTCATAATTGGCATCGGCGCAAATGGCCAAATAGCCAACTCATCACCGCGCACAGGTTTTGGATCAGGCTCAACGACAGGGCGCTTTGCTAATAGCTTCGGTAACGTAATCAGACCCAAAAACCCAACGGCCAATATTAAAAATATAACACCAAACGACATGGTTCTACCTTATACAATATGAGAGTGATGGGCTACTTGTCATTATTAATAGCAATGAACAATGCACCGACCACGACAAGGCAACCTATATAGGCTGACAGGTTATACAACAACGGATTATAAAAATGGCGCTCATCTTAACTAAGGCTACGCCAATCAGCAATCTATAAAACAAAAAACACGACAGTATTTGTCGTGTTTTTATATAAAGTAGATAAAAGCCAAATCGAGACCGTTAGAAACGCTTTAGCTTAACGCCAGTAAAGCACCCAAGCGCTGGTCGTATTTACTTTAGGGTCACTATTGATTTTATCTTTTAGTGCCAATGCTGCGACTTTACCACGTTCAGGCCCAACCACAACACGGACACCGCGACTGGTCGCACTGGTCTTGACTTGATAACCTGCTGCTCGGAACTTTTTCGCTAACTCATCGGCTTTGGCTTGGTCATTTGCTAGAGCCACTTGTACCCCAAAGCTACCTTTAGCGTCTGTTTCTTTGACTTCTTTACGCGCTTCACTCAGTTTTTGCTGCGCTTCACGTTTTGCATCGGCAGATTTCTTCGCCAGCGCTTCTTCTTGCTGGCGCTTCTTCTCACGCGCTTGTTCAGCGGCAGCCGCTTCACGCTCTAAACGTTGTACCTGTTTGCTCGATGGGATGGTGATACTTTGACCCAATTGTAGCGCTGCCGATGGCGATAGGTTGTTGGCTTGAGCCAATACTTCTACAGGCATATTGTATTGTCTTGCCAGTTTGATCAGTCCATCACCTTTCTTAATCTGGTATTCAGAAGGCGATTTCGGTGGCTCGTTTTTAGCCGCTTCCGCTGCTTCTCTTTTTCTCTCAGCCGCTGCTTGGGCTTCAGCCTGCTTTTTTGCTTCGGCTATTTTCTCTGCCTCCGCTTGTTTTTTGCTCTCGGCAAGTTTTTTTGCAGCCGCTTGCTCTTTTATAGCCGCTTGCCTTTGAGCTTCTTGTTGCTCTTGAGCCGCTTTTTGCTTCTCGGCTTCGCTAGACTTTGTAGTATCAGTAGTAGACTGACTCTCAGTACGAGGCTGAACGGTCAGATCTGTAGTAACGTCTTTTGTAGCCTCTGTATTGGTAGTTTCATCAGTAGCTGGCGCACTATTATCAACATATTGCTGGCTCTCAGCACGTGCCTTAGCCAATGCTTCTGCTTCAGCAATCTCCTGCTCTGTCAAAAACTCTTTTGCACGTTTTTCTTGCTCTGCGACACGGGCTGCACGTTCTTTTTGCTTTTGCGCAAGGATACGTTTTTCTGTCTCGATATCAGTGGTGAGCGGCTGCGGAGACTCTTGCTCCGAGCTTGATTTGTCAACCATCGCTGACATTGGCTCTGGTTGGTCACTATCGCCAATCTGCTGCACCATGGCATATAGCATCACGCTACCGCCGATAATCATCCCAATGCCCAATAAGGCTTGTCTCGAAAAGTTCATCCGTTTACGTCTCTTAGTTGGTAATAAGGTTGATTGAGCGGTGCAGCGACTATCTCAAAGCAGTATATCCAATCGCTTTAATCATGATCTCTTACCGCCAGTTACTGTCAGTTAATGCCATCAGGGTTCAAAATTTGTGCCGACCATCTTCTACTGGTCTGGCAAATCATTTTGATTATAAAGCATATTTTTCATGCTGTCTGCCATCAGGCTATGACTAAGATTAACATTAAACAGGCACTATTTTAACTTAAATTATCATACGCTAAGGGCACTTAACGCTTCCCCGATCGTATGAAACGAGCCACATACGACGATAAGGTCTTGCGGCTGGCTCGCCTCTATCACTGCATGGGTAGCTATATGCAGACCATCAAACGCATATATATTGGTGCTATCGACATATTTAACCAATACACCTTGCAGCTGCTCAGTAGTCGCGGCACGAGGATAATCAATCTCAGCGATAAACCAGTCACTAATCGGTAAGCCTGCTTGGGTTAAGCGCTGCACAACCTTATCAATATCTTTATCACCTAACATAGAAAATAGCATTTTTATCTTTGGTGTAGGGATATCCGCTGAGCTATCTTGATTACTTTGCTTGGCTACATGCTGCTGCCAAAACGGTGATAGCTGGGCTAATAAGAACTCAACGCCTTGCTCATTATGCGCCACATCAAATAACCAATGGCGGCTATGGTTCTCACGATAATCGAAGCGACCTGCCAGTTTGACAGTTTGTAGTGCTTGCTCAATCGCATTGATACCCACATCTAATGGACTTGCTAATACTGCTGATAATGCATTGGTCGTGTTAGTTAACGATAACGCAGGACGTGGTAACTGCAAGGTAACCGCCGCATTACTGTATTGCCAAGTCGTTGAATCAATATCGCGGTAGCTAAAATCTTGTCCTATTTGATAGCAAGTTGCCTGCTGGGTATCGATGGATTTTTGCACGCTGGCTGGCATCTCAGTAGCACCATAAATCAGAGGAATGCCGTTGCGCAAGATACCTGCTTTTTCGCGGCCAATATCCTCGACATTGTCACCCAACCAGTCAACATGATCGATGCCGATATTGGTAATGACTGCCATGTCAGGATCAATAATATTGACCACATCTAGGCGGCCACCTAACCCTACTTCTAATACCCACACGTCACAGTCTGCCTCAGCGAATATCAATAGCGCCGCTAGTGTAGTCATCTCAAAGAAAGACAACGTCAACTCACACTGTAAACGCGCTGCCTCTACTTTGCTAAAGGCCTCAATCAGCGTCTGGTCGCTGACCATCTCGCCATTGATACGTACACGCTCATTGAAGGCGCTAAGATGTGGCGACTGATATAGCGCCGTCTTGTACCCTGCGGCTTTACACATTTCGGCAATGACAGCAGTTGTAGAGCCTTTGCCATTGGTACCTGCCACAGTAAATACATAAGCGTCATCTTTAGCTGACTGCACCACACCTAACGCTTCTGCAACAGGCAATACACGTGACAATCCCATATCGATTGCAGATACATGAATCTGCTGCATATAATCGAGCCATTCAGTTAGGCTAGCACTTTCATTAGGACTATGGGCGTTGGGGCTGCGAAGGTCAGACATGGATAAAACCTATATAAAATTTAATAAGAGATAAAAATATATGTGCTAGCTAAAACCAAAAATAGCACTTACCGTGCAATGACGATAAATGCTATTAGAGGGTCTTGCATATGCAGTAGATGTTAGCACGCAGCTAAGTCATTATGCACTCAATAAATGATTCATTATACTGAGTCATTTACCTTATCGAGCATCTCATTTTACTGAGCATCTACATTTGGTACGCGGCATAGTTTTGCAAGCAGACGATAAATCGTATCGATTAGCTGATGACGATGTACTACTTCATCCACCACACCATGCTCTAATAAGAACTCAGCGCGCTGGAATGGCTCTTCTAGCGTCTCGCGTACAGTCTGCTCGATTACACGCTTGCCCGCAAATCCTATCATCGCTTTTGGCTCTGCTAAATGAATATCACCAAGCATCGCAAGGGATGCGGTCACGCCGCCATAAACAGGATTGGTCAATACCACAATATAAGGAATCCCAGCGATTCTTAGACGCTCAATCGCTGCTGCCGTGCGTGCCATTTGCATCAACGATAGCAGGCCTTCTTGCATACGTGCACCACCAGAGGCAGCAAAGCAAACCAAAGGTACTTTTTGCTCTAGCGCTTTTTCAGCTGCTTGAACGAAACGATCGCCAACGACTGAACCCATTGACCCGCCCATAAAGCGGAAGTCAAAAGCACAGGCGACGATATCAAGGTTACGCAGTTTGCCATACATAGCAACCAGCGCTTCAGACTCACCTGTCTTTTCTTGTGCTTCGCTCATACGTGCAGGATAGGGCTTACTGTCCACAAAGCTCAATGGATCTTTTGCCGTGAACTCTTGACCTGTCTCGCCATCTACTTGGTCAAGCAACCAATTCAAGCGCTCACGAGCACTCATCGGTAAATGATGATCGCAGTGTGGACACACATAACAGTTAAAAATCAGTGCTGTGTTGGTAATCATCGAATGACAATTGCTACACTTAGTTGACGGTTCAGTCTCTACCGCAGACAGTGGCGCAGTCAAATGCTGCTTGATACCTGGGATAGGACGGTTAAACCATGACTGCCTATCCGTATTGCTGTTTGGCGCGGCTTTAGTGGTATTGTTATCGGGTTTTGTTATTGTATCAGTCATATTATTTGCCATCATAAAAGGCTTATTGACAAGTTTGCTCATTCGCTTGTCATTGAGAGTTTAATGGTTGTCTAAACAAAACGTCTAACACAGTCATAACATGAGCAGTCATGCGACATACTGATAAATAAATCTCGTATGTCGGTAATTTGATTATGCGCTTGTTGATAGATAATGTATTTGCCAATCAAAATGACGAATAAACCACTGCTATCAGACACCATATAATAGTGATGTTAGTTTACACTCGTAAACTAATTTTAGCAAAGTCATTTAGTATTGTCTTCACGTAAAGCTTTTAAGTAAAGTCTTAAGGTAAACATTAGCTTCAATTTGATTTTGCCGTTTCAAATAACTATTTCTTCAAATAACTACTTCTTCAAGTAACAACAATATGAAAGCAATAGCTATTAAGCGCTTAAGCTGTCTAACGCTTCACGTAGCTCATCCATTTTTGCCATGATGTTCTGCTGTGCATTTGCAACTGCAGCGGTATCGTTGGCATCAATATCGGCAAAATTCTGTACCAAGGCACTACCGACGATAACGCCATCTGCATGAGTACCGATCGCTTTTGCAGAAGCACCATCACGGATACCAAAGCCGACGCATACTGGTAGGTCTGTTTCTGCTTTGATTGCTTTAACTTGCGTGGCAACGTCATCAGTATCCAGTGTGGCTGAACCAGTCACACCTTTTAGTGATACATAATAAATATAGCCACCACAATGAGTCAATACTTGCTCACGGCGCTCAGGCAACGTCGTTGGCGATAGCAAGAAAATCTCATTCATCGAATGATCAGTCAAATGCTGCGTAAAGCTACCCGCCTCTGCTGGTGGCAAATCTACCATCAATAAACCATCAACACCTGACTGCTCACATAGCGCCACAAAGTTGTCATAACCGATGATTTCAACAGGATTGAGATAACCCATTAGGATAATTGGCGTTTGCGTATCTGTTTGACGGAACTCTGCAACCATCTTTAATGCATCACGAGTACTCGTACCTGCTGCTAATGCACGCTCACCAGCCAACGCTACAGTTGGGCCATCGGCCATTGGATCAGAGAATGGTAAACCGACTTCGATCATATCGGCGCCGTGTTTCACTAAGTCGTGCAACAGACCTACCGTAGTGGTCGGATTAGGATCGCCTGCCATGACATAAGGAATCAAGGCTTTTTTATTTTGTGATTTTAAGGTTTCAAAGGTACTTTCAATTCTGGTCATAGTGTTCTCTTATAATTTTGTTAAATAAATTTTTAGCTTATATAAGTTTATTGTTACTAGCCAATATCCATTAAATTATCATGGTTATCTTGCGACAAATATTTAATATCATCAGTTCTTTGCTTATGAAAAGTATTCATAATATTTAGAATTTCACGCTGCTCTATGTAGTATAGACCGTTTAAAACATTGTACCTCTCGCACAGTGGAATATTTTTATTAAATATTAGACCTTGCACCCTGTTCCCTCGGTTTTTCATCTTTCTACTATATATTTCTGTGTAATCTATCCAAAAACCAATAGTGCTTCCTTGAATTCGGTTAAGATAAAATGCTTCAACGTCATCATAATTTATAACTTTATCGTGCTGAAAATTTTTATTAGCTATATAAAACTGAGACGTCAATTGGATATTATCTTTATTGATTATAAGTATGGGGATATGCTTCCAAGTCCATTTTCTAGCAATCCATGGATTTGGAACGACAAAACCTTTTTGGGCACGATGCAACCAATATATCATCAGAAATAAAAACAACATGGGTATAGCTAAAAGAGACCAAAGCCCAAGAATATTTCTTAAAATTTCATCAATTGTCGTAACCGTATAACCTGTCGAAAACTCCCAAACGGCCATAAAGACATAAATCACTGACCATACAGTGACAACTATAAAGAAACCATAACTCTGCCAAAAACTGACACTTTCAGTAGGCACACCCACACTTATTGTGACTGGCGCTGTTAGCACTGCTTGGTCTGGATACTTGCCCAACTGGCTAGGCTTACTCGGTATTAAGCGGTTCAAACTCATGAAGGTATACTATCGATAATTAAAAAATAGCTAGCAATATTGATAACTACTCTACTCTATAGAGTAGTTATCAATTAGCGTATTGAGATTTATGATACCTAATCGATTTAATACGCTGCTAAACTTTCTTATACAACCATCTAAACTACTCTATTCTTACTACATCTCAATCCCTTCTGCTTTCATCACTGAATGCAGATCCTTGTCACCGCGGCCTGACATATTAACGATAATCGTCTGATCAGGCGTCATGGTTTTAGCTAGTTTCAATGCATAAGCGACAGCATGAGCAGTTTCAAGCGCAGGGATAATACCTTCTTTACGAGTTGCCTCATGGAAGCCTTCTAACGCTTCTTTATCCGTACAGCCAACATATTCAACACGCTTCATGTCTTTTAAGAAGCTATGCTCCGGACCAACACCAGGATAATCAAGACCTGCTGAGATAGAATGTGTCTCTTGAATCTGACCATCATCATCTGCCATCAGGTAAGTACGGTTACCGTGCAGTACACCGATACGACCAGCTGCTAGTGGCGCTGAATGGCGACCTGTTTCGATACCATCGCCTGTTGCCTCAACACCGTACATTTTAACGTCAGTATCGTTTAGGAAATCAAAGAACAAACCTATCGCATTTGAGCCACCACCGACACACGCAACCAAGGCATCAGGCATTTTGCCTGTTTTTTCTAAATGCTGAATGCGCGCTTCTTTACCAATGATCGCTTGGAAGTCACGAACCAATAGCGGATAAGGATGGGGACCTGCAACCGTACCAATGATGTAATACGTGCTATCAACGTTAGTGACCCAGTCGCGCATCGCTTCGTTCATGGCGTCTTTGAGCGTACGTGAGCCAGAGGTCACTGGCACTACTGTTGCGCCAAGCAGACGCATACGATAGACGTTCATCTTTTGGCGCTCGACATCGTCCGCACCCATGTAGACGATACACTCTAGCCCTAAGCGTGCAGCAATCGTTGCCGTCGCGACACCATGCTGTCCTGCGCCAGTCTCAGCGATGATACGTTTTTTGCCACACATTTTGGCAAGCAGTGCTTGTCCGATAGTGTTATTTACTTTATGCGCGCCTGTATGGTTTAGATCTTCACGTTTGAAATAAATTTGCGCACCGCCAATCTCATCGCTCAAACGCTTAGCATGATACAGCGGCGTTGGACGACCGACATAATTGACCAAATCATTGTGATACTCTTCCCAGAATGCTGGGTCTGCTTTGACTTTGGTATAAAGCGTTTCTAGCTCTTCTAGAGCAGCCATTAGCGTCTCAGAGACAAAACGCCCCCCATGTACACCAAAATGACCGCGCGCATCAGGATACTGGTTGAAGTCCTGTACATTTTCAGGATTGGTAAAAGTGTTTACAGACTGTGCGGTAGCAGATAAATCTTTGTTCTCGACATGACTCATGATAATTCCTACTGTAATAAGTGGTATTTTTTAGATAAATAGAGAGAAAATAATAAAAGGGACAATAATCTAATAAGATTTAAGCAGAAAAATCGGAATAACGATCAACTAAGCAGATTATGTATGAAAAATAGCCTGATACAAACCCACTTAGATAACGCCAGTGACCGTAGCGTTTTGCCATCGATCGCGCTTGACTGCTTTCATAAAGGCACGCATTTTGGCAGCGTCCTTTTTACCTTTATCAACTTCAATACCACCGCTCACATCGACGCCATAGATAGGCAAATCTAACGTAGCGGCAACATTATCGGCATCGAGACCACCTGCCAATATGATCGGCAGTGCACTGTCATGAGGAATGAGACTCCAGTCAAAACGCTGCCCTGTACCGCCGTATGCATCTTGATGATAGGCATCAAGTAAAATACTACTGGCACCTGCAGTCGCAAATTGAGCAATTTGGGCACGAACGCTATCGAGGGTGTCTTGCTCTGTATTGATACGCAATGCTTTGATCCAGCGCTTATTGACCATACCTGCCAGCTGTTGGCACTGCTCAGGCGTTTCATCACCATGGAACTGGATAACATCAAAAGAGACGTTGTTTGCTAACTTAATCAGCTCATCTTTGGGCATATTAACTACCAAGGCCACCACGCTGACAAAAGCAGGTACAGCAGCGCTCAGGATTTGCGCTTGCTCTATCGTGACTGCACGTGGACTTGGTGGATAAAACACCAAACCCACTGCATCTGCACCTAGCTGTGCCGCAGTCTGTATATCACTAAGCTGAGTAAACCCGCAAAACTTAACGTGCATTTTGTGACCTTGCGTTTCATGGTACTGAATATGACACCGATTATAGCGGCATCAGATAGGTTCAAGCTAAAGATAAATCGTTAGATGTGATGAGGTTTTGTTAACCAAACGGCAAAGCCATTGCATCCAAAAACTTATCCTAGCATACTTTTATCCTTAGTTTTGTTTATGATTGCGATTGATTAATATAGGGATACTTTAATGTCTAAGACTGCACAGACAGCTGCTAATAATACTGATACTGATACTGACGACAATGCTACTAGCAAAAATCCACCGCATTACTTGATGTGGTTTCGTCGTGACCTACGTATCCATGACAATACCGCTTTAGCAGCGCTTTGTGAACGTGCAAAGGAAGACAACGCCTCAGTGTCTGCCGTATTCTTTTTGACGTCTGAGCAGTGGCAAGCGCACGATACGTCTCTTGTACAAGTCGATCACATTGCTCGCACGCTACCTATTTTAGCAAAGGAATTGCAATCAAAACTGAACATCACTTTAACAGTACAGCTCTGTCCAAGCTTTGCTGACTGTATAGATGCGCTCATGACCTTATGCAATGACAATGAAATCAGCTGCATCATGGCCAATAACGAGTACGAAGGTAATGAGATTGATCGTGATGAGGCATTGAGTGAGCAGCTTGCAAAAGACGATATCGAGTTCGTCCGCTGGCATGACCAATGCATTTTGCCACCGCAAAGCATTACGACCAATGATAGCGATAGTATGTATAAGGTCTTCACCCCATTTTATAAAAAATGGCGACATACGTTGGACGTCAGCACCATCCAAATGCATGAAGCATCCGCAATGGATAGCGATTATAAAATCAAACTACCATCATCGCAAACGTTTGCCAATACAATCGACGATATCAAATCACTAAGTGAGAAAATGCTCAGTGACTATCAGCAGACATTAGAGAAGAACGACTCCTTGCAACATATCGATATAATAGCTCAGCTTGACCAAGCAAGAGATGCTTATCCTGCAGGTGAGTCTGCCGCTTGCCAGCGTCTAGAAGCATTCGTCGATGATGATATCAATGATTACGATGTAAGCCGTGATGTCCCCCACTTGCACGCAACCAGTCAGCTATCGGCTTACCTCACCATAGGCTCTATCAGTCCTAGATTCTGCTATCTACAGGCGATCAAAGCACAAGAGAAGCTACACGGCAATGACGGCGATAACGAAGACATCAATCGCTGGATAAGTGAGCTTGCGTGGCGAGACTTTTATCGCCATGTGCTAGTAGAAAAACCAAACCTGATTCGTCATAAGGCTTATAAAGAAGATACCGATAATAAGGTTAATTGGTCATATGACAACGATGATTTTGAGACATGGTGCACAGGCATGACAGGCGTGCCGCTCGTAGATGCAGCAATGCGCTGTTTAAATGCGACAGGGTTTATGCATAATCGTCTGCGCATGGTAACAGCGATGTTTTTGACCAAAGACTTGCTGATTGATTGGCGCTTGGGTGAGCGCTACTTTATGCAGCAACTGATAGATGGCGATTTTGCCTCCAATAACGGCGGCTGGCAATGGAGCGCGTCGACAGGTACTGACTCAGCGCCCTACTTCCGTATTATGAACCCCTTTAGCCAAGCCAATACGCATGATCCTAAAGCTCTGTTTATTAAAACTTGGCTACCAGAGTTAAAGGACATTCCTAACAGTATCTTGCACAACGAAGATAAGATGCGTAAAGAGCTGGCAAAAGGTGGTAAGTTTGCCGATGTCGACTATCCTGCGCCAATGGTCGAGCATAAATCGGCACGCAAGCTAGCTATTGCTGAGTTTAAAAAAGAGGCTTAATTTTAGAAAATAACTAGCAGACTAGCCATTGGTAGTGACTGGCAATTGACACGCGCCTGCACCCTGAGTGGTAACCGTCACTACCGCTCCTGTGAGTGCAAATAGCTGCTGCAACTGCGTTTGCGCATTTTGCAGTGCCATATTCATAACATCACCTCGGCAGGCACGCTCAAGCACTTCTTTTTTTGCCATGGTCTGTGCTTGTGCCAATATCTTAGGATCAACTTGCATCATACCAAAAGCCCCTGCCTGCCAATCATAAATCTCAATATCATCTAGATATACTGAAAATATCTCTGTAGGCGGCAAAGTAATATTGATTTGCGGCATAGTAGCAGCTGGTGAGTTAGGGTCAGCTACTTGCTCTTCGTCTGCATTAGCTTGAGCAGGTTGCACCACTTGTACCATCTCAGGTGTCAAAGCACTCAGATCAACGCCTGCCTCTACGCGACCATGAGCGATAAACAATGCTTTTTGCTCATCCTGCCATAGTTTCATCCAGCTCCCGGGTCGCTCGCTCGTAATCACTGTATCGACACTGAATGCGACGGTATGTAAGCGATTTAACTGCTGAATTTGCGTAACCACCCCTTCGCGAGTAATAGTTTCTATTGGCGCTTCTTCTGGTTTGTTTTGCGCGCTATAAATAGCAAAGACAATCGCTACTAAGCCAATGAGTAATATCACCCACGACATTGTCGCAATAGGACGTTTCTCAGGCTTTTGAGTGGCTTTAGCGTTATTCATATCAGGATTATCCATAGAAGCTACCTTTATAATGTTGCATCGTTTGGTAAGGCTAAAAGCGTTGTAAAAACGGAACAGATGCTTATTCTATAAATGCGACTATTGTGCAGTAACTTCAAGTAATGGCTACCATTCCTCTACATAACTTTATGCATAAACCTCTACGCAATCATCTTAATAAACTGTCTCTAAAATAAGCAGTGCTTTCGCTATAAAATCATATGAATAGCTCAATTATTTATCCCTTATTGAAGCCTTTGCGTCACGTTCGGTCTGAAAAGACAAAAAGTCATTGCGTCTTAGGCGAACTTTACCTAACATAGTCAGATTGTATGAATAAAATGTCAGTCTTAAAGCATTTATCAGGGTTTTGACCTGAATATATTGCATTTTTGGCATATTGATACATCAAATCAAATTTGCCTCTCTTTTATGAGAGTGGTTTTTACTGATGTGCTTTGTATATAAGCAGGTTGGTAACTAGGAAATACCCTAGATTATTGCTAAGTGATAAAGGTAAGCTTGCGGCGGCAATGAAACGATTAGCCATACGCTCAACATCCTACTATTTCTTATTTTTTTATCGTTGATAAGGTTACGCTTTATTTATGAAAGCCAGTCAATTTTTATTTGCCACACTAAAAGAAACCCCAAGTGATGCCGACATCGCCTCAAGCCAATTGATGGTGCGTGCTGGTCTTATCCGTAAGATTGCTTCTGGATTGTATATTTGGTTGCCTATGGGTCTGCGCGTCTTGCAAAAGGTCGAACGTATTGTTCGTGAAGAGATGCAAAACGTCGGTGCACAAGAAGTGCTAATGCCGATGACTCAGCCTGCTGAGCTTTGGCAAACGACCGGACGTTTTGATGATTATGGTCCTGAGCTATTACGCTTCAAAGACCGTCATGATCGCGACTTTGTACTTGGTCCCACGCACGAAGAAGTCATCACCAATCTAGCACAAGGTGAGCTACGTAGTTATAAACAACTACCGATTACTTTCTTTCAGATTCAAGGTAAATTCCGTGATGAGATTCGTCCACGCTTCGGTGTGATGCGCGCCCGTGAATTCACCATGAAAGATGCTTACTCTTTCCATGTGGATCAAGCCTCATTGGCCAAGACTTACCATGATATGTATGACGCTTATACACGCATCTTTACCCGCTTGGGCTTAGATTTCCGTGCGGTACAAGCAGATACAGGCTCTATCGGTGGTTTTGCTTCACATGAGTTCCATGTATTGGCAGATAGCGGCGAAGACGATATTGCGTTTTCGGACTCATCTGACTATGCAGCCAACGTAGAGCTAGCAGAATCTGTCAGCACCGCTGAGCGTCAACCACCAAAAATGGAGCGTGAAGACGTTCTGACCGAAGGCATGACCAGCTGTAAAATGGTTGCTGAACACTTGGACATCCCGTTAGAAACGACGGTTAAAACCTTGATCGTTCATGGTCATACTGAGAACGATGAGCCGCAGCTGATTGCTATCGTATTGCGCGGCGACCACCAGCTCAACACTATCAAAGCTGAGAAAATCGAAGAAGCCAATGTACCATTGACATTAGCATCTGACGAAGAACTAAAAGCGGCAGGCCTACATAAAGGTTATATCGGTGTTAATTTAGATATGCCTGTGTTTGTTGATCGTTCAGCAGCGGCGTTATCAGATTTTGTTTGCGGTGCGAACGAAGTGAACAAACATACTATCGGTATGAACTGGGCACGTGATACTCGTATTACTCGCATCGTTGATGTTCGCAATGTACAAGAAGGCGACCCGTCTCCTGATGGTAAAGGCAGCCTAAAAATCAAACGCGGTATCGAAGTCGGTCATATCTTCCAGCTGGGTGATAAATACTCACAAGCGATGAACTGTACAGTTTCTGGCGAAGATGGCAAACCTGTCACCTTGATGATGGGCTGTTATGGTATTGGCGTTAGCCGTATCATTGCCGCTGCTATCGAGCAGAACAATGATGAAAACGGCATCATGTGGCCAAAAACACCAACGGTTGATGATTCAATCGCTCCTTTTGAAGTCGCCATCATCCCGATGAAGTCTAAAGAAGAGACGGTCATGCAGACGGCAACCGCCCTGTATGAAGAGTTGAAAGCTCAAGGCATCAACGTGCTATTAGACGATCGTAACGAGCGCCCAGGCGTTAAGTTTGCTGATCTTGAGTTGATTGGTATACCGCATCGTATCGTCGTCTCTGATCGCAACTTGGCGGAAGACAAGTATGAGTACGTCAATCGCCGTGAAGCCGAAAAACAAATGCTAAGCCGTGAAGAAGTTATGGCAAAAGTAAGCGGTAAATAGTCTTGTAATTAAAGACTATATAACAAAAAGCGCCTATCTCACATGATGAGATAGGCGCTTTTTTATTGGCTTAAAAACTACTTAACATTGTATTTTTATGGAGAACTTACTGGCGGATTAAACGGCTTGGCGTAGGCAATAGACTGATATCACTAACACGGCAAGGATTGATATCGATACCACCGCGGCGCGTATACCACGCCCGTACCATTAGCTCGCTTGGCTGATAGTACTGGCTCAAGTCAGCAAATATCTGCTCGACACACTGCTCATGGAAGCCATTGTGCTGACGGAAGCTCAATATATAACGCAGCATATTTGCATTATTAAAAGGCTTATCAGTCGTAATCGATACGGCCAACGTACCCCAATCTGGTTGATTGGTCACTGGACAATTACTACGCAGTAGATTGGAATAAAAGGTATACTGCTGCGTACCATCATTTACCATGCTGTCACTACTCGCCTCTATTTCTTCGCTAGCACTTAGCAATGACGCATCAGGATGTTCAGTTAACGCAACTTTGTCCGTATTGCCTGCTAGTGCCTCATCAATACAAACACCCTCAGGCTGAGCAATCAATAACGCTGTTTCGTTACCATTTATGTCATCGTTTAAACCAAATAACGCTACCTGTACATCTGTTTGCAAACAATCTGACAAGTCTTTCGCAATCAATACTTGTACGTCATTCCAACTGGCAAACTCGGTAAAATTAATACTATTCAAATATAGCTTAAGCGATTTTGACTCCACGATAAATGGTGAGCTAGCAGGAATACTAAAGCGTGCAATCGCCACTTGCGAGATACCTTGCGGATTTAACCAAGATATCTCAAAGGCCTGCCACCAATCGATACCGACGGCTAACTTGTCGTCTTGCCAACCAATCGCATCACGTCCCATGCTACGCGCAATCGGATATAGCGTCTCTGGGCTATACTCAGTTGGATAGTCTGTGGTTTGCTCGCCCAAGATACCGTGAATACTCATCTGTCTTCCTAATGTTAAACCGTTTAAAATTTGCTCTAAATAATAATATGCTTAGCGAATAATACACACTATAAACGCACGCGCGAACCGTTACTGAGCAAGCGATAAGCGATGGTATAAAATATCGCACAGAACACAAAAATAGCCGCCATCGAATACCAAACATTGACATCAGAGTAGCCAAGAATACCGTAACGGAAAGAGTTAACCATATAAACGATAGGATTCAGTAGCGAGATATTCTGCCAAAATGGCGATAAATTCTCCATCGAATAAAACACACCGCCAAGATAGGTCAATGGCGTCAGTACAAAGCTTGGGATAATAGAGATATCATCAAACGAGCGTGCAAATACCGCATTGATAAAGCCGCCTAATGAAAACAAGATAGACGTGCCAAGTACTGTAAATACAGTGACAAATAAATGCTCAATACCCAGATCAGTAAAGAACAGCGCCACTATCGAGACAATCACACCGATAGCCAGTCCACGGAAGATACCACCACTGATATAACCCATTAAAATAGCATGCTTGGATACTGGCGATACTAGAAGCTCTTCGATACTAGACGTGAACTTAGCACTAAAGAAGCTTGAGACCACGTTAGAATAACTGTTGGTAATAATCGACATCATGATCAAACCAGGCACAATAAACTGCATGTATGGCACACCGCCCATCTCACCCACACGCGAACCAATCATTTTACCAAAGATAACGAAGTACAAGCTCATCGTGATGACTGGTGGTAGTAATGTCTGCGGCCAGATGCGCAGGATACGGCGCACTTCTTTGAACCAGATAGTACGAAACGCAACCCACTTTTTACTCAGTGACATCGTTTTATTATGATCGACCATCTCCTGTCTCATAGTCCCGCCTCCTTCATACTATTTGCACTTTCAATATTTTTGTCGACCAAACGCATAAACAACTCTTCTAGACGGTTGGCTTTATTACGCATACTGCCGACTTTGATGCCTTTATCGGATAACTGATCAAAGACACCATTTAATGACTCGCCTTCTGTCAAGGTAACTTCTAGCGTTTGCTCATCTGGTTGCGAGACCCCGGTGACTCCTGTCAGAGCCAACTGCTCAGTGAGCGGCGTATCCAAATCAAATACAAACGTCTCTACCGACAACTGCGCCAGTAGCTCTTTCATTTCTGTATTAATACGAATCTCGCCGTGATCCAAGATCGCAATGCGTTTACATAATTGCTCAGCTTCTTCGAGATAATGAGTCGTCAGAATAATAGTGGTGTTCTCCTCAATATTAATCTGCTGCATAAATTCCCACATCGAGCGACGAAGCTCGATATCGACACCCGCCGTTGGCTCATCCAGAATCAATAGCTTTGGCTTATGAATTAATGCACGGGCAATCATCAAACGGCGTTTCATACCACCAGATAGCTCACGTGATTTACTGTCGCGTTTATCCCATAATCCTAGCGCGGTTAACAGTCTCTTTGCTCGTGGTTTGGCTTCTTTTGCCGGAATACCAAAATAACCCGCTTGCGTAATCAAGATATCTTCGACTTTTTCGAACATATTAAAGTTAAATTCTTGCGGTACAACACCAAGGTATTGCTTGGCAATCGAAGGGTTCTCTAATAGATCTGTGCCGAAAATATGGACGCTACCGGTGGTTGGCTTAAACAATGAGCTAATAATGCCAATCATAGTAGATTTACCTGCGCCGTTTGGCCCAAGTAATGCAAAGAATCCACCTTGTGGTACCGTTAAATCAACCCCTTTTAATGCCGAAAACCCATTGTCGTAGGTCTTGGATAGGTTTTTTATGGAGAGTGCTGGTGCATCAGACATGAAGACCTCTTTATTTGTTATCAATTTATACAAAATGCGATTTTAGAATAATAGGCCGTGTTGAACATTCGACTATCATTAGTATATAGGCAAGAGCCGTATAAGAATGTTCAACACACTCTACTATCTAAAGGTGACAATGTACGGTAATAAACGAACTAATCTCATAAAATGAGGCTACTCATGACGAATTTCAACTGCCTTATATTCGAAGTACCATATTAATAATACTCATCATGAAAAAGCGCCTATCTCATCACTGAAATAGGCGCTTTATAGATAACTATCGTAAAAGCTTGGAAGATAATCAATAAAGATTAGCTTGCTTCTGCGACCATATAATCTACGGCATTTTGAACTTCTTCATCAGGAATATCAGCGCCACCTTTAGCAGGCATCGCATTGAAACCGTTGATAGCATGGGTATATAGCGTATCTTTACCCTTTGCGATACGTGGGCCCCAAGCGCCAGCATCACCAAAAATAGGAGAGCCTAGCAAGCCTGCAGTATGGCAAGTATGACATACAGCATTATATACCGCTTTACCGTCACGAGGACCGTCGCCAGCAGCTGGGCCAGATGAGCGTGCCGTTACATCACAAGCTTCACCATCTTCAAAACAGATATTGGCAACAGGCTGGATACGCGCAATCAGATTAGGATACAAAGCAATTAGCTTCTGTACTTGCGGCGTATCTTGTGGAATTGGCTCTTCATCAGCGGCAGGCGCTGCAGCGGCAGTTTCTTCGCCTTCTGCTGGAGCGGCTTCGTCAGTGGGCGCAGCACCATCTGTCGTATCTGCAGCAGCTTGGGTATCGTCACCTAGCGTTTCAGGAGCAGCTTCTACGACCTCTTGGCCTTCTGCTACGTCTGACGCAGTTACAGGAGTGTCTACAACATCTTCAGCTTGGCTCACCGCGATACTAGCGATTCCTAGAATGGCAGCTGCCGATAACATAACTACTTTTCTCATTCGTCACGTTCTCTTATTACGTATACAAGGACTAGCACGGCTCGGACATTCTGTCCTCCTTTGACGACCTCTAAGTCTTCAATAGCAGACAGCCATCCCGCGTGCCAGCGCACTTGCAATCGGTGATTATAAATATGAATTCTCCCCAACATTATAAGGGAAAAGGCAGGTAAATTGCCATGCTTGTTTAATGACTTGGCTGTTTTTTCTTAAAAAACCTCAATCGCGACTGTCATTTATTGGCTTTATGCTTTTTATTTGTTAGACTAAGCGGTCTTTATTTCTAGACACCTTATGCTAATTATCATGCGCATCTAAGCGTGACAGTCAGACATATCGTTATCATATGCGCTCGTAGCTCAGTTGGATAGAGTATCGGTCTCCGAAGCCGAGGGTCGTGGGTTCGATTCCCGCCGAGCGCACCAATAATCCGCATTATCTTTATCTACCTCTGTCATCACTTCGTAAAATGCATTTTCAGGCTCAACCCTTGCTAGTTCTGCTATCTGGAATATCTCAAAAGGTGTTGGTTTTGTCTTTCCTTTCTTCCAGTCGCTAAATTTAGTTTCAGATATAGCTAATTTTTTAGCTATTGCCTTTTGTGTTTTCTCATAAAATTTAGCTCGTGCTATGAGTATTTCTAATTTCATGGTGTTCTCCTATGCTTGCTTAATCTGAATAATTCCAATATTATCTGAGTTGTTCCAATTAATCATATATTTGTTAATTCAATCTTACACTATTCTGGAGTGTCAACTATGTATCAATTATATAAAAGTCTTTCTGAGTCCGTCCAGCCTATCTCTGATAGTCCTGTTGAGGTCTTAACCCTTTGTCCCTGTCCTCCAGAAACTTCCGAGCATATCCCTGATACGGATAAGGCAGAAGTGGACGGGGACTCCTTTTTTTCTGAACCAAAATGTCAATGTGGCCAACCTTGGGTTATTGGTGACTTCATCTGTAGCCATTGTGGTTTTAAATCAGATATGTCGTTTTAGGGAGTCTTTGTTATGAACTATCAACATTTCTATGACATGAATATCTTGGTTTCTGATCCAATGGTTCGAGCCATACAAGAAAATCAGCTATCACTAATTATCTTTGCTCTCTTTACCTTCTACCTTTTAATGTTCCTTCACTACTTTATTTTCTCTGTAATTGCTCGCTTTATTTTAATTCGTCGTCATCGTCGTGTTGCTTCCTCCAATAGCAACGTTAAGGCTTTACTTTAAAGGTCGAATTATTAATCAGTGATAACAGTCTTTTTCGTTATCACTTATTAATGATTGACCCAGCAACCGAAGGGCGGTAGCTCATGATTTTTTATCCAACTGAAATAGAGTTTCAACAAGCAGCTATCAACTTTACCGCTCGTTTAATCTCTGAGCGTGCAAGCTCTGTTATTGCCACTGGTAATGTTGCCGACATTGGAGAGGAAAGTTTGGAGTATCTCGAATATGTTGCTGCTGATAATAAATTATCTGCTGTCATGATTTCAGCATATTTAGACATTATCCGCACTGAAAACGAAAGCATCAGAACTTTTTTCGATAAATGAAAATCGTGTATTCATTATTAGCCTGTTCCCCGAAAGCGTGAGCACACAACGTAATGAGAATTGAGGGTTTTTCTAGAAGTTAAAAGGAACGATAAGGAACGAAGGAAACAAGACCGTATGACGCAGCGACTTGGTAAGTCTCCAGCCTGTTGATACACCTTGTTGATATACCTTGTTGATACACCTTGTTGATAACTGGACGTAACGTATTCTGGCAAGTGTTCCGACTCTGCACTGACGTGAGACAAGAAACGTTGATGTGAAAAGAAATGAGTAAAGCGCCAATGCTGACAGTGACAAGGGAACGAAGGCAAGCAAGGAAGAATGAAGGCGCGCGCGTATTGGAACTTGTGGAAAGGAGCGCGCGCCAATTGATGACGCAGTGAGGCAAGCAACCGCGAAGCAGTCACATTAAGTGGCGCAATGTAGTGTAGCGAGACTTTAGCAGTAGAACCAAAAGAAAGACAAAGGAAGGCTTGTTGTTGAAGGCTTTTAAGTACAGTTATCAACACGGTTATCACCACGGTTATCAACACGGTTATCACCAGACTGGTAGCGCAACCAACAAGCAAGGAATGAAAGGCGACTTGACGTAGTGACTGGTAGTGTATTGCAAACTGGCAGAAATACCGGAGAGTCGATTGAAGGCAGTGGCGGAGCGATGAGGGAAACCACTGTGCAACACTAGACGTATAAATCGTGGGAACGAAAAAACCCCCATTTGTAACACGGGGGTAACGAGACGGATATTTGACATGAAAACGACACTTGATTATAGAAAACAGATTTCTGCCATTGCATCTAAGCAAGAACTTACTGTTCGCACCTCTAAGGGCGTTGAATTAATCCCTATACGTATGCCAGTAGGCCAAGAACAAGTAATCATTGATGCTGTCAACTTCGTCACTCACGTTGAAACCTACGGCGAAATGGAAGGCGTTCTTAATGATACAGAAATGCCAGAATCTGAAAAACTGGAATTAATCAAAGAATTTATCTTTGAGATATCAACTGTCCTATCTGACATTTTCGGCTCTGACTTCTCAAACGTCACCTATAACGGTAAAGGCATTCACTTTTATAAATACGGCTTCACCATTGGAAGCAATGATGCAAAGCTCGGAACTATTGGCATTGGTGGGCAATCTAACACAGTGCTAATCATGGTCACTGGTGTGGGCTGCCAATACGCTGATAACTATTGGGAACATAACCTATATAACTTTTTAAGAGATCCAAACACTATCAACCCAAAATTAACACGGATTGACTTAGCTCATGACGACTTTGAAGGCTCTTACTCATCGCCTGAAATAGCCGACACTGCTGACAGTCAAGGCATGTTTGCCCTTACCAACAAGCTGCCAACTGTTCAGCATTTAGGAGACTGGAAGCGCCCCACTGGTGCTGGTCGCACTCTCCAAATAGGCAAACGCGAAAACGGCAAATTATACCGTGGCTATGAAAAAGGCAAAAAGTTCGGTGATGTTGATAGTCCTTGGTTTAGAAGTGAAGTCGAATTTGGCACTGCTGGCAGACACCTGCCCTTTGAAATGCTAATCAGCCCTACTCAATATTTCGCTGGTGCATATCCTTACTGCTTGGAGCTTGTCGAACACGCAAAAGGCGACATATTTGACACTGTTAGCCGTATCCCTTGCACACAAAAGGAAGCCGAAATAAGCCTTAATAAATCTATAGAAATATGGAAGCGTCAAGCTGGTCGTTATATTGCTGCATATCGTGAACTGTTCGTTAAAAAAGACAGCAACGGCAACATAGTAAGTGATGACAGCATGATTCTTGACCTTCTCCAAACAGACAAAAAGGACTTCTATCCAAAACGTTTAAGAGTCCATGAAAAGTTTATCAAAAATCCGCCAAGTTATGCGCCGTGGTCGGACAATCATCAAAAGTGCGCTATACCATTCTAGGAGTATAACCCATGTTACAACAAGTCATTATCACTGGTGCTAAACGCTCAAAAGGCGAAATGGAAGGCCGTCCCTATGACAGTACCAAAATCTATGTTCAAACAAAAATGAACTCTGATTCAGGCGAAATGGTCGGCTTTGCTGGTGCTGAATACAATTGGGGTCTGTCTGACAATTTTGAAAAAATCAAAATGCTTAAATTTCCAATTCAAGCAAACATTGAAATGGAGATTGTTACATCAGGCAAAAACACAAAAATGATCGTTACTGACGTTCAGCCAATCGTTAACAAATAAAAGGATTTCCTATGTACGCTTGTCAAACTTTAGACGAAGCAAGCCAAACGTGCATGGAATGGGTAGTTATAGATTCTCCTGCGCCTATACTGCCCGATTTCACAATAGATGAATGGAATAGTTTAGCTGTCATCGTTGTGCTAATCATTGCAACTGCGTGGGGTTTTAGAGCCATTTCAGGCTTAATTAAATAAAGGTGTCATTATGACTAATTTACCTGCTGTAAAAGAAAAGAAAGTTGGTTTCGTAGCGAAAATTGCCACTGCTGCTGGTGTTATGGCTCTCTCTGCTGCTTCATTTGCTGAACCTTTAGCCATTGACGTAACAGACGTTGCAGCGTCTCTTACTGGTCTAATTGTTCCCGTTGGTGTTGTTGGTGCTGCCTATCTTGGCGTACGTGTTGCTATCCGTGGCTGGAAAGTCATTCGCGGTGTTGTGTAAGCAATCACTATCTAGTTTTACCATTTGTACCAGTGGGGGCGGTTACTCGCTCCCATTCTATTAACTAAAATGATTTAGGGGTGTAAAGATTATGTTAGTTAATATTATTCCTGCTTTGGTCTTTGTTGCTGCTTGTTGGCTGATTCTAAAATGAAAGCATATATTAAGCGTTTCTTCATCTTTGGCTTATCTGCAATATTAGTCATTGCTCCTGCTGCTGCTTACGCTACCACCTCCTTGGGCGGTTGGACTGCTACTGATACAGTAATTGCAGGTGCTACTACTACAATTAACGCTATTAAAAACGGTGCAAATGGTGCTTTAAAATCCGCTGTTACTGTTGCTCCTAGTGCCTCAAAAGTCGGTAAATTTCTTATTAAAGGCGGTGGTGCTGCTGCTCTCTTAATCGCTGTTCCTCAGTTGCTTGGTGAGGGTGTTGATTGGGTTCTTGACCCTGCCAATAATGGTATTTCCTATAATTCCCCTTCTGATGCTGGCGGTTTTCCTGTTCCTTCCCCTAACGAGTCATGGCAAGTTGCTAGTGCATCTTATCTTGGCAATTTTTCTACTGCTATTGCTGCCGCAAATGTTCTATGCTCTAGTAGCGGTTATACCTTAGATTATGTTGCTCCTAGTCAAGCTGTTTATTGCAAAGATTCTGCTGGTGCGTCTAATTATACGGGTGTAGTTATTATTGATTCTAAAGACCCTAGTGCCCCTTATGATGATGACGGTGATGGTTTTCTCCCCATAGACACGGTTGCCGCGCAAGTAATCAGTAATGCTGCTAGTGGTGAACCTGCTAGTCAAGACGCTGTAAAAGCTACCGCTTTAGAGGGTTTTGCTGCTGGTGAACATGACGCCGCCCTTGATGCTGCTTCCGAGCCTGATGTTGGTACAGAAAATCCACCTGATACTACTGATCCTGAAAATCCACCTTCGCCCACTGATCCAGCCGTTCCTTTTGATCCCAGTTCTATCATTGCAGCTATTAACGCATTGAAAGCTATGCTTGCTGGAATCATGAGCTCTATAACTGGACTATCTGACTTTGTTCAATCTTCTCCTGAAACGCCAACCGAATCGACTGACGTTGTTGTTGATGCCCCTATTGATGACTTTGAAACAGATAAAAACTATATAACGTTTTCTGGTTCTTGCCCTCCAAACTATAGCGCATCGTTGTCTATCATGGGTAATACAGTGCCTTTCTCTTTCGATTATGCCCCTATTTGTACTGTTATGGCTGCACTAAAGCCTTTTATAGTCGGGGCTGGTTACTTAACTGCTGCTTATATTATTGCTGGTTATAGTCGTGGCACTAATGGCTAGGCCTTTGTTTTTATGCACTGATTTTTTAAAGTACCTTAAACGAATAATAATATTAAAAGGGCTTTGTGATGCGCGACGCCCGCCCCACGGACGGACGTACGCGCAGCATGAAGCCCTTTAAATAGGAGTTATAACGATGGGCAAACTATTATACATAGTAGGTGGTTTCTTACTTCAAGGCTCTGTTAAAACTGCCCTTTTAGGTGCTGGTCTTGGTCTTGCTTCTGCTGTTGTCATGAAAACCGTATTGGAAAGATACATCAATCAGGCATTACAGCAAATGCAAGGTTTTGATGCTGTGGTTGCTTCTTTCTTGCACTTATCAGGTTTTGATATTGCGCTATCTGTTGTCATTGGAGCATTAATAGCTCGCGTCACTATGAACAGCATGAAACTCTCACTGATTAAAAAAGGGGTTTAAAGTGATCCGTCTCTATACTGGTCGGCCTGGAACTGGTAAGACATTGAAAGCCGTCTCTGATTTAGTCGCAGCTATTGAAGCAAGCGAAAAAGAAAAAGACATTGATAAAAAGCGCAATTTCTACTCTGACATTAACGGCTTAAAAATTGATGGCGTATTGCCTAGTCCTGACGACTGGAGAGACACGCCAGAAGGTAGTACCATAATTTATGACGAAGCCCAGCTTCGTAATGTCTTTGCTGCCAATCGTGGGGCTTCTAAAGAACAGATTGTAAGAGACTTGACCATTCACAGACACGGCAACCGTGATATATGGTTTATTACTCAGATGCCTAGACTGCTTCATAATGACGTTTTAGACGTAACCAATGAGCATATACACCTTGTACGCCCTTATGGGGCAAATTTGGCCAGCTGTTACTTTTGGCGACAAGTTGAAAAAACACCTGACGGACGTACCGCAAAAGATAGAGCAGAAAATAACTATATCTTTAACTATCGCAAAGACTTATATAAATACTATAACTCTGCTGTCGAGCATACCGTTAAGTTAAAGCTACCTAAAAAACTGTTTATCATGGTGGGCGCACTGATCGTTATTATCGGTTTAATAATGAAATTTGCCATGTCATCAGAAACAGATAAATTCATTAACCCTGAAAAGGCTGCTGCTGAACAACAAGCCAAGATTGATGAAAAACTTGGTACACCCAAAAAAGGCATAATATCGGACAATGTAACACCTGTTGTTGTCGGTGGCAATCAGCAAACCCCCACAACATTAACGCCCACTCAATCCTCCAATAGCGACAATGTAAAACCTGTTACCGTTAACGGTAGCAGTAAAAATGATAGCCCTATCTTTAATCCTGTCACTGGTGGTTTTTATGAAAATCCCTTGCTTGCGCCTGTCAATGCCATGATGAAAGGCAACGCTTGCGTTGCCTTCAATATGAATGGTAATCGCTTGAACTCTGTATCAAATAATGACTGTATGTACCTTCTAAACAATGCGGGTATGCTCTCAAAAGTCAACTAAATTTCACTCGGGCAATTTCGCCTGAAAAGAGTGAAAATTATGTTTTATAAACTATCCGAAGTGATTTCCTATTATCAAGATTATGGCCTCACTGGTAAGCATCGTTATCAGTATAGAGCAGATAGCTTAGGCTATTTTGATGCCTTCCATCTTAAAGAGCTTCGTAAAATCCATGTTAAACAATATGCAAAGTCAAGGCGTGTCCATGTCTCCAATGCGACCATCAATAGAGAATTATCATTTGCTCGTGCTGCAATTAACTGTGTTATGTCAGATTATGAAATAACATTGAATAACCCTTTTGAGAAAGTGAAGTTCACAGAATCTGATCACATACCAAACTATTTAAGCCGTTCAGAATATGAACGGCTTTTGTCTGCAACCTTAATTACTGGTCATCATGAATTGCATGACTTCATTGTCTTATTAACAATGACTGGCTGCCGTCCCATTGAATTATTAACCCTAGAATGGTCTAACGTCCATCTTGAAAAAAGACAATTCATAGTCCGTAATCACTACAGCAAAAGCAAAAAAACTTTGTATAAATATCTTAATGATACTGCTTACGCCCTATTGGAGAGTAAGCAGCGACAAGGTGACTTTGTATTTATGAATTCAAAAACAGGTAAGCCATACACCACTTTTACAAAATCATTTGCAAGGTGTAAAAAAAGGGCTAATGTGAATTGTACTATGTATGATTTGCGCCATACTTATGCGTCATGGCTCATTCAGAAAGGAGTAGGTATCTATACCATTAAAGATTTACTGGGTCATGGTGATATTGAATCGACCATGCGTTATGCACATTTAGATTACGCTCAGTATATTGACGCTGTTTCATTGATAGAATAATTAACATAAAGTTACAAATTATTTTTGCAATTCTCACGACCTCCGAAGCCGAGGGTCGTGGGTTCGATTCCCGCCGAGCGCACCACTATTTATAGCTTAAGCTTTGTTCAAATTTCGCCTCAGGCATTAGATTGTTTGGGGTTTTTTTGTGTCTGAATTTTAGATCAAGCCCTTTATTCACAATGCCTGGCTATTTTATCTTTCTAAACTCTCATGAAGTCACATTCTCTTTAATCCTGTATTAGCTATAAGTTTGCGTACATACATTCTCTCTCTTAAAAATCAGTGACCAAGTTATCAGTGACCAAACGGTGACCATTTTGTGACCAAGGTTGAGAAACACAGGAACTTCTATCACTCCAACGATAGAAACGATGATTTGATAAAACAACTCATATAACTTTTGCTTAAAAAAAGGTCTTCAGCTCATTTAATTCAGTATTATATGGATACCTTTCTAGCATGATATCAATCAAAGTAAGCACGCCTCCTTCTATGTTACCTTTTTTTGCTTTTTTAATCGCTTTAGTCCATTGTTTGCCAAGGTTTCCATTGGAGTTTAAATCTTTGAGTTTGCCACCTGCTTTCTCCCACAGGAATTCTAATTCTTCTGAACTATATAAGGAACTGGCTTCGTCAACTAATCTACTAATAAGATAATCATCTGGCAATTCATCAAGGTTTATCTTAGATTTAAATGAATAGGCCCACTTTTGTTTTTTTGGTAATAGACTGTAGCAATATTTCAGCGCATTATTAACAACCTTCTTATTTCCATACAATGTATATAAAGCCTTAGTTATTGATATCCATTTACTTGAGTTTATGAACTCTCCTAAATTTTTACCATACTGTCTCCAGTTGTTGTCAGTATATTGACCTAAAATATTAATTACTTCAGATTCATTCACATGAACATTCCATCCTATTAATAAATCCATTACCTTAGGCGCTATCTCTGATTTTAGGAACTTCTCCTTTATATTTTCTTGAATGATTTTATCAGTTACGTTACTGATGCCGTTTTCAACGACATATTTACTTACCGTATTAATCAGTACCTGCGTATCCGATTTACTTAATTTATCCCAAGAAAAACCTTCAGTTAACTGCAACAGTGCTCGCTCAGCAAGATTTTCTTCAAAGCTTTTCTCTGCTAGTATTTCAATCAATCCATATGTTTCATGACCATTAGTAGCACTACGTAAAATACTGTCTATTCCATCGTTGATGATAATTTTGGATGGTATTGATAACTTACTGCGATAGCCCTGTGAAAGCAAATATCTATCAAACTTCTTATCTAGTTCTAGATAGGGTAGTAAATTTTCAACGAGTGTATCTGTATTCTCAATGTTTGTAATTACTCTCGTATCATCGATGACCCTAAAAGTACTTAATAGTTCATTTTCGTTATATAACTCAATCAAGTAATCAAAGCCAACTACCTCAGGATGCTCAAAATCTAAGATTTTATTCAGAGCCATTATAGGTTGATCTAATCTAAATAAGCACCAGGCATATAGTTTTGCCCAGTTTTTTGACCTAGCAAATTCCTTTAGCCTTTCGATATCATTATCATTAGGCTCATTTTCAAGAGTCAATTCTAAGATGCCCTTTTCAATATCTTTTGAGTCTGAAATAACATCACTCGCTATGGCAAACAATTCTTCATCTATAATCAGCTGTTTAGCTTGTTGAAGCCAACTAGGCGTCAATGTATCAACCCCCTGACTAATACCTTTCTTTAGGGCTATATACCACCACCTATTCTTCCTTATACTGTCGGCTATCAACCTATTTTTATCTTCATCTTTCAATAAAGTAAATTTATTTTCGATGTAACTCGCTAACGAAAGACATAGTAAGTTATAGTTGTGATTCTTTTTAAATACGATATTTTGTATTTTTTCTACTTCCATAAAGCTTAAACTTGTTAGGTTCTCTGCAAGATATATGAGTGCTTTGTTTACATATATATCTAAGTCACCTTCAGTATCTTCAAATGATAAGCTATTTCTAATAAGGTTAATTGCAAGAGACGCTGAAGGTTCTGTATTAAACGTGTCTATCAACTCCACAGTTCTTGATAACTTTCTCAGTCTTTGTAACGGAGGTTTTTCTATGGCTAATGATGTGTTCTCTAAGAGATTTTCAAGAATAGTATCCTGATGGTCTAAAAGAAATTTTACCGCTCTAGTATCGCTAACCTCATTGTTGTTGCCAGTACTACTAATAGCAGTATAAGGTTCAATCCATCGAAGCTTATTAGATGCTATAGATGCGACAATATTGAATTCGCTCTCATCGGCTAAGATTTGAGAAGGACTCCATTTCACGTTACATATTAGCCTTTTCCTAGCTTTTGGCCATAAACTTCTCCAAAGCTCCATAATGATAGTGGCAAAAGAAGCTAGATTTTCTAAGATTAAGACAGGGTGAGTTGCTATTACTAATGAGTCAAATACGTTTTTTAACTGCTCATTAGTAATTTCTGGTAATTTTTCAGAATTCATAATTGATATTAAAATATCTGTCAAATCGTTTAATTCTATCGCTTGATTAACAGGTAACAAGGCAACCTTACTTCTAACCATTCCTCCTCTAAAAGCTCCAAAATCAGGATACGTACACCATAAGCACCAATAATCGTTAAAGACCTCACATCCAAGAACTGGATACCAAACTACATTCGCTGGCAAATAACCTGCTGGTTTATCAGTAATAGATAGCAGTTGACTTGGAAGCTCTACTTCGGAATTAGTAGTATGGATAAGTTGATGCTTATTGTCTTTATCACCATAGGTGGCATAAATAGGAAAAGCTAAATCAGAGTCAGTCATTAAGCAACCATTTAATAGGTAAAGTTAGGTCGATATTTTTCTGCTCAATAGTCTCATTTGGCGATATAACCCAGCCCTGGTTCTCTGGACCTTCATCAATAAAATCTTCATCTTTTGACGCTTCTGTTAATTCCTTTCCTAATGCAGAAAGCCCCCATATACTTAATTTATCCTCGTCCCAGTTAGAGACCAAATACGAAGCTAACATTGGTAGTCGTTGCTCTAAAATCATATGTGGAGTGGCATTTTCAGTATTTACTTCATCGTAACAGGAAAGCAAAACGGCTACCTTAGGGCTTTGAACTTTGTTAGCTATTTGCGTTTTTGATAATTGTAATAGTATCTGTAACTTTTCTACCCAGTAAGGATTTGCGTCCCAATTTGTGGAATTAGGTGATTCATGCTTCTTTTCTGGTTTTTCATTATTGGCCAATTTTTCAAGGAAATCTGGGAATGTAGGTTCGCTTTCCACCCTAATCACGATAAGCCATTTATCACTATCATCTAATTGGCTTTTCCATTTCTCATCTAACGAGCGTGTAGAGAAAATAGTATCCCATTGCTCACCTGCGTATTCAGGCCAATTTATATCAAACTCTTTACCATTTTCATCTATTAATGGTATTTTTAGGCTATTCCAAGTCTCAGCCACAGTATGAGCAGAAGCTTTACCTTCGCTTAGTGCTTCAAAAACCTCACCAAGCATTTCTAAATTTGCTGGTGTTCCATTGATATTTAGTGAGCTTCGAGGCTCTTTAAGACGACCATAAAGTTGTCCAAAAAAGTGTGTTTTACCACTGTTAGCTCGACCAATAACCAATATATTTTTCTTAGACATGACTTCCTCGGTAGCACATAAAAGGTGAGTTGCTCACAATAGGGTCAGAAACTATTATCGGTTGTCTGAATGACTCATTCTCTAGTAATAAATCATGTATAACATTAGTAACTGAATCTGGGTTTTCTATGGTTACTTTATATTGTTTGGCATGTGGAATATTAAATAAAAGCTTATCAGTAATTTGTTTTTTCATTCTGTCTGAAATCGGGTTTTCTACTAACTCATCGGACTTAGTCCAAATTAAAGCTGTAGGTTTTTTTTTGGTAAATGGAATGAGTCTTTCAAATAACATAAATAACTCTTTTCGTGCCTTTCCTCTATTTTCTCCTGCAAACTTATTACAATCAGCTGTTATGATAAACATGTCTGAGTTCGTAGCCATCCATTGCGCACCACCCGCATTAGGATCATCTGAGTTTAATGACCATGTAGTGAACCATTCGCCAGGAGCATCAGTAAGTAACAAGTCGATCAAATTGCTTTCATTATCTCTTAATGCCAGGTGTAGTAACCCTGGAACCCTCTCTGATTGTCGAGAAGTATGAGGTGGGAAAGTGGACTTAGTTGTATCGAGTCTTGAATAAGATGACAGGTTCTCCCATGCTACCAAGCTTTTAGAACCAGCAAATTTATAACTTAATTTAAGTCCTTGGCGTATATAATTTAGATAAGCAATCAGTAAGAATGTGGTTTTTCCCGTGTCATGCGAACCAAACACACCAATAAAACGGCTTTCGCCTCGTGCCCGAATTTGGCTTAAGTCTTGTATTCCTAAGTTATTACCCGACCACCATATCCTATATTGCTTTAATTCAGGATTTTCTGTAGTTTCTTTTAATTTAACTTCAAAATATTGGCATTCATTAGGATAATCCTTACCCTCACTACAAGCTCCGCCATCACCGACATAACAATCTTTTCCCTCTCTAGAACAAACACCACCTACGGTTATTTCACTATCACTCATACTCATGTCTCTACTTGATTTTCAGCAGATTGTTCTCGAAAAATAGCTTGAGCCAATTTAGGAAGACTAATTTCTGTATCTTTGGAGATACTCAGTTTAGATATAGCGGTATCTGTATCGAAAGAATCATCAGAAAAAGCGTAACTAACAAAGTCCTTCAGTGACCAATTGTCTTTATAACCAATTGTTAGTTGCCGAATAGTCTCTTTCGGGACACTATCTTTATTTTTTGAATAAAATTCCCATATCTTTTCTAAAGAAAACTTTTCTTCAATATCTATATTAGGTAAGTCGGCAACTGTTTCAAAGATTAAATAAGAAATACTTGCTGGTGGCGCATTTTCCATTAGAGACAGTAAATCACTCACCATGACTATTAAGGCAATTTTACCTTCAAACTCTCTATAGCTTTGATTTAAGGAAGGAGAGTATAAAGCCTTACTCCACCAAATGGTGTCTAACTTTAAATTTTCATTAGACCTAATATTTTCATTTATACTATTTCTGTATTGTTCAAATTTTTGATACTGGCTTTGATAAAGACTTTCTCGGGTCGTAAAATCTTCAGATAATTTAGTATACATGGTTTGAAAGTCCTGGATGCCTTCAAGCTCAGTACTTAGTTCAAATGTAGGAAGCTTTCTTGGAAATGGTATTTTATTCCCTTTTCCGTTCTCTAGAAGATCGAAACTTGAATATTCCTCACTTTCTTTAGACCATTGTGAAAATATACTTTCAAAGACTTCTTTTTCTTCTGCGAACCGTTTGAAGGGTAGCATATCAGCAATTGTATTCCACAGTATATAAGCATACCTTTGATTATCTAATGCTAATTGTTGACAAGCATCTAGAAGCATAGAGCGATAAAGTAAGAATGGGGTGTCTATGTAGATTGACCTGGCCGACCTCCATACTTCTGTAAAACATTCATCTGCAATTTTTATTGCTATATCATCGCTATTAGGCGTTTGGTTTATACTGGTTAATACAAATGAGGTAAGCAATGGCTCATCTTCTTTCAACCTTTCTACTAGTAAGGTAGTTGCCTCAACCATATTATCAAAACGCCTATCATCGCCATCTAGCTTTTCAATTAAACCTAAACTATTGACTCCATCCAATACTCTTGACATTTACTGTACTCCAAATTTTATGAGTGGTAAGCTTTTAATAAAGATTTTATAGCTATGCATTGAGGATTATCTTTTTGAATGATTTGTAAAAGCGCTTTCGGTGTTACTTCTGAGCCTTGGTTTACTTTTTTCCATATGGTATGCCAGCGGGTATATGGGCGTGACTTATTTTCTAAATCACTCAGCTTACCTCCTGCTCTTTCCCATAAGACTTGAGTTTCGTCAAAGTCTGGATACAACTCTGCAAGCAGACGCACTATGTCATCACTGTCCATATTATCGCTTTCAATTTCTGGTAACTTATCTTCTTTACGAGTAAATAAAGACTCACTATTCCTTAATAAGAGAATAAGCAACTCAGCTGAAGCACGTGCTGCAAAAGTACGGTAACGATCATCTTTATAAGGATCTGCAAAATCTGATACTCCTTTTGCAAATATAAATGGCATATCGTAGCTATCAGCTGATGCAGCTAACCCACTTCCTTCCATGTCTAGTCCTAGCACTTTTCTCATATAACTTGAAAGCTTATTATATATTTGCTCATCTTCAGTAACAGTTGCTCCTGTTGCGATAGGTGCAACATGGACAGAAAACTCTGGTTCTGCTGGTAGTCCTCTCGGGTTGAGTAATAATAAATCTTGAATATATTCTATACCCGCTTCGGTTAACTTAACTGGTTTCTCGATATAACCTCTTTTTCTAAGTCTCAAGATAACATCGCTCCAATCTGGACACTTTTCATCAAAATTATCTTGTTCAACTGGTTTCTTATTATCTATTAATTGACTCAATACCCAGTTTTCTTGCGCTTCTAAAGAATACTGAGGCTTTAATTCCATCCATGCCATACTCTGATTTTTATATAACGTACTTGTACGTTGCATGTTTTGAACTATTGTTTCACTTGGTTTGTACTGCAACGTATCGCCTTGAAAGACTTCGATACCATTCTCTACAACTCGCTTACCAACATCATAAGACCATAAACGATCTGCAAAGATAACATCTCCAAGTTGAGTTTTACCTCTTCTGCCAGCACATATACCACTCATAGCAAGACATTTAGGGTTTAACTCACTTATTAAGCGTCCAACAACAGCTTGTACACTTTCTCTTCCCATAGATGCTACCCATGTTGCAACAATAGTAATAGTAGTGCCCGAATCGGTTACAAATTCAGCTTTAGAAGCGTTTCTATCACTGACATTAAATTCTTGCCAGTTTTTAGATATTCCACTATTTACCTCAATGAGTTGGTCATATTCATCTTTTAATGCACACATTATCAAAATATCGGTATTAGAGGGAGTTGAGTACATTTTAGATCCTAATTGTAACTTTCAAATTTTTATAGTTTAACACTACTTCAAAATACGGTAGTGTGTTTGTCCGCATCAACATGAGAAGGCGGTTTGACAGCAGCAGTCATACTAATCAAATATTTATATTTATGGAATATACCAATACTTCACAAAAATTGATAGTTACAGAGCATTTGTATATGACAGGTAATATCGCAACTAGCCAAATCAACGCTGAAAAATATCTGAAGTAGCTTAAAGTAGCTCTACCAGAGCAAATTAATAAGACATTGCATTATCAGTCGATATCTGGAGAGAGTGAGCCTTTCATATGACAAATTACCATTCAGCATCTTAAGTACTTAACATGTCAGCCATCTATGGCTGAAAACAAAGAAGTAAGTTAGTCGATACACCTATATTGAACAGATTTAGTGAATAGCAGGTGTTCAATATAGCTTGTGACCGCTTGGCTTGCCTATTGCAGTTGCTATCATATAGATTCACAAATAGTCGTATAACGTATTCATCGTCTTCAGGAAAAATCATATGGATATTAAAGCCTTACCTACTCCGAAGCAGTTTCTCAAAAACAGACGTCCCGAACAATTCTCTTCTTCTGAAAAAATGATTAGTAGTCAGCTTGACAGAGTACACCTTGAAACCTACTTATCTAACCTAAATGCTAAGAGCAAAGAGCTCGCATTTGAAACATTTGTCAAAGAAATATGCCAAAAAACTATTTGCCCAAACTTGCTTGAGCAAACTGGCCCTGTAGCAGGTGGCGATGGCAAAACGGACACACAGACTTTTCCAGTCTCAGAGCAGAACAAACTACTTTGGTATGTAGGTGTAAATAGTAATGCTAATAATGAACGTTGGGCATTCGCAGTCAGCACTCAAAAGTCATGGAAAACAAAATGTAAAAAAGATGTTGAGAAAATAGTTGAAACTAATCGAGGCTATACTAAAGTTTTTTGTATTACAAATCAGCTTGCTAAAGCTGATCAAAGAAGCAAGCTTGAAGACGAGCTTTCAAACCAATACAGTATTCAAGTCTGCATCTTAGATATTAACTGGTTATTGGATGAGACTTATAAAAATAAACTTGAGTATATTGCTATTGATACTTTACAGGTTCCAACTAATTTCAAACGAGAAATTATCCTCAGTCCTGAGGACTATGGCAAGAAGCAAAGGCTTGAGAAACTTACTTTTCAAATCAATAGTGACATTAATCCTAATGAAATTACTTTTAATCAAGTTAATATTTTCTTAGATATTGCTGAGTTGAGTAAGCAACTTGAAAATCCAGTGTTTGAGACACAAGGTTTGTATGACCGAGCTGTCAAAATAGCTCAAAGGTATGGTACAACAAACCAAATATTTTATGCCTATTACAACTATGCTAGAGCTTCATACTACTGGCATGAAGATTTTAAAAGTTTCGAAAGTAACTTTTAAAATCTTCATGCCAGTAGTATGAAGATTTTAAAAGTTTCGAAAGTAACTTTAAGAGCGCGTACGAAACAATCACTGAATCCAGTAACTCTATTCTCTGGGCAGACTTTGTTACTTTATTAGTTATTCAGATTAGTCATCGATATAGACATGAAGGACAAGGTACTTATGCAGTTGATAATGTTACAAACAATACTGTTTCTCAGTTAAATGAAATCATTCTGGATAAAAGCCGACCTAGTAACGCTTTACAAGCAGAAATAGCTTTGACTCAGCTACAGCTTATTCTGAACTTTGATAGTAAAGATAAAATGGAAGAAATCTTTCAAAGAATCCAGAAAGTATGCCAACAAGGTGAATATCTAATAGGTTTTTCATTTGAAAATATTTATGGGTATATTGATCAGTTAGACGATATATTTCATACTTACCCAAATTATCAGGCGCTACAAGACTACCTAACTGAACAATCTATCAAACGTAATGGTGACTTAAAGACTAGTAAAATAGCTCTTGAGCGTGGTATTAAGCAGGCAGAGAGAGGTAACTACTATAGAGCTATTCAATTGATTGGAAAGACTTTAGTAGGCTTAAATAAAGAAGAAGCACTTGAAGAGATGACTTACGCCAATATGGCATTATCGGATATATATTCACAAGTCGATTTGCATTGGGCAGCAAGAGGAACTCTTTTAAACGCAGCTTCGTTGTTGACAAACTACTTTCATAAAAATAAAGTTATTCTTCCATTGGCTATAGAAGCATACTTCTCACTAGCTTGGAACGAACTTACTCTTGGCCGTATTGCTCAATCATTAACATGGTTAAAAACTGGATTATGGAGCTCGCAAGTTATTAATGATAGGTTTATAGATGAAGATAAGATTATTAATTTTGATGGCTGCATGGCTAATTTAATACTTAGTTGTAACTTAAAAGAAATTCAAGAGTTCGAGTATTTAGTTGATAATTTAGAAGAGCTAGGTCTATTTTATTCGCAGATAACCTTATTATATACTTTGGGATATAAAGATAAAGTACGGGAACTTTTAGAAAGTAGTAACGATGAAGGTGTACTGAAGTTAATGCTGGACCTTAGAAATTACGATACAGAACACCCTACTTCAAAAGTGCTACCTTCATTACCTCAATACAATACTTATAGTACCAAAATATTAGGTTGTGAAATTAAATTATCCTTCCCTAATAAGACACCGTTTATTGAATTGACAGAGGCGATTTTAACTAGTCTTGAAAGCTTCTTAGCTACTGCTCTGATAGATAATATTATTGCAAAAATACCTATCGTAAATATTGATATAGTCTCTTTTGAAGATTCTGAAAACTTAATTTCTCATGAATATATTGTTAATGATAGAGGAACAGTATTCGAAATATTGTGCCACCCTTTCTTATGGGAAGATCTAAACCAAAATAACAAACCTATTATAGGTGAATGGTTTATGTTCTTTATTGCAGATTTTGTTGATAGCTGTTTTTTAATCAAAGACTCTAAAATGACTCTTGAGAAGCTAATTACAGAAGATAAAATTTTTGCGCGATCAATGATGTTTGAAACCTGTTTAGGAGCTATTTATAATATTCTAGGTAAGAATTCACATAACGATTTACTTAAAAAATTGACTCAAGGTACACATTTCCCACTGCTGAGAAACATCTCGTGGGATGTTGATGCACCCAAACAAGATAGTATAGATATTGAACCCATAGAGCTAGGTGATCATGAAAACATACCTGTATTCGATATGGAGAAACATACTCATAAAGACATTGTAGTAACAAAGCTAATCAGATCAGACTTGTGGGACTCAACAAGATGGGAGGGAGTTGGTTACATGGGATCACCTGATGAACCCCCTTACATGTTCCTACTCTTTAAAGATAAAAAGAAGGGCTTGAGTATATTTGAGCACTTACTGAAACAATTGACACATGTAGACATAGGTAAAAGATTTCGTGTATCAGTTATAAGGGGAATTGATAGAGAAAACCCTGCTCACTACCGTGTAGTTTTATCAGAAAATATTAAAACAGGAAGTAATGCAAAGTTATTTACTATGATAGCTAGAATCCAAACAATGGAACCTAATAATGACTCAAGTTGGATGCAGTTTGAAGAATCGTACAATAAGTTCAAAAGCTTTAGATTAGCGCCAGCCTATATGATCAAAGGAAATCAATATCCAGAAGTTGAGTTTGATTCCGCTATCAGTATAAAAGAAATTCATGTCAAGCAAGCTTGGGAAATCGGTATTAATGATATTGAAAAAATAGCTATACACCCTGAAGATAATATTCTAGTACCAGAAGGTATAGTTAATCCACCTTTTCAGAAGGTATTAGAGTCAAAATAAGCTAGATCGCTCTAAATAGAAACTTCTTTATCTTATGACATAATAATAACCAAATAACCGATAGACTATTTGGTTATTATTACTGCTCTTAAATCTCACCTACCAACTGTAAGCTGCCCGCCAGAAAAACTAATACATGATTCGCAGAACCAAGATGATTGTTTTCTGATATAAGGTATATCCGCTGGTACATCAAGTTGATAAGGCCGTCCACAGTACTCACAGTGCACATCATCTAAGTAAGCTTGGCACTCCGCTAATACACCAAACAAAATATGATAATCAACACTATACTGTCTACAGAGCGTTTCTATATGCTCTACATACCGTCCATTATGCCCGTATGCCCAATAGTCTTCACATAGTTGTATGTCGGACTGATCTGCATTGGCGCTAAAAATAAGTTTTAAGCTCATGGTTATCTCCAAACCAAATAGTTAACGTTGATCACAACGAATAAGGAATATCGTAGTGATTCATAATGTCCAAAAATTTGGTCTCAAGATTCGTTAATGCATAATGATTTAGCGCTAACCCCTCATTGAGCTCACGTTGAACCCATATCCTAACCGCTTCATCATTGTAGAAAAGGGGGTTAACGCCTAGCATTCTTGCTAACTGCGAGCCCTGTTGTATTTGCAGGTTTACCATAAGCTTGGTAGATAGCGATATCGCTTCGGCGCTTAACCAGATTGAAGCATGCGGTGACTTAATAAATGTGTTCATGTATAACCTCCTGTAGATTAATATTTCTTTCTGTTAGTCGTAATGACTTCCTACAGATTGAATTATACATACATTTTGAGCTGATGCAAATCAAAATGACCTTCTATAGAGCTTTTTATTACTTAATAGAACATTTAACTCATTTGAGAAACTATATTGCTGCGTATTATTTGGTGTAATAACTGATAAGCGCAGCACTATCTTGAATTTTAAAAGGAGGAAAGTTTATTCTTCTTCCTTAACTAGCTCATAAAGGTCGCCCACTTCAATATCTAAATATAAGCATAGCTTTTCTACTACCTCTAGATCCACTCTGGTCGCTTCTTCGTTATACATACGTGTGATTGTGCCTCTGTTGACATCTGTATCTCTAGACACATCGGCAATCTTAAGTCTTTTTTCGCCCATAATTCTAGATAAATTACATTTCACCATAACCTCCCCCATAATAAAATAACCTACTGTAGATAAAAATGTCTTGCAAAAGATGATTTTTAGTGTAAATTATGTTCTATAGCAGGTCATAAAGCTATTAGATAATAACACTTTAATCTTTAGTAAGGATTTTACTATGAGTTATACCTATTTAACAACCGAAGAGCTGTCACAACGTATTAAATATGACAGCAAGACAATACGCAATCAACTTAAGGATGCGGTATTCATTGAGGGCGTTCATTACATCAAACCATTTGGAGGTAGAAAAATTCTTTTCATATGGCAAAAGATTGAAGAGTTAATGCTGACAGGCTACGACGATAACATTCCATTTGCAGCGGGAGCGTAATCATGGCGAGTATCAATAGCCGTAATGGCAACCTATATGTAGATTTTCGATACATAGGCCAACGTTGTAGAGAGCAAACCTTACTGGCAGACACTAAGCCTAATCGAAAGCGTCTAGAAAATTTCGTTAGTAAAATGCAAGCAGAGATTCAATTAGGTAGTTTTCGATATGAAAACTATTTTCCACAGAGTAAAAAGCTTGAGCAGTTTCAAAGCTTAGAGCTCATGAGATCAACGAATAGCCATAAGGACTCAAGCTCAGGATTTGATTGCTTTAGCAGAGTTTGGTTAGAGGAAAAAAAACCGGAATGGCGGTGCTCTCAGATAACTAATGTAGAAAACATACTTAAGATTTATCTACTTCCCCATTTTGGCAATGTGCCACTAAATACCATAAACAAAGCTAAAATAATGGCTTTTCGGGGTAATCTAGTCAAGGAAGGAAATAGTGGACGACTTTTATCAGCATCTCGAATCAACCACATTATGACGCCATTACGTATGGTGATTACCGAAGCATCTGAGCGTTTTGATTTTGAGAACCCTTGGAAGAATATAAAGCCACTAAGTGTACCTAAAAGTAATGTTAGTCCTTTTACCTTAGAGGAAGTCATGCTCATCATTGACAACGTCAGAGTAGACTATAAGCCATATTTCACAGTACGGTTTTTTACAGGCATGCGTACAGGTGAAATTGACGGTTTACCGTGGAAAAATATTGACTTTGAACGTAGACAAATCGTTATTGATCAAGCAATTGTTGGAGGTGTTATAGGTGACACTAAAACTTCCGGCTCTAATCGTATTATCCACATGAATCAACTGGTTTACGATGCATTGATTGAGCAGCAGAGCTTCACTAAACATCGAAGTGAGTTTGTGTTTAGTACAAAAGCAGGTACTCCTTTGAGTCATCGCAATGTGACAAAGAGAGTTTGGTATCCGTTATTGCGATATCTGGAGCTTGATATACGTAATCCCTATCAAAGTAGACATACGGCTGCCACTCTTTGGCTTGCTGCAGGCGAGTCTCCTGAATGGATTGCTGCGCAAATGGGTCATAGCAGCACTACAATGTTATTCACAGTGTATTCACGTTATGTGCCCAATCTAACTCGTCAGGATGGGAGTGCTTTAGATAAGCTACTGATAGAGCGAGGTATAATACAAAATCCATGAAAATACCTATGTTTAACAAAAAGACATCCAAATAGATGTCTTTTTTCGATTTTAATGCTGGATGCTTTACATTAATGAAGCTACAGTTATTTGAATGACTTGTAACGGTAGCAGCATAATGGCTAATAAAGATAGTAACTCTACAAATATTAAGGATTGGTTGAAGCTAAATCTCCTTGATTTCGCTAATGGCAATGATCTTGAAATATTACTTATCGAGCTAAAATTTTTAAAAGATACCTTACCTGAGCAATTTAGATCAGAATTGAAAGATGAGTATCGAACATTGTCTGAATGGATAAAAACATTAGATGTGAATAGTAATTTGACGAAGACGCATGAATTACAGATATACGAAAATGGAATTGCTCATAAAGTATTTTTAGAAAATATTAGAAAGCCTCATCTGCATTTAAAAGATCTCTATCTAATTACCTTTTTAATCCATCGAGCAGACTCGTCTAAAATAAATACTATCCGTGCTGTCTACTTTTTTCTATGTTTAAGGATGGTTGAGTTAACTGACTATGATAGTCGAATTGAAACTACGCTCGATGAATGCAGATTTTTAACGAACAAAACTCGTGAATTTTTAGTTCCGTTTTTACCTGATGTAACAGAATTGAAAAGCCTAAAGGATATTGAGGAGTTTCTTATTAATGCTCAACAAAACGATAGCTACACTAGATGGCTTGATGAGCGGCCCCTAACTTTTGATTTTGAAATACAGAAGTACAAGAATAGATTATTAAGTAAAGAGACATCTCTATCATCTGTTGAAGCTCAATTTGAAATCAATGAACGTATAGCTAAATACCTTTACGAATATATCTTACCAATCGAAAACTATTTCAAAAATGACTCCGGCATTACTCGCGTGACGACTGAGACTCATAAGATTATAAGTATCTTACAGGATAAAGATGATATCACTGGCAATACTGTTAGCGATCTCACCTACATATCAGAAAATGCTAGCGAAGCAAATGGATTTGAAGACCAAGAACGCCAAGACGATGAAGAGCAATCGTTTGAGCAGGTTAATTTCGAGCAACCTACAAACTACTATCTAGATAAAATCAGAGCTGAACAACAAGTTAACTGTAGACATCAACGGACTTTAAGTCAGGTAACTGATGTAAATGTTGCACATGCTGATGAAGTACAGATTTTAGTCACATATTTACTCAATAGTCTGATGAGTTTAGATATCAGAAGTATAAATGCTGACAACAATGATGAACAAGGTACTTTAAACATTGAATATGATCTAGACCATCAAACTTCTTTATATCTACTAATAATTTTATTGACAGGTAGATCTGAACTACTTATCTCAGAAGATTTGAGGGAGAGTTATTTATGCTATCGGTATCCACTAGAGTTTGCACCTACTCGTAGTAAAGTTCAAGAAAACTGGGATTCTAAACTATGCGCAGATAATACATCTACTCTCAATCTTTTCTACCCTATTGCAGTTGGCAATATATATTCTCATCTTTTACGTAACATAAGCACAAAGGTTTTGGAGGAGGTCAAACAAAAGGCCAGTGAGGCTCTAAAGGCTATAAATAAGAAGAGCAAAACTAGATTAACTTTTAATAAAGTTAAGAACTATTTAGAACACTACCTCATACAGAGTGGTCGAGATCAAGCTTTAGTTAATGTTCTAATTAGCAAACCAATACACCATTCTTCAGCACTTCCTTACTTTAATGTTAGCCAGCTAGATTTATTCTTATGCCAATATGATTTTAATGATCATTTGTATGATATAGCATTTAATACAGTCAGCGATGAATCCAAATGTAATGAAGAATATCAATTTTTTGAATTACCTGACGAAAGAGTTACAGGATATTGGGATAAACAAATAGGTAGTGTTTTAGCCATAAGAGAAAGCCGCTTAACATCTATAGTTAGCGATTTAATCACTCAGATCAATTCTGCCCTTTGGGATAAAAAAACTCTCAATCCTAGATCTATAGTTGACCTACATAATATTTTTACTGATTATTTATATGTTCTGCTCTCGGTCTCAAGCGGTTATCGTCCCGTACGTGAACCTTTTGGTAGGCTTGTAGATATAGATGTTAGAACTAAAAAATATTTTATTAGCGACAAGGAAAACCGTCAACATACTCGAGGCAGATATATTTATCTACCTGATATAGCAAATCAACAGATTGAGCAGTACATCAAGTATTTAAAGAGTAATGCCTTTATTTTAAATAGTCTGGGTAATAGTCTAGGTGATATTTACTCAGATATTCTTGACAGTAATATTGGCCTTATTACTTATCTAAAGCTGGATGAAAAAACTAACACTATTACTGAAGTTAGTCTTACCAAAACATTTATTCACGGAAGACTGTCTAAAATTTTAGATCTCCCATCAAACTGGCATCGTCACTTTATACGATCTTATAAAAGCCTAGAAGTTGGAATCTTTTCTGCTAAGCCTAACTCATCATTATCTAATAGCTTCGGTCACGATGTAATTGGCGCTTGGATGGGTCACGCTGATGAGCTTGGTTTTGACTACTACGATAAGCACAGTGGACTTAGAAGGAGCGAGTTGCGCCGATTCTCTGATGAGCTTAATGGAATAATTAAATATAACGGCTTTAAAGTCATAAGTTTGGAGACTAGATAATGGCTCAGCGTAAATCAGCTATTGACCAGCGTTCAGAAAATAGACATAAGGAAACCTCGAAGCGTAAAAACTTATCCAAACGACTGGTCAAAGAGTCTATAGATTTTGACCAAATTATTGCCTCAAGTGATCCTCAAACAATATTTAATGCTATGTGGGAGCAGCTTGATAAGAGATTATCAGAAAACAAACACTTTCAGGGCTATCTTAGTTATGTAGAAGGATATAACGAAGCAGTAAACTGCTGTCAAAACTATATTGAAGATAAGGACATTGCTATTGGCTTTCCAAAGCTTATCGTTACCTCATACCGTCCAAAGTCCTTTAGAAATAAAGTGACCTTTTCTGAAAAAAAGCAAATATTAGATTTTTATTTATATTGGATGGATAGTATAGCTAGCAAAGCTTACGAGATTACTATCACAGATTTGATGCTATCACTGATTTTCCACAGTGCTATATTGAGAAAGCCAGTATTGCAAACGATTATATCTTGCATCAGTGACAAATCATTAACTATAGAAAGCATATTTGAACTGCCTGTAGTAACTCTCATTATTGACGACGATAGCTATCATACTAATACTTATAGCAATTCAAAAGCGGTGCATGAGGTAAAAGTCTTTTTATCGCCATTAACGAGCTATTTGATCAAGCTCTATGTCAAAGGGAATGAAACTAGAAAATTAAAGTCTAGTACTGATGTTCAAAATCTTTATCAAATGTTAAAGATGACAAAATCTCTTAGCCAAAATCACCTATCTATGACTTTAGAAGAGTTTTTGATAGGTGCGGTCTATGTTTTAGAAGATTATCTATTTTTAGATCTGCCAGAACATACTTGGTATCTACTACTTGGTTTGGAGACGACATATGGCCTGTCAATAGCTAACTGGCAGTCTTTAATCTTTAGCATATCTCATAAGCCCACTACTAAGATAGCTATTAACATTGAGTGTCACAAAGATGTCGCAGTGGAACCTAAAAAAGGCAATCCTACCATTACCGTTGAGATTGCAAAGCTATTGAAAACGACTAAAGATGGAAAAACCTCAATGGCTAGATTCACAATTGGTCTCAAGCAGCTATATGAACGTTTATTAACGAACAACGCTCCTTTGAGTGAGCTTGCAATCGTAGGTTGGTTACTGACGAAAACAGTGACTAGTAAAAAGGTAAGCAGCATGCGGACTCATAGCGGTGGTATTACGAATCGCTGGTTATCATTAACTCAAGGTGTTGCATTTGAGGATCATACTGAAGAGGATTATATTCAACTTTATAGCGAACTTATCGAACTTGGTAAGTCTAAAGACGCTCAAAATGCTATTGCCACTAATATTGATGAGATACATGCATATTTAGTTAATCATCATGGCATTGAACCTATTGCACCTTTTTCATCTACCAAGCGAGCGCATCATAGGACAGGCTATCTTTCAGAAACCATGTTTCAGGCTATTCTTAATAATGCTGACAATCTTGAAATGACTAAGGATGAAATAGAAGCGGTGAAGCTCGCTTTGATTTTAGGGCAGCGCTGTGGACTCAGGATAGGTGAAATAGTTAAGATTAGATTAAAAGATGTGGCTATAACTTCAGCTTATCTAGAAGTGCGTAATAATAAATATGGTAATAATAAAACGGGTTCTGCCTTAAGACGGACATTGTTAGAACAACTTTTAACAAATTCAGAAATGTCGTTTTTCAAGAGAGTCGAGCTTAGGCGTAGTAAAAGTAAAGGGGATACCTTAATCGCTAATCAAGCTGGTATGGCTTATCGTGCCAGTGATTTATCAAAAACCATATCTCAGTTAATTAAAACTACAACAGGACTTTCTCATCTCACGACCCATCATTTAAGACATAGCTTCTTAACTAATTTTCAATTAATGTCATTTTTGTATGATAAAGCTAATGCTTTTAATGGGCATCAATGCTCTCAAACTTTAAAAGACTTATTACCTTATGACGAAGACAAGTCTTGTAAAATATTGGCTTATATTGAGACATCCCTACAATACAAAAAAATATATGCCTTAGCTGGAGTAGCTGGACATGCCAGTCCTAGCACTACTTTTGACTCTTATGTGCATTTGACTGACATTCAGATTGGATTGCTACTTTGGCACATGGATTACCAGTTGACGGCTAAACACTATAAATTACTAAGCGTTCCGAGACGTAGGGAAAAGCTGTTAGGTGCTACACCTACTGCAATTAATTATTATTTGCTTAACAAGCTCAAACTTAAACCACTGCCTAAACCAAAACATAGTGAACTACTAAAGACAGAAGATAAAACATCTACAAAGCCAAAAAGATATTCATTCGATGAAGTCCGTCAGACTCTTGAGGTACATGATAAGGAAGAAGATTTCAAGGAAAAAATGGATATTTATAAGCTTGATCAAAATACTTTTGAAATATGGCTTAATAACGCTCAGCAGTTGCAAGATCACCCTTCTTTTAAAACCATACATGGTAATTCAAGATTATTCGCGCCTGATGATAATATGAGCTTATTACCGGTATTCGACAGGTATGTCGAAGATAACAACATACTCATGCAGATGACCAATAAATTTCGTGACTTATATAAGATAGAAAAAAGACGAGAATCTATGCTTCAGTTTATAGCGCATACGCTTATGAACTCCCAATACCATAAAAATCATATTAGTTTTGATCAAGCATTAGATCTATATAGCTATATACAAGTATTAGGACAACTAGTCTTTAAAAAAAATATTAATTTAAAAATATACCATTATGCACAAGCTAGCGATGATGATAAAGAGCAATGGAAGCCTGTGATGAAATTACTTGCCTCATCTCAAATAAAAAAGTGCAATGTAGCTGATAAATTAAACGGCAAGATATACAAAAAGCAGATCCGTGCTGAATTATCACTATCTAGCCAAACTGAGCAGACTAGGCTTAATAATAGAGAGAAATCAAATCTCCCAATCAAGCAATGGACCGTTAGAACTTTACAAATTTTCTGTCATTACGCTTTCATTATGATAGGGCAAAGAATTAATTTAGGAGATCACAAGCCATGAATCTGTCAGCAAAGTCTATCAGCATTAATAGTAGCACTAAAATTAGTCTTCATCCGTTGGCTAGCCAACTAACTAAGCTAATAGTGAAAGCCTACTTAAGTGGTGGTCAAGAAGCCTATATTAAATCTATGCAGACTAAGTTTGATTGTTATAACAGTTTACCTATTCATAATGTATCGTTAGTAAATAAGGATGTGAATGAGTATTTACTCATTGGTGGTTGTTTTTCACCTGTATTTAACCTCAAAGATATTAATAACAACAATACTATTTTCTTAAGTTATAAAACCTCTAAAAAAGACTCTAAGCCTGAGCATAAGAAACAAGTTAAGAAAGAATTTGATCAGGATGTGATTGACTTTATATACATGGACTTTATCCGAGCAATATCAATACTCTCGTTAGCTAAACCTGGGCTTATGTATCCAAGCCTTAAAACAATAATGCAAGAGTATAAAAGTCAGATATGGAGTGAAATATTCAATAGGGAATCAAAAACCCCAAAAGATTACATTTTATTAAATAACGTCGCCGATCTGCTTGATACAACACGTGGCACATTGAATAGTCATACTAAACTAAAGAAGTAGCGGTTAATTCTTTCCGCTATGCCTGATTAGAAACAGAGCTATCTCACTAAGCTTAGAGTAACAAGCTAGACAACCTTAATCCTCGAATTGGAACACAAGCGATCTAATGCGAGGACTTATTCAGGATTGGATAGCGATATATCTACTTCTAGGAGTCATTAAAGAGATGATTTATGAGAGAGATACAAAGGGATGTAGTCACAACCGTATTAAAACTTAATAGCTCTGCCTAACCACGCTACCAACTCACGGGCAGGAGCCTGACTCAAACACTGTGGACAATTAATATAGGTCATTATGCAGTCATTTAAATCAGTCAACATATGTAGTAATAACCCTAAACCAATTACCTTATAGGGCTTTGGTAAAAACAACATGCCCGCATATACTGCCATCGCATAATAAGTATGTAGCGGATGGAAATTAATACTACAACGATTGGGCGAAAAGATAGGTGTCGCTAGCAGATGATCTAAATCAACTAGCATGGTTGCTAATAGGATCAAATAAACTCGCTTATAGTCACTACGAAAAAACATATAGGCGATGATAAACGGCATACCAAAGTGTAGAAAATAATGGATAACGGTTTGAGTCATCGCTTTTTCCGATTTAAGAGGGTGTTTTAGAAAGTGTTCTAAGAGTATCATACACGATCTGAGGTATACCTTCACACCTGAAAGACAGGCGCGAATCCACCACCTGGCATACGGAAGTTGGTCATCTGACCGTGATAAACACGCGCAGCAGGTAACATGCTAATCTACCGTTGAGAGACGCCAGTAAACGGTAACTCGGTCTGGTAATGAGGAACGAGTAAACATGCAACTGTATTTATTGCTATGGCTATTTTTGGAGGAATTATGACTCTTGTAAACCAATCGTGCCGAGCAGCAGCGTTAGCTGTGCTTGCCCTGATGGTGTGGAGCGTAAGTTTCTTTCTCCATTTTTTTTGGGAGATGGCACAGGTACCGTTCTTCTCAGGCATGGCAGAAGCGAGCCACTGGGAGGTGGTCTGGCTTTGTACACGTGCGACCTTCGGTGATGCCAATATTGCCTTTGGCGCCTACGTGCTTGGGGCGTTGTTTGTAAAAGACTGGTTCTGGATTTCAAAGCAGTGGCTTCTGTCGACTTTATCGATATACCTTGGCGTTGGCCTGATTGTGACAATACTCTTTGAATACTGGGCAACTGGAGCTGGCCAAAGGTGGAATTATAGTGGTCTGATGCCTGATGTTCCGTTACTAAGCATAGGTGCGTTGCCGCTCTTTCAGTGGATGGTCATTCCGATAATATTAATCTACGCTGTCAAATGGATGTTCCTTGGGTGGCTGGTTTCGAAGCGTACCGAACGCGAGTAGATCGAGTAAAGACAACCACATTCTCTCAAAGCGCTTCCGGAACAGTCAACATCCATGTCCTGACCTGACCTGACCTGAGGTATGAAACTCTGCTCGATATATCGTTGAGAGGGCGTTTAGCTAATTTGAAAGGGGTTTTTTACCACTCATGATCTGAAGAACAAAGGTTCCGGATACTGTAATCAATAGGAAACCGTGGAAAGCCTCCATAGCAGTCATGAATCGTAGATGTCCGTTGGGCATGAGATCGCCTCGCCCAAGCGTTGTGAAGTTGACTAGCGAAAAGTAAAAGTAGTCCATAAAATTAAGAGAGCTACCATCGCTAGATGAGGACGATACGAGGTTACCGACCTCAAGGTCGTGCACAGCAAACCAGAAGCCAGCAGCGTAGAGCAACGCCTCGAACGTATGGGCAAGTACGATTGAGCCGACTGCGACCCCAAGACAGTGTCCTAGACGGCGAGACGGCGTCACAAACTGTGACGAGAACTTTAACGCGCCGTAATGTATTGTCGTGCAGACAGCGATCAGAATCGCTGCCATTATGATTGCCAGAACCACTTTTTACCCTCTTCAAGAAAGTCATGTTATAGTCGAAGGAACGGCACAGATTACCACGCTCTATCTATCAACTGTAGTTGTTTCTTCCTATCGGTGTAAGCACAATAAGCCAGAAAAACTTATGCCCGTTTCGCCTCATAAGATAACGTATCCCTTTTATTCAGTATCGGATATAGTAATCCTAAGCCAATTATTTTGATGCAGAAAGTAATGAATAAAGAGTTGAATCATCATTTTTCCAGTTCAGCATGATATTTTGATTATTGCATTAGTACTTAGAATAATCCAAATAGTAAACACTGCTTAAAAGCCAAACCCAAATGATCACACTTGGAAAACAGGCGCAAATCCACCCCCTGGTGTGCGAAAATTAGTCGCTTGACCTTGATAGATACGCCCAGCAGTTAGTAACAGCTGTCCTGCATAGGTATAAAGACGTATATCTACTTTTTTGGTCGTCACAACATCATCGATTTTTATTGATCGCTCTGTAGCAGGTATAAAGGTCTGTGCAATATAATCCTCATCCAGAATGTTCTCAAAAACGCGTCGAGTGAGCTTGCTACCGCGATAGACGCCTTTGCTTCCATATCCAGCAACTGGCTTAAAAAACAATTGTCCCCGAGTACGCCATAACTCTGCTGCATCCTCTTTTATAACCATTTTGGTAGTTGGCACTGCCCTTTCTAGACATTTTGCATCATCATTATCTAGTCCCCACGACTGCAAAGTTTGCGGATCGGATAGTAAGGCTAAGTTGCGCTTATTCGCAAATATAGCATGGACATGAGGATTAGGCGTTACTACTACCGCACCCTCTAGATAGGCACTTTTAAGCACGGCGTGGTTAGGGTTTTCAAATGCAAAGTCGACCAACCGATTATAGATCATATCAATGGGCTTACCATGCGCTGTCAGCTTGCCATCAACATAGTTAATTTCAGACGGATCAAGTATAACGGTATCAATGCCCTTAGCTTGAAGTAGTCGGCAAGCCAGCTGAAACTCTAAATACATGAACTGACTTTTGGGATCATTATCGATAATAGCTATGCGATTAGGCATGGCAGTAGCCGATTGTCGCTGCCACTCTTGTATGAACATGTTAGTGACGGCTTCTTCAAAGCCATCAAGCATTTTAGTAGTATCAGCACTTTGCTCGGAAGGGTGGCAGCATTGTTTTTGTGCGCGGGCAAGTGCTACGTTTAAAAATGCGCCTCCAGCGTTAGTATTGATCTCAATAAGTTGAGGGCTATCGCTACCTAAGTGAAAGTCATAACCCATAAAGGCTCCTATTGGCCCTGGATCGAAAGCAGCTATTTCTGGTGCCCACGACAGCACTTGCTCTTGATACAATGGCAGTTCGGCAGCTGACTCGATAGCCCTGACGATTCGCTCCATCGCCTCTATCTCTGTTTTGGGAACGAACACGGGTGTTGCTGAAAAAAGCTTATTAAGCTCGTTCGCTCCTATTGGATTGTTTCTAGTTTCTACCAATTGATCTTGAAGGCTTGTATTAAGCGCTTTACGATCAAGGGTAATGCAGTAGCACTCTTGGTTAAGTCGATTTGCAAGACCGTCATTTTTTTCGTTGTTATTAGTTGGGTGTTCCATTTAGAGTCCGTCGCTAAGTAGAGTACTCACGCTGACATACTCTAGTAAAAAGTAAAAAGTAAAAAAGGTTCTTGGCGTGTTTAAGTAGTGCTAGCTACTTTCTAATGTTTCATTCCCTGAGACTAAATCATTATTTCGTTCATTTTTAATTAATATCTTTGCTAAGAGTAAACCCAGCTCAAATAATAGCCACATAGGAATCGCCAACAACAGCATTGATACACCATCAGGCGGTGTCACTACCGCGGCGATCCCAAAACAGCCGACTATGATATAACGACGCTTATCTTCTAAACTTTGAGTAGAAACGATTCCGGCCATTATCAGCAATAAGGTAACCACTGGAATCTCAAAAGTCAGTCCAAACACCATAAATAGCTTGAGGGCAAAGCTCAGATAACTGTCAATATCGGTCATTGGTATAACGTTCTGCGGAGCGAACATAATAAAAAATTTCAATACCCCTTTGAGTACCACAAAGTAGGAAAAAGCAACACCAGCATAAAATAGAAATATCGAAGATAGCAGTACAGGAATGGCAATTTTCTTCTCTTTTTTATATAAGCCGGAAGCTACAAATGACCAAATTTGATACAGGATATAAGGCATTGCTAAAAATGCGGCGACGAATATCGTTAAGCGAATGGGTGCCATAAAGTTTGACGTTATATCAGTGGCAATCATGGTCGAATTGATGGGTAACTGCGCCACTAATGGGTCTGATAAAAGATTATAAAGCTCGCGTGAAAATCCCACCAATACTAAGAATATAATTAAGACGACCACGCATATTCTTATTAAGTGCGTACGCAGCTCGATTAAATGTCCGGTAATAGGCATATCGCCAAGCGTACCTAACGTATCTCCAGACTCACTATTCTGTGTTGTATCTGTTGGCGCCTCAAACTCTATATCTGTTATTTTTTCTTGTCGACTTTTTTGCCGTTTAAATAGGCTCACTGATCCGCCTCCTGTTTAATGAACGAGGAGGTAGTATTCTGTTGATGGTCTTTATCATAAGGGGTGATTGACTGATGTGAAGCGTCTAGGCTTTGGTTCTGTGACTGCTCAAACTTTTGCATACTGCCACGCATTTCTGCTAATTCGCGCTTCATATCCGACTCGGTCTGACGGATTTTCGCAAGTTCATTTTGCATTTGTTGACGTGTTTCAGCTAGATCAAGCTCAGCTTCTATTTCAGATTGTAGAGTGGATACTGTACGGCGCAGTTTGGCATACCATTGCCCAGCGGTACGTGCGGCTTGCGGCAGTTTTTCTGGGCCCAATACGATTAAAGCAATGACGCCAAACAAGAGTAATTCGGAAAACCCAATATCAAACATAACAGTCACATATATTAATAGACTACTTAGTGCCGCTATTTATAAGCGGCGCGCTTCATACTTTAGGCTGGTCATCAGTGGAAATAGGGCTGATTTCCATATCATCAGCCTGATTACCTACACGCGTATTTAAATCATTACTTGCAGCTGGCGTACTATTTTCATGGCTAAGCACATGATTTTTGCGAGCATTCTCGGGTTCTTCATCTTTGACCGCTTCTTTAAAACCCTTCACCGCACCGCCTAAATCTTTACCTGCATTTTTAAGCTTGGCAGTACCAAATACGACCACCACTACGACCAATAAAATCAGCCAATGTGTAATAGAAAAGCTGCCCATAACGGTATCCTTATATTTTGTGATCTTGTTTAGACCAGTATGTGTCAGTGTGCTTTAGAACACTTTTTACCGTACCAGAATTATAGTTTCAAACGGCGCAATCGCAGCGCGTTAGCAATCACCGAGAATGACGACAAGCTCATCGCTGCCGCTGCTATCATCGGACTGAGCAGAAGCCCAAATATGGGATAGAGCACACCTGCGGCAATAGGAACACCAAGTGCATTGTAGATAAAGGCAAAAAACAGATTCTGTCTGATATTGCGCATGGTGGCGCGGCTAAGCTTATAAGCTTTGGCAATGCCCATTAAATCACCTTTTAGCAGGGTAATGCCCGCACTCTCCATCGCCACATCGGTACCGGTTCCCATAGCGATACCAACATTAGCTTGCGCTAGCGCTGGTGCGTCGTTGATACCATCACCCGCCATAGCGACCAATTTACCGCTGTCTTGCATTTCTTTGACGATACGGTTTTTATCCTCTGGTGAGACATCCGCATGAACTTCATCAATACCTAGTTTATTGGCGACTGCCTGCGCGGTTTTTTCGTTGTCACCGGTTAGCATCACAACTTTTAAACCTGCGTCATGAAGCAGTGAAATAGCCTCTTTAGTGCTTGGTTTAATAGGGTCAGCAACTGAAATAATACCAGCAGCTTTACCGTCTATAGCCACAAACATTACCGTTTCACCGTCTTTTCTACGGACATCAGCTTTAGTGGACAGCTCATTATCAAAACTATTTAGGCTTTCCATAAGCTTAGAGTTACCAATAGCGACTTTCTTACCATCGACCACGGCTTGTACGCCTTCGCCAGTAGTCGAATTAAAGTCAGTAGCTTTAGGAATAATGAGTGATCTTTCTTGAGCTGCTCTAACGATAGCTTCTGCTAAAGGATGCTCGCTAGCGCTTTCTACTGAGGCTACCAATGCGAGGAACTCGTCTTCATCTTGACCTACCTGCGCATCAATTGCGGTAAGCTCGGGCTTACCAGCGGTCAGTGTTCCGGTCTTGTCGACGACAATGGTATCGACTTTTTCCATACTCTCTAACGCTTCAGCATTTTTGATGAGGACGCCGTTTTGCGCGCCTTTGCCGGTACCAACCATAATGGACATCGGCGTCGCTAGACCAAGGGCACAAGGACAAGCAATAATCAGTACCGCAATCGCGTTAACCAAAGCATAGGTCATAGCGGGCTCAGGGCCGAATATCGCCCAGACAATAAAGGTTATGATAGAGGTGACAATAACAATAGGTACGAACCAACCCGCCACTTGATCTACCAAGCGCTGGATAGGCGCGCGGCTACGCTGGGCTTCAGCAACCATTTGTACAATTTTAGATAATACTGAATCTGCTCCAACATTGACCGCTTCGACTAATAGCGTTCCGGTGCCATTTACCGTACCACCAGTCACTGTATCTCCTGCTACTTTTGATACAGGGATTGGCTCACCCGTCACCATTGATTCATCAACACTACTATTACCATCGATCACTGTACCATCTACGGGTAGTTTCTCACCTGGTTTAACCCGTAGCTTATCGCCAGTGACGACCTCATCAAGCGAGACTTCGACTTCTTCACCGTTTTCATCGACACGTCTTGCGGTTGGTGGTGCGAGCTCAAGCAAAGCTCTAATCGCACCTGAAGTTTGACTTCTAGCTTTGAGCTCTAATACTTGACCCAGTAGCACCAAGGTCACAATGACCGCTGCCGCTTCATAGTAGACTCCGACTTGACCAGAGGCATCTCTGAAACTGTCTGGGAAAATATCGGGAAAAAAGGTCGCGACAATACTAAAAATATAAGCAGCGCCTACGCCTATCGCAATCAAGGTAAACATATTTAGATTGCGGCTTTTTATAGACTGCCAGCCACGGACGAAAAACGGGGCGGCGCCCCAAAGCACTACAGGGGTCGCGAGCACTAACTCAGCCCATTGTAAGATCTTTGAAGAGATACCATACTGACTAAAATTAACTACGTTTAAGTCAAACATACCGCTCATCACATATATTAATAGCGGTACAGTCAACACGGTACATATCCAAAAACGACGAGTCATGTCGTCAAGCTCTGAGGTGTCCTCTTCACCGATAGTAAGCGTTTCGGGCTCAAGCGCCATACCACATATCGGACAACCGCTATTTCTAACGTCTCTCACTTCAGGATGCATAGGACAGGTATATACCGTGCCATCGTAATCAGCAGGTACTTTATCGTATTTACCGCCTTTAACAGATTTTACTCCGCTACTATCAGTATCCTTTCCATGACAGCTAGCGTGACTATCATCTTTAGCAACTTCGTCTTCAGGTTTAAGAAACATGCCACATATTGGGCAGTCACTTTTTTCAACATCTCTTACTTCTGGATGCATAGGACAAATATAGACCGTACCGCTATAATTTTCCGGTATCTTGTCGTACTTATCGTCTTCGACAGAATTTACCTCATTACTATTATTAGCATCCGCTCCATGACAATGCGCATGACTATCTTCATGGTTGTTGGATTCAGCAACCTCGTCTTCAGGTTTAAGAAACATGCCGCATATCGGACAATCGCTCTTTTCAGTATCTCTAACCTCAGGATGCATCGGGCAGATATAAACCGTACCACTATAATTTTCTGGTACTTTATCGTACTGACCACCTTTGATAGATTTTTCATCGGCAATATGTTTCATAAAACCACTCCTTGAAGACAATAAATATTGATAATAAGTACAACTCTTAAAGCACTATCATCAATCCTCGATTGCTATTCATCTAATCATTAATCTAAAAACCTCTAAAAAATAATTTCTACATACTTATCTGTTCGGGTGCAAGTAAGCCAAAGCCTATGCATAACAGGTAACTAATGAGTAGAAACAACGATACACTGTTGCCAACAGGGGCAATCCTTAAAGTACTTGTTGTTAAGTTTGATTTGACCATCTTAGTAATCCTCACTATTGTATGATGTGGTTCAAGCTCAAGATAACCAATCGTATCTAACCATGCTAACTCTAAGGATTTGTATGAATTAAAGCTTTATCCTGTATTGATATTACTTTTTAACTCGTGCGGCGGCGGCAAGTTGATGCCATTGACCCCATTGAGGAATAAACATTGGCACTTGCTGTTTGTAAGCAAGGTAGTCTTTACCAAACTCTTCAAACATATGCCGTTCCTCACGTCGAGCTAACCATGTGTATACAAGCACAATCACTGGAAACAGACTGATTGAAAACAGAGTTGGCCAATGCACCACACCCTCACCGAACAGTGCAATAAACAACCCGGTGTACTGAGGATGACGTACGTAGGCATAGAGTCCATCAGTTACTAAACGATTTTCCCCTCGTGCTTTGTGGACTTGGCGCCAACCTTGAGCAAAAAGACCGACTCCTAAAAATGCAATAGCATAGCCGAGTAGCATTGAGATCATCATGCCTGTCTCACCTAAACCAACAAGGGTCGACCATAAGCTAGCGCTGACATATTGGCTGTCCAAACCAAAAAACCGTACTAATAAATATATAGTGAGCGGAAAGCCATACATTTCTGCGTAAAGTGCAATAATGAAAGCCTGAACTACACCAGCACCCGCCCATTCACGCCAGTTCTTTGGTGCGAAATAACGGTAAAAGAACCAAGAAATCAGAACAATAACAATTAGTGCGAGACCCCAAGTTCCAGCGTGATTAAATGACTCATTCATAGCTTACTTTCCCTGTTGTCTTTATGAATATCGTATTGCATGAAATCAATTCTTGAAGATAGTAAGCAGACGCTTAAATCTATGCAATTTTTAACCAAACAATTTTCTGTAAACTCTTTGATGTTACTGTCAATGATGGTCTGCAAGCGTATCTTTTTCGATAGCTTTTTTCCTCGCTGAAGATTTCAGGTAAACCTGCTCAGCCACAGCAATCACTACAATAGTGACGACTGCTACGCCAAGTACGAATGGATCTGAGTTTAGTTTAATCCAGACAAAACCGCCGAGAACCAACAGGTCAAGAAGTATGGCCACTATAGGCACCCACATCACCGCCTTTATATCCTGACGAAGGTATCGCAAAACACCCCAATGAATGGCGATATCCATAATTAGATAGAAAACAATGCCAAGCGCTGCAATTCGTGATAAGTCAAATAACGTCGTAAAAGCTAAACCCAACACCACAGTATAGACCAACGTATGTTTTTGAACGCTTCCCGGCATTCCCAAATGACGATGAGGCACCAGCTTCATCTCAGTCAACATAGCAAGCATACGAGAGACTGCGAAGATGCTAGCAAGGAGGCCGCCAGCGGTAGCTACCATTGCGATTGCAACTGTGAACCATAGACCATAGTCGCCAAGTGCTGGGCGTGCGGCGGCAGCCAAGGAGTAATCTTTAGTTTCGATGATTTCGGCAAGAGATAGATTACTAGACACCGCGAAACCGACTAGAGTGTAAATAACTACGCATATTGCGATTGATATTACAATGGCACGGCCGACGTTGCGATGAGGATTTTTTACTTCCGAGCCACTGTTGGTAATCGTGGTAAAGCCTTTAAATGCCAGTATGCCTAGCGCCGTTGCGCCAAGAAAGTCACCAACAGTATTAGTGTCACCTAATGTAGAAGAATCAACTGCAAAGCTATCAGCTAGCCAGATACCAACCAACCCGAATATAAGAATACCGACAATTTTTATAATACCGATAACCGATGCAACCCCCTGAATCCAACGATTACCAAGTAAATTGATAAAGAACGCAGCAAGAATAAGCGCGGCGCCAAGGATGGATACCATGCGACCGCTGTCATCGCCACCGAATAACTGCATAGTGTATGACCCGAACGTCCGGGCCAAAAAGCTCTGCGCTATAACCATGGAGAAATACATCAGCAGGGCATTAAATCCAGTCGGTAAACGATCTCCGTATGCCTGATGCAGGTACATTGCAACACCGCCAGCCGACGGGTAAGCGTTAGAGATCTTGATATAAGAATAGGCACTAAAAGAAACAACGATTGCGGCGGCTAGAAAAGCAAGTGGGAAAAGCGAACCCGTCATCTGAGCCATCTGACCGGTCAGAGCGAAAATACCAGCACCGATCATGACACCGGTACCTAGCATAACTGTTCCTGATAATGTCAAACTATCCTTCTGATAGCGAGTCGTTCTATCTTGCTTCATACTTATTCGACCTTAATCTATTTCTTCGTAGAACTTCAGTTTTACAGGTTATTTTTGAAGTAAGGAGTAGGTATAGTTAGAATTAAAAGACGCGATATAGTAAATAGTTTTTAAAGAAGAGCTTACTTATTGGTATCATAATATATTATTCCAACTCATCAATAAGTGCTTGCATCTCACCGATTTCACGCTTTTGTGCTTCGATAATGTCATCAGCAAGCTGACGTACACGTGGATCTTCGATATCAGCACGCGAACTGGTCAAAATAGCAATCGAGTGATGCGGTATCATCGCCTGCATCCAATCCACTTGATCGACCGTTTGTTGTGATCTAACGCCCCATAAACCAAAGGCAAATAGCACGACACTAATCCCATAAACCATTAGATTGACCTTAGTCTTTTTATACATATTAGTCATAAAGGCGAGCATGATAATTGCCATTACCGCGCCCATATACAGCGCCATATAAGCTCGGGTTTCACTAAAGTAAATATGATCCCACTGATAGGTGTTAAAATACATCATGATAAACATCACCACTGTGGATGTTAAAATCATGATTGTGAACTTTACATAAGGGTTCATTTGCTTCTGTTTATTATCCATATGGTTATTCATATTCTTGTCCTTAATTTAGTAAAAAGGCACCTAAATAAAGAGGTGCCTTTTTTTAGAGCTAGTGTTATAAACTGTTGTTACTTACATGGTTAACACTAGAACCAAAACATCACACCAGCAGTCAGACTGTTAGAATCAACGTCTTCGTCCTCTTGACGACGTAAGTCTCGCGCATCACCCAAGGCGCTCTCGTAGCTGAAACCAACATAAGGCGCGAGCTGACGACTGAATGTCTCATAAGCCAGCCTAACTTCAGCCCCAAACTCATTAAATCCTTTAGTAATACCGTTATCGGTATCATCTTTACTAAAGGCAGTCAGCTCCAGCTCTGGTCTGACCACCCAACGCTGATCTAAGCGCCACTCGTACGCTGTCCCAAGATCAAGCTGGACTTGACCATCAGTATATAGATAAGCTCTTGCGTCAGTCTCAACGAAGTACGGCGCCGTACCAACAATGCCTGCCATGATTGCGGACTTATCGTTTTCAGTATTATAAGCAACACCGGCTTCTCCATTCCAGAAGATACCGAGCGGCTTCCAATAAGCGAGTGAGGTTAAGCTATCAATTTCTTTATCATCGTTAGTTTGAGCACTACCTTCACTGCGTAGAGTGACACGATTACTATCAGTACCGTACCACGTATCAAACTCAAAATCGATTTGGTCATTCTCAAACTGATAGCCCAAAGTTTCTACTGACACACCCCATAACGGTAAGCTATCCATCATCACAGGCTTACCAAAGCGACCATAGGGAACGCCGTTTGAATAGTCAGGACTGCGAGCATCGGCTGGTGCTTCGCCACCTTGCGTACCTGACATATCCATACTGCCATGGTCCATGCCTGACATATCCATGCCACTATGATCCATACCTGACATATCGCCCGACATATCCATGCCACTGTGATCCATATCTGACATGTCACCTGACATATCCATACCACTGTGATCCATATCCGACATATCGCCTGACATATCCATACCACTATGATCCATATCCGACATATCGCCTGACATATCCATGCCACTATGGTCCATATCTGACATATTGCCCGACATATCCATGCTGCTGTGATCCATATCTGACATATCCATACCAGACATGTCCATACTGCCATGATCCATGTTCGACATCTCAGCAGCGTTTGCTAAAGGTGACATTAGTAGCATCAAAGATGACATGCCAATAAACGGTAGACCTACTTTATATATTTTCATAATAAGGCTCATATTCGAAGGTTTATTAAACAACGGCAACTTCTCTAAACATCCCTGCTTCCATGTGATAGAGCAAGTGGCAATGCCATGCCCATCTGCCAGCTTCTCCGGTGACATCAAAGCTTATCTTTTGTGCAGGCTGTACCATTATCGTATGCTTACGTACTTGAAACTCACCTGAAGGCATCCGCAGATCGCTCCACATACCATGCAAATGCATGGGATGATTCATCATGGTGTCATTGACTAAGGTAATACGTACGCGCTCACCCGGCTTAATATTGACCGGTGCGGCATCTTTGAACATAACCCCGTCTAGAGCCCAAATATAGCGCTCCATGTTTCCCGTCAGATGTATTTCAATCTCTCTGGTGGGTTTGCGCTGCTCTGCCATTATCTCATCGCCGACAGAGCGCAACTGACTATAATTCAAAACCTTTCTATCAATGTTACGTAGATTAATACCAGGGTCATCAAGGTTCATACGCGGACTATCAACGCGCATATCGGACTTAAAGTCATATTCTGTTTTGGCATGTTTAGCGTTATAGCCATTCGATCCCATGGCGCCCATCATGTCGGCCATCGTCAGCCATTCGATTTTGTCCATAGCAGGTATCGCAGGACGAGCACCTTTTTTGGTAGCAAGCGTTGTCGCAACATAGCCTGACCGATCTATGTTTTGAGCAAATATGGTATGCGCGTCTTTAGTGGGCGTCACGATGACATCATAAGTCTCGGCCACCCCAATACGGAAATCATCGATATCGACGGGACTGACATCAATCCCATCCGTCGCGACGACTTTCATTTTTAGGCCGGGGATGCGTACATCAAATATCGTCTGCGCTGAACCATTAATAAAACGTAGTTTGACAGGCTGTCCAGCCTTGACAAGTTGCGTCCAGTTAGCCGCTGTGGTTTTGCCATTGATAAGGTAGGTAAATGTGTTTTCACCCGACAAGTCCGTAAAATCAGTGGGCATCATGCGCATCTGATTCCAACTTTTGCGCTTATCAAACGCGGTTTTCAGATCCGTTTCGGCAATATCGGACAATAGCTTTTTAAAGTCTGGCAGATGATAATTATCAAAGTCAGCACGCTGCTTAAGTAGTTTTAGCAGATTATGCGGATCGCGATGCGTCCAATCACTAAGCAGGATAACGTGATCTTCCTCGATAGGATAGCGTTCGCGCCCTTTCGGCTCAATGACGATGGCCCCGCGCATACCGGTCTGCTCTTGGAAGCCAGTATGCGAGTGATACCAATAAGTGCCTGACTGTATCAGTTTAAATTTGTACGTGAAGGTGCTACCCGCAGGAATACCATCAAAGCTGATACCCGGTACGCCATCCATCTCAAACGGCACTAAGAGGCCATGCCAGTGAATAGAGGTCGACTCATTCAGCTGATTATGGACTCGAATGGTGACCGTATCGCCTTCTTGCATCTTAAGCGTTGGCGCAGGCAGTGAGTCATTTATCAGCGTTGCCATGCTTGACTTGCCGTTGACCGTTATCATCTTCTCACTGACATAAAGATCAAATTCATTACCCGTTAGTATAGGTACAATGTGATCGGCTCTATCACTATTGACTACGACATTTTGGCTTTTAGTTAAAGCACTATTAGCCATCGTCGGTAGTGTGGATAGCATCGACGCGCCGAGCAAGGTGGATGACCCTGTCAAAAAACGCCTGCGGTTAAATCTGTTTTTATTCATAATATTGACCTAAGTTAATCCATGAAATGAGAGTTGAACTTATATATCTGATAACTTATTAATAGAACTACATCTGCTGCGCTGGCGACTCAATAGCCGCATACACTTGAGTGCTGCCATCCTTGTTCAATTGCATGACTTTATAGGGCATGAATTTACCTTCATACTCCATACCGGGGCTACCAACCGGCATACTCGGTACGGCAAGTCCAATAGCTTGTGCAGGAGGATTTGCTAAGAATTCAGCCATGTGTTTAGCAGGAACGTGACCTTCAAAAACATAACCATTAGTAGTGACGGCGGTATGACAAGAGCGCATTTGCTGCGGGACACCGTAACGCTCTTTAAATAAAGATAAATCTGTAACGTCTTGCGCAGTTGCGCTTAGACCATGACCTTCGGCATAGCCTACCCATTCTTTACAGCAGCCGCAGTTGGCATCTTTATAAACCGTGGCTGAGACGTTTTTGAGTAATGATGACGAGCTGTTAACGGGAGCATTTGTAGGAGCAGAACTTTCATTTTGTACTTGTGCATTCTGGGTAGCAGACTGTTCAACCTTTACTGGTTGAGAATCAGAGCCACTGGTATTAGATTGGCTGCAAGCGGCTAGCGTTAACGAGAGTGACGATGTCACCACCAATAAAAGGACACGACCGGATAACCAGCTATGTCCATTAGAAAGCACATGTGTGTAATGTCTCATTAAATTACTCCTAAACGTCTATTATTATGCTCGATATTCTAAAAACTTACACCCTATATTTAATTCTTATGTACTTAACTAAAAACATTACATGCAGCACTGTTCAGTACTGCATTATTAATATAATAGCGACAACCGTGAGTTAGGAGGCTTTCATATCTAGAAAGTATTAATGCTGCATTCCAGATCCATCATCCGACATATTCATATCACCGTCAAATGACATGTCCATCATATCGCCATCTATCCTAGTGGTTAGCATCGTGTACTGAGCTTCATCTAATTCAGGTAACGATCTAATGAAGGCTACCATTGCCCACATTCTAGCGTCGTCATGAGAAGCACCCCACGTAGGCATTCCAGATGCCATAATACCGTGCTTGATTGCCCAAAAGCCTTGCTTTGCACCGTCTTCTGTTTGATAACGTTTGACAATATCAGCCTTGGTAAAGTTGGGCGGCTTTGGATATAAGCCCTCACTAAAGTCAGTTTGTGCCACTCCCGGAGACAAGTGACAGCCTGCACACATATCCTTATAGTCCGCGCCCCCAGAGCTGATATCGACCTTCTCTAAGTCTGGTACCACAATATCTTTACTGGCATTTGCTATGGAACGATTGCGAGCGGTTTCCAAAAAGCTAAACATCATTGGGCTATGCTCTTGGTCAGCTCCCACATTGACAACACCACTAGTAACAACCGCAAACACGCCAACGATTGCCACAAATACGGTAAAGAGCGCACCCAATAAAAATTTCATATATTTTCCTAAAACTTTATTTTCGTTAAGTGTTGACTGCTATTTAGCAGAGCTAAAATTTTTAAGATTTACTGTCGTTAGTAACGCAGTTTTTTTGGTACATTTGCTTCATTTTACCCATGTTAGCCATCATTGCTTTCATAGCAGGATCTTTCATATCCATCTTGCTATGATCCATTTTTTCCATCATTTGCATGTTTTTCTCCATCTTTTCACAACTCATACTATCTTTTTTCGCATGCATCTCTGGAGAATGCGCCATAGCTGAGGTTGAAAGGATTAGAGCTACAGCAGTGGCAGCGATTGATTTAGATAATGACATAATTAATTCCTATTTATTTTATTAACGCCTGAGTCTGTTTAATGTCAAGACTGTTAAATTGGTTTAGATGATACCTTATTCTTTCTGACTGGTAGATGACAATAAGATTACAATATTGTCATCTTAACGTTTCTAGATTTTAATTCTTAATAGAATCCTTTAGTATGACTTGAGGGCTTCTATCGCGATCGCGACCATATTTGTTCACGAAATCCTTTTCAGACTGCAAGTGCTGATCTTGATGCTGAACTTCACAAGCAACTCTAGCATCGATATAGCTTTTCATTTCAGCATCCGATACATTTGCATTATTGTGATCTAGGTTTTTAGCAAACTTGGTAACGTTATCGCAGCTATCGATAATTGAAGTGCTTAGATTGGTCGTATGCGCATTAGCCGCTGTTACACCGATAAGCATCGATGCTGATAGTAGTACCGCTTTTTTGAGTGAACGATAGCTTTTCATATAACATCCTTAACAAATTATTAAATATTGAAACTAATTACCTGTAGTAATAATTCATAGTAGCTACTCGTATCAAGAATGTCAAGAATGAGCCGCTATGTACTATAGGTATAGATTAACAAACGAAGACTGACCATTTGATGACGAGCGCATGACATCTTTGTCAGATACCAGTCCGTTTTGTCATTTATATTGATTTGGGTATTATAAAATCATAATTATATTGAAGGATTACTATGAAAGTACTACTAGTAGAAGATGAATTAAAACTCGGCGAATATGTAAAAAAAGGCTTAAGTGAAGCAGGCTTCATTGTTGATCATCAGCTGACAGGTTTAGATGGCTACCATGCTATGATGACTGAAGAGTTTAGCGTGATACTCATGGATGTTATGCTGCCTGATGTTAGCGGTTTTGAGCTAGTACGTAATTACCGAGCGGATGGCAAGCATACGCCAGTGTTATTTCTAACCGCAAAAGATGATTTAGATGACAAAATCAAGGGGATTGAGATTGGAGGCGATGATTATTTGACTAAGCCTTTTGCGTTTGCAGAATTGATCGTCAGAATAAAGAGTCTGTTACGACGCGCCAATCAAGCCGATTATCAAAGTACGATCCTGCAAATAGCAGATCTCAAGATGGATATTGCCAAGCGCACGGTACATAGAGGCGGCAAGCCTATTAAGCTCACGGCAAAAGAATTTTCCTTACTACAGTTTTTATTAGAGCGCCGAGGTGAAGTGCTACCACGTACCGTGATCGCCTCCCAAGTATGGGATGTGAATTTTGATAACGATACCAATGTGATTGATGTGGCGATAAGGCGTCTGCGTATAAAAATAGACGATGGTCATGAGGCAAAGCTCATTCATACTGTGCGTGGAATGGGCTATCGCTTAGAGGCGCTGGCTACTGAGGTCCAAAGTGATGCGGACGGAGACGATTCTAAATAGCATGAACCATACACTCAGAAACCGGCGCTGGTCACTGCTATGGCGAACGATTTCCTTATTGACAGTCTTCGTTATTATCTCTCAGGTCATCATCTATGCGTGGGTGCAGCGCTCTGTGAGTGGACACTTTGAGCAAATGGACTCAGAGATTATCACCCATGCAGCTTTTAATCTGCGTAAACGCATGGTTAGTGTTAACGAGCCCATAGAACCATTCACAGTGTCAAAGTCCCAATCACTCATTGATGACAATCACTTGCATTCCTCTTGGCTGGATTATGATTTAAAAACCTTAGTAGCAGATAAAAAAGGCAAGTTATTATCCAGTGACCCCAGTAGTTTCATTCATAGTTTGCCAGCCGATTTTAGTTTGTTATCACTATGGCAGGAACATCACGATCAGCAGTTTATGATCAAGATAAACAATAGGCATTACCGAGCCATTATTATTCCAAATCAAGAGATTTTGGCGTTTATTGCCCTACCTACCAATGTGCATCATCAATATCTTATCCAGTTTAATCGCCAGCTGAGCTTGATACTCACAGCCATCACCTTGTTGTTGGTTTCAGTAGCGGCATTAAGTGTGTATTGGGGGTTTGCGCCTCTGGCCACTATCGTCCAAAAAATGAAAGGCATAAACCTGCAAAGGTTAGACGAAAGAGTATCGGTTGGCGATATGCCGTTAGAGCTGCGACCACTAGCAGAGTCTTATAATTCGATGATGGTCAAGCTTGAAAGTAACTTTGAGTCTTTGTCTCGGTTTTCAGACAATATCGCTCATGAGCTACGTACGCCAATAGCGACGCTGAGTACACAAACGCAGGTCATGTTAACTAAGCCAAGAGAAGGCGACGAATACATTGAGCAGCTACATCATCAGCATGACACGTTAGAGCAGCTGTCGGCCATGATAAACAATATGCTGCTACTGGCAAAAACCCAAAAAGGATTAAGTGACTCGCAAATCAGTCACGTGGATACGGATAGTTTAATCACCAAGCTTGTTGATTACTATGAAATGATTGCAGAAGATCGAGGGATAACTTTTGAGAAATCAGGTGATTTTGAAATGGTGTTGGGTGATGAAGGCTTATTGCAACGGCTGTTTGCCAACCTGATATCAAATGCCATTTATTATGCAGCTAGTGATAGTACTATCATGATATCCGCTACCATCCTCACCTCAACCACCTCACTTAATGTGACTAAAGACGAGGTTCGACCCTCAAAGCAGCAACGGTTAAGGATAACGATAACCAATCGTTTAGACAAACCATTAGATCAGAAAGAGGCTGATAAATTATTCGAGCGATTCTATCGTCATGATAAGACTAGTCATAAGTACGCAGGTACAGGATTGGGATTGTCTATCGTGCAGGCCATCGCTAATGCCCATAAAGGTAAAGTCAGTATTACTATCAAAGATGAGTGTTTTTTTGAGGTTACTGTAGGATTATTGATGGCTTAACAAGGTAAATCAAAAGAAGATAAACTCAAAACGTTGTTGTCAAAAACTCAATATCAGAGTATTTGCAAGTGTAGTCCAGAACCGTTTCTTCAATGCATTCGAAAAATCGTTAAGATCTAAACTACGGCTGAAATACCTGACTATTTTTTCGAAATTATAGCAGCCCATTTCTACAGTAATTTATTCCAATATTACTTTGATGAGTTAATAATTCGCTTAATCAGTAATTTCTGAAAAAGTTAAGTATAAAATACGTACATTAATACTATAAAAAATGATTGAATTCTATACTTAACTAGTGACCAAAATTGATATCAATGTTGCTATAAAATACTTTAAAATACGCTAAACGTCATGGCATAAAATTCTTCCTATCCCTTTATTTATAACGTATAGTAGGTTTATATACATCAAAGTCATTTAACGAAATATGGTGGTTCTAGCCTCCGAAGCCGAGGGTCGTGGGTTCGATTCCCGCCGAGCGCACCAATCATACTGTTTACAATCTTGCTCTACCCTTCTCTTAGTACTATCTTAAACTTCCTATACTTATTAAACCTACATATCAGAATATTTGTAGTTTTTCTGTGCTTGTATACTTCTAGTGCTCTCACCTATAGTCGATTCAGTATAATTTGGATACAAGGAAGCCGAGTGAAAGTACTACAAGTAGTAGATTGAGCGAGACTGACACCGTAGCCAATTTATAGAGGATTGACTATATAGCAAAATTACTCTGCATCCTGTAGATTGGCAGTCAATTGAGCACGGCTAGGTATACGGTGATAATTAATCACTGGCACATCACCCAAACGGCGCTGACCCTCAGCAATCTTTTTATCAATCGTAATCATCGCAATTTTTTTATCTTGTTTGCTAACGAGTAAATGATTTGCCTTACGTGTGACTCGATAATCAGAAAAATGCTGTTTTAATATCGCTGATGTTTTTTGCAGCGCATCATTCGGTGTTGAATTTTTTGATTTTATGCCGCTATGCTTTTCACCTGCTTTTGCGCCGCGTGATTTTGCCACGAACCATAAAACTGCGATGACAGCGAACAATATGACAAGCCACCAAATTCCGTCTATCATAAGTAAAAATATCCATTATTAGCAAGGGTTGGCTCATGTTAGCAGAATTATCACCAGCGTTAATAGCAGAAGTAAAACTTGCAGCACAACTGTTGTCATCGAAACAGCGTATTTGCATTTTGACTGGGGCTGGCATTTCAGCAGAAAGTGGCATCCCAACATTTCGAGATAAGCAAACAGGACTGTGGGAGAATTACGGTGTCGAAGACTTGGCAACCCCTGAAGCGTTCACTCGTGATCCAAAGCTGGTGTGGTCATGGTATCAATGGCGTCGGCAAATGGTCGCAGACAAAGCGCCAAATCCTGCCCATCATGCGTTGGCTCAGTGGCAGTATCATGCGCAAACCTCCGATCAGCAAGTGACACTCATTACCCAAAATGTCGATGATTTGCACGAGCAAGCTGGTAGCGCGGTGACTCACCTGCATGGTCATCTGTGGCGTAACCGCTGTGGTCAGTGTGAGATACCCTATCAAGATAAATCGAGAGCGTCATACGATAATCAAGGCACAATGAGTTTTGATGAAACACTGCTTAGCTGTCCGCATTGCGACGGTTACATCAGACCAGATATTGTTTGGTTTGGCGAAGCTCTACCTGTACAGGCCTGGCAGGCTGCCGAAGATGCTGCGGCTAATTGCGAGGTGTTTATCAGTATCGGTACATCAAGCTTGGTCTATCCTGCTGCTGGTTTAGCACAGCTAGCCAAACAAAATGGCGCGCAAGTTATCGAGATCAACCCTGACCCAACACCAAATACCATTGTCGATATCACATTAGCAGAAAAGGCTGGAATAGTACTGCCACTGCTGATAGAAGAAATTACTGCTTTATAATTACTACTGCTCGTAAGTACTACTAACGACAGGCAACAAAAAAGGCGTAACAGTTTATATAAACCGTTACGCCTTTACTACTCATAACGAACTCGTTAAAATTATTTCAATGCAAGATCAACTCTCGCCAAGTAAGCTTCTTTTAACTCATCATTGATAAATGCCGATTTAAACGAGTTTTTTACTAATGTAATAACATCGTCTTCCGTAATTGGTAGGTTCTCATACAGATTGATGAAATTTTGATTCACGTAACCTTTGAAGTACGCAGGGTCGTCTGAATTAACACTGATATTTAGACCATAATCTAAAAGCTCTTTAATATTGTGCTCTTTATAAGTCTCGAAAACTTTTAGCTCGATGTTTGAGTTCGGGCAAACGGTCAGTGGCATTTGCTCATCTTTGAGTCTTTGCATCAACTCTGGGCTTTTTATAGATTGCACACCGTGATCAATTCTATTGATATTCAATAAATCTAGCGCTTCGTAGATATACGAAAAGTCTGCTTCTTCGCCTGCGTGAGCAACCAACTTAAAGCCTTCTTCTTTAGCTTTTTGGAAGACCTCTTTAAACTTCGATGGCGGGTTGCCTAATTCTGATGAGTCCAGACCCACACCGATAATGTCGTCTTTATAGTCCAGTGCTTGCTCTAACGTTTCAAAAGCTTCTTCTTGCGATAAATGACGCAAAAAACACATGATGATGCATGATGTGATACCGTATTTTGCTTTGGCATCTGCCAGTGCTTCTTTAATACCTGTGATTACTGCTTCAAAAGGCACGCCGCGATCGGTATGCGTCTGTGGGTCAAAGAATATCTCTGTATGGATGACATTGTCTTCGACACATTTAAGAATATACTCCCACGTCAAATCATAAAAATCATCTTTTGTGAGCAGAACGTTTGCGCCCGCATAATAGATATCTAAAAAGGTCTGTAGATTGGTGAAGTTATAAGCACTGCGTACATCTTCGATATCTTTGTAAGGTATCTCTACGTTGTTCTTTTTGGCCAATCTAAACATCAGCTCAGGCTCTAGCGAACCTTCAATATGTAGATGAAGTTCAGCTTTCGGTAGTTTCTTTACTAACTCAATCATAGTATTCCAATAATGGCGTTATCGGGACGAGCCATCGTAAATGTTGCAAAGTAAGATAATCAAACCATGCATATACAAGGCACTATCTGTCCCAGAACCATTATTTTAACACTAAAAGTATATTGCCTAAAACAAAACCCTTTGACCGTATAGATAACCTGTTTATAAAAGTAAGCGTCTTAATAAAACCACACCAGACACACACTACTTTAGAAATACCACTGTATCGGACAGCTCATTGCCTTCTGGATCATGCTCTAGGTGATAATATTGACGTAGCACCTGCCCCACTTCGTCTAGCAGTTCAGCCAAGCTCTCTTCTGTTTTTTGAGTAGCAATACCAGATACCGCTTTTTCACACATGGCATTCCATACAGTCGGACTAACATGAGCACTAATACCGCGGTCTGCGACAATCTCTAGTTTACGCTCGCATATATTGACATAGATCAAGACGCCCGTATTTTCTTCCGTGTCCCAGACGCGATATTCGCTAAACAAATCAATCGCACGTTCACGGCAGTTCATGCGATAGGCCTCTTGGATAGGCAGATGGTTTTCTACGATTAAGAACACTTCACCACGATGCCCACGTTCGGCTCGTGTCACAGCATCTGTTAAGCGTGCCTTGGATTCTGTTGTTAGCCACTTACTATGTAATAAAGGGACGAACAAAACTTGACGCCACCAGCGGGCAAAACTGGGGTTTGAAGCGTTGTCTTCTACCATTATATTATTTCCTCAAGTACGTCATTTCGATGGTTATGTAGAGTTTATTTTGTTTGAGTGTGTGGAATACTTACCACGAGCCACCTGCACCGCCGCCGCCGAAACCACCGCCGCCGCCGCCAAAGCCGCCTCCTCCGAAACCACCACCGCCAAAGCCGCCTCCACTACCGCCGCCCATACCGGGTAAGAAAATCATGCCGCCTCTGCGCCCACCTTTACCGCCGCCGCCTTTTCCACCGCCACCGCCGCGTGAGATCAAAAACATCCAGATGAAGATTGCCATAATCAGTGTCATGAAGAAACCGCCGCCTAAAGCCATCGAACCTGCAAAAAACCCGCCAGCGGTAATAATAGAACCAAATACTCGACCCAATATATTAGTAATAAAGCTACCAAAAATCATCGCCATGATAAATAAGAAAATAGGTGATGGCAGCTCGTCTGAGCTTTGCTGGGCAGTACGTTCTGCAGCTTGTGCATCAGCACGGGCTAAGACTTCAGGGTCAGCAGTTAAGCGCGTTTTGAGCGATTCAACGCCAGCGATTATCCCTGCACCATAGTTATTTTGCTTAAATAACGGCGTGATATCTTCTCGAATGACGCGGTTAACCGCTGCATCTGGTAAGACGCCTTCTAGTCCATAACCCGTTAGGATATACATATCACGGTCATTGACAGCGACCACAATTAGCAGACCGTCATCGATAGCTTCATCACCCAGTTCCCACTTCTCAGCAACTTGCAAGGCATAATCAAATATTGGTACGCCATTGGTAGTTGGTACGATAACCACCGCTGCTTGTGCTAATCCCTGCTGATAGATACTTCGAAGCTGAGCCTCTAGACGTAGCTTCTCTTGGGGATTTAAAATATTGGCCTGATCAACGACTGGTTCATTGAGTATCAACTTATCAGCGTCAACACCCTCGGCACTGGAGCGTACTGGTGGCTGATCGGTTTGAGCATTGGCAGTACCATTTGCTGCGCTTTGGTTATCTGCGTTTTGATTGATAGCGTCGTTGCCGAGCACCGCTTCATTGATAGCATCGTTATTTAATACAGCATCATTGATTGCTTCGTTAGACTCGCCTGCTTTAGCAACGGCCACCAACTCTTCGACACTACGGTTTTGCAGATCCGAGGTGCTATCTGTCGCCACCGCTGTATCATTGGGTGCAGCGTGCAATACAGGCACGCTGACGACACCTAACGTAAACAGTAATGCTGATAAGATTGCTTTTGAATTATTCATCTAATCTATACCACCTCAGATAACATCTTTACCAATTGATAGACTCTAACTAATCATCATTGAACCATTAGCTAAATAAACAGAGCTGCCTATGCTGCTCTGTCGTCACATTAATTCTAAATTTTATTCAGCTGACTTTTCTGCAGAGTCGCCAAAATCAACACTTGGTGCGGTTGAAATCGCTTCTTCATTGGCCACACTAAAGTTGGGCTTAGTATCCATCCCAAATACTTTTGCAGTGATGTTGGTTGGGAACTGACGTACCGTTGTATTGTATCCTTGCACTTCTTGGATATAGCGGTTACGAGCCACAGCAATACGGTTCTCAGTACCTTCTAACTGCGCTTGTAAATCTTGAAACAGTGCATCTGATTTTAGATCTGGATAACGCTCAGATACCGCCATCAAACGTGACAATGCGCCTGTCATCTGCTCTTGCGCTGCTGCATAACGCTCCATCGCTTCTGGATCATTGAGTACTTCTGGCGTCACCGTGATACCGCCCGCACGTGAGCGAGCTTCTGCCACTTGGGTGAAGACCTCTTGCTCTTGCTCGGCGTATTGCTGTACGACTTTGACTAAGTTTGGCACCAAATCAGAACGGCGCTGATACTGGTTAACCACTTCTGACCATGAAGCAGTGACCTGTTCATCTTGTGCTTGCAGGTTGTTGTAGCCACAGCCGCTTAGACCAATCGTAGAGGTTGTCAATAAAGCGGCTAGCAACATCGGCTTCATAATAGATTTACGCGTCATTGTTGATTCTCCTAATAATGATAAATAACAAATATCCAGTACCACGTTTTTAATATTTTTAAGTTTTCTTGGTATTCATACAGCGGTCATGCGCTCTATATATTGTATATCTGCGCATCACTCTATCAGCATGATATCAAAAGAAGTTGTCCTAATGATGGCGTTATATACGGCTTTTTACAATTGACCGTTACCAAAACACAACCGCATAGTGTCAACGATAACGCGTTTTTATCATGATAGATATAGAGCAAAAATCTAGCAGTCTAGAGGAATCAGACTAAATGTTATGAAAGTACAAACAATTATTTATATATTATCCAAATCTTGCTAATGTATCTGCCAAATGAAATATGAATATATCTACTGTCTATAAAGAAATTTCTAGTAATTAGTACAAAAATATGGCAAATTGCAGTTACGTAGCCGTACGGTTTGAATACATTTGGTAGTGGACTTATAGTTTGATTAGTATTAGCGAGTTGTTAATTTCTTAATAAAAACATCAATTAACTGTCAAATTATCGCTAAATACTGTCAATTCGCCATACCAGCCATGGATTCATTCAAGACAGCTCATAGTAAGTTGAATGCCATCATGGTGATGGATATTTAATTATATAACCGCCTGTTTTATCCGCCGGTCAACTTATGACTCATCTGATGTATAACATGATGATAGAAGACCGCAGTAGTTGAGGTTGTAGAATAATAGTAAACGCAGCTGATATTAATATTGTCAGTGATAAGCGCTATGCAAATAGTCCGTATTACTGACGAGATACGCGGGTAAATACAGACAACTACAGTCCATTCTTGGTGGCCAAGCACATGAGACTTAGACAACAAATAAGTCGATGCAGAGACTTTAACTGCTTAACTTAAATAAGTAAGTTAACCAGTTAGTTTACTCCTAGCAAACAGTGCCACCTTGAGACAGTACTAGGAACATAAATATGGAAGGTTTAGTTAACTTAGTAAATGGAATTATCTGGAGCCCAGCGCTGATTTATCTCTGCTTGGGTGCCGGTCTGTTCTATTCCATTATGACGCGCTTTGTACAAGTACGTCTATTCGGTGAGATGATCAAACTCCTATTCACTGGTAAATCTAGTGCACAGGGTATCTCATCATTTCAGGCACTTGCCGTCTCACTCGCCGGTCGTGTGGGTATGGGTAACATCGCTGGGGTAGCTGCTGCTATCGGCTTCGGTGGCCCAGGTGCCGTATTCTGGATGTGGGTCGTAGCTTTTCTAGGCGCATCTACAGCCTATGTCGAATCTACTCTTGCTCAAATTTATAAAGAAAAAGATGTGGTAACTGGCGAATATCGCGGTGGCCCAGCTTATTACTTTGAACGTGCCCTTGGTCAAAAGTGGTACGGCATCCTCTTCGCAATCGCTTCTATTTTATCATGTGGTATGTTCTTACCTGGTGTACAGGCGAACGGTGTTATCAGTGCATTTGCACAGGTAATGGGCGAAGGTACGATCATGAACATTGCAGGCCTAGAAGTTGGCTCTATGCGTTTGGTCGGCTTGGCTATCATCTTAGTAGTGCTAGGTATCATCATCTTCGGTGGTATTAAGCGTATTGCAACCTTTACCGAGTTTGCAGTACCTTTCATGGCATTAGGTTATATTGCTTTAGCGCTAATCATCATGTTCAGCAACTTCAGCTTGATTCCAGATGTATTTGGTATGATCGTTGGTGATGCATTTACTGCACAAGCAGGTTTTGGTGCTGCTATCGGTTGGGGTGTGAAACGTGGTATCTACTCTAACGAAGCTGGTCAGGGTACAGGGCCTCACGCTGCTGCTGCTGCTGAAGTTGAGCATCCATCACAGCAGGGTCTCGTTCAGGCATTCTCAGTATACGTTGATACGTTACTAGTATGTTCTGCTACTGCCTTCATGATTCTATCTACTGGTATGTACAACATTCAAGGTACGCTACCAGATGGTCAATTCATCGTACAAAACGTTGCTGCTACTACTGAAATCAATGCTCCTGCGTTCACGCAAATGGCAATGGAATCTGTATACGGTACGTTTGGTAATGCCTTTATCGCAATCGCTGTATTCTTCTTTGCCTTTACAACAATTCTGGCTTACTACTACATCGCTGAAGTAAACGTGGCTTACTTAACACGCTTCCTTGGTCGTAGCGCGAACAGAACTGGTCTATTCCTAGTGAAAGTGCTTATCATGGCGATGGTTGCTTATGGTGGTCTAAACTCAGCTGGTTATATCTGGGCAATCGGTGATATCGGTGTTGGTCTTATGGCTTGGCTTAACATTGTTGGTATTCTTGTCATCTTCATCGTGGCTCGTCCAACACTTACTATGCTTAAAGACTATGAAGCTCAGCGTAAAGCTGGCGTAACTCGCTATAGCTTTGATCCTGCTAAGTTCGGCATCAAAAACGCACCGTATTGGGAAGAGCGTCATTTAGCACAGCAAAAAAGCATGAACGCTGATCCATTACGTAAAGACAATGTGTAATTTGATTTAATAGGATTTCTCCTTAATCTTATTGAATAAACAAAGAGCCCGAGACCATGTTCTCGGGCTTTTTGTTTGGATATTTTTTACACCGCCACAGAATAGCTTACCGGAAAAACATCAAAATCCACGTTCATACAAACTGATTTAATACCTTAAAACCACCCTTTTACCTCTCAAAATTAACCTGTCTTTGAAATAACATATGACAGTCACTTTATTTTTTTCATCCTCTCTTATAAATCTTACCTTAGTGTTTTGTGACCTCATTTTTATTAGGTAGCCGTACCCGTATAGTTAACCCATAGCTTATCTCATCGCTTCAACTTCTGTTCCTTAACTTCCCTATTCTTAATTTTCGCGTTCTTAATTCATAGACATAAAAAAGCCTAGCACGATGGCTAGGCTTTCTTTAATTAACTTGTAGATTCAAAACCTACAAACTAAGAAATAGCTTATTCAGGCATTAACACTGCATCGATAGTGTGAACCACACCATTGGTTGCCATGATATCTGTACCAGTGATATTTGCTGTGTTACCAGTAGCATCAGTAATAACGTTATCTTCGCTAATAGTGATAGTTTTACCGTTCGCTGTTTCGATCTCAGTACCGTATGGGATATCAGCCGCTTTAACTTCCATTGCTAGTACATGGTAAGGAAGGACAGTTTTTAGCAAGTCTGTATTGGCCAATAACTCTTCTTTAGTCACACCTAGTTTTTCTAATACTGGCGCAAACGCATCATCAGTTGGGGCAAATACAGTATGCTTAGTTTCTTCCATTAGCATAGTATCAAGACCAGCAGCCTGTAGCGCAGCGGTTAAGATAGTTAAGTTTTCGTTTTCTGCTGCGATTTCAGCGATAGTTTGAGTCGCTTCCATGTCCATTTCGGCCATTGGTTCTGCTTCAACAGCTTCTGTCTCAGCAACTGGCTCAACTGCCATCTCTTCAGTCGCTTCTGGTTCAGTTGGCTCTGCAACAGTTTCAGTGTCGTTACACGCTGCTAGTGACATGGCTGCGGTTACAACTGCGATAGATAACAAGTTCTTCTTTAACATGGGTAATTCCTTTTTGGATAAATAATTGTTTAAGGGATTTATTTAAATTAATAACTTTCGATAAATATAATGGCAACCATTGATTGATAAATGTATCAATTACTTAGTCATACTATTTGGTCCGTTATATTGATAGTTCTCAGTCTAACTGTTTAATTTTTAAATGGTATTTACTTAGGTAGCAACACTGTATCAATCACGTATATAGCATTGTTTGCTTGTATATCAGTTATTGCGATATTTAAGACAAAATGCTGTTGATTAACTACTTTTAGATTTCTGTTTTAAAATTTAAACCTAAACAGAAACTTATATAGATAAAGCTCTAAAGTCTAAAACAGCCATTGTCTGATAATGAAATCATCACAAACAATGGCTGCTTAGTCTTGCAATAAATATAGTGGGTATGCCTCAGTTAATACTTATTTAGGCAACAATACTCTATCGATTACATGGACGACACCATTGTTAGCAGCGATGTCAGTCTTCACGATGTTCGTTGTGCGACCATTCTCATCCATTAGTTTGCCTTCTTTGGTCACCATTAGCGTGTCTTTGCTAGCGGTCATTACGTTACCAGGCTTCACATCTTTGGCATACATAGCCATATCACCAGCGACTACGTGATAACCCAATACTTTAGTCAATAGTGGTTTATTGGCAAATAACTGTGCTTTAGTCATACCGGTTTCTTGTAATGCTTGCATAAAGGCAGCATTGGTCGGTGCAAATACCGTATAGTGGGCGTTAGGATCAGACAACATATCGACTAGACCTGCTGCTTGTACCGCTTCTACCAATACTGAAAAATCAGGATTGCTTTGGGCAATTTGTACGACATTCATCTTAGCCATACTCTGACTGTGCATTGGTGCTTTCATATCGCCCGTCTTTGCTGGCATCATATTATTACAAGCACTTAGACCTGCGATTGAGATAGCCAATGTACCGATGGTGGCAATTTTAGTAAGTTTCATAACATTTTCCTTAATGATTTGAATTTCTTTGACGTTGGTATTGTTTCAACTATGATACTACTGTCTTACAGATCGTCCTGCCTGCTAATGCCATTTGCTCACCGTATTGCACTGCTAATACCGATACTTCTGATACAAGTTACTGCTAATAAATGAGCCTGTATTTATAAGTAGGACTTACTAAGACCTTGTATTTCTGAAATTAAATTAACATGTAAGCAATCTTTATCAACCTGACTTTGCGCAATTTTTTGTGGTATGGGTGTAAATTCTGTCTGACTTCTGAGCGTTTCCGTTGGCTTTCATTTGCAAAAGAAAAGCTTTATGTAAGCCCTTAGCGAAATGATATTCATTTGTGCGTATCTGCTTTATGAAATAGACTCTAATACCTTACTTTGTTACTTAGCTCTCCTCTTATTTATCTATTGCCAAAGAGGAATATGCAGTATCCCTATGTAGCAAACTTTTCATGCTAAAATAATGCAAATTTGCGGTCCTCTTCGTGAGACTCTGCATGCTACTGGTTTGTTATTCCTTCTTTTTTTAATAATTACGATATAAGCAGCACACCTATGATTCCAACGACGACCTCACCAACCGATTTTCATACCGATACCGCCTCTAGTTCCTCATCCGCTAATGACTTTATATTAACGCCGCCTGCTGTATTTCCATTTAAAGAGCAGCAGCTAACCGCACGTGCACGTATTACTGAGCAGATGGCATCACGCATTTTGATGTTAGACGGTGCGATGGGTACGCAGATTCAGACCTATAAACTAGAAGAAGCGGATTATCGTGGTGAGCGTTTTGCTGATATCGACCAAGATGTACGCGGCAACAACGACCTGCTGGTACTGACTCAGCCGCACATGATTAAAGACATTCATCACGATCATCTGCTAGCGGGCGCTGATATCATCGAGACCAATACCTTTAACGGTACGCGTCTGTCGATGGCTGACTATGATATGCAGTATCTAGTGCCAGAACTAAATAGGACAGCGGCCAAGATTGCTCGAGAAGCGGCGGATGAATTTACCGCAAAAACGCCTGATAAACCGCGCTTCGTCGCGGGCGTCGTGGGTCCGACGTCACGTACGTGCTCGCTATCGCCTGATGTCAATGATCCTGCGTTTCGTAATATTACCTTTGATGAGTTGGTACTCAACTACCGCGAAGCGACCTTATGCCTGATAGAAGGCGGCGTCGATATTATTTTGATTGAGACGATCTTTGATACGTTAAATGCTAAAGCAGCGATATTTGCCATCACTGGTGTATTTGACGATATTGGCTTTGAGTTGCCAATTATGATTTCGGGTACGATTACCGACGCGTCAGGTCGCACACTATCGGGACAAACGGCCGAGGCGTTTTATAACTCTATCCGCCATGCCAAGCCTCTATCTGTTGGCTTCAACTGTGCGCTTGGTGCTGATGCGCTACGTCCACACATTCAAACGCTATCTAATATCGCCAATACTTATGTGTCAGCGCACCCAAACGCAGGTCTGCCCAATGAGTTTGGTGAGTATGATGAAACCGCTGAAGAAACCGCTGCCCTACTCGAAGGGTTTGCCAAAGCAGGTATCTTAAACATCGTTGGCGGCTGCTGTGGTACGACGCCTGAGCATATCCGTCAAATTGCTAAAGTCGTGGCGAACTATCCACCGCGTGTCATCCCTGAGATAGCGCCTGCCTGCCGACTATCAGGTCTAGAGCCATTTACCATCAATTCTGATAGCTTGTTTGTCAATGTCGGTGAGCGTACCAACGTTACAGGCTCTAAAAAATTCCTACGTTTGATTAAAACCGAAGCCTATACCGAAGCACTCGATGTCGCGCGTGATCAGGTCGAGGGTGGCGCGCAGATCGTCGACATCAATATGGACGAAGGCATGCTTGACTCCAAGCAAGCGATGATTCATTTCGTCAACTTAGTCTCAGGCGAGCCAGATATTAGCCGTGTCCCACTGATGATTGACTCGTCTAAATGGGACATTATAGAAGAAGGCCTTAAACGTACGCAGGGCAAATCTGTCGTTAACTCTATCTCATTAAAAGAAGGTCATGCTGAGTTCGTTGAGCGTGCCAAATTATGCATGCGTTATGGTGCTGCGATTATCGTTATGGCATTCGATGAAGACGGACAGGCTGACACTTACGAGCGCAAGATTGAAATATCTAAACGCAGCTATGACGTACTGGTCAACGAAGTGGGCTTCCCATCAGAAGACATTATCTTTGACCCCAATATCTTTGCCGTTGCAACGGGTATCACCGAGCATAATAACTATGGCGCTGACTTTATCAATGCCACACGCTGGATTACGGAAAACCTGCCGAACGCCATGGTCTCGGGCGGCGTATCCAACGTCTCGTTTAGTTTCCGTGGTAACCCAATCCGTGAAGCGATCAACTCCGTATTCTTATACCACGCGATCAAAAACGGCCTGACCATGGGTATCGTCAACCCAGCCATGCTTGAGCTGTACGATGATATTCCAAAGGAAGCCCGTGACGCTATCGAAGACGTCATGCTCAATCGCAATCAAGGTGAAACTGGTCAAGATGCGACTGAGCGTCTGATGACGGTCGCTGAAAACTACCAAGATGGCGGCAAGAAAAAAGACAGTACTGTCGATATGAGCTGGCGCGAAGGCACGGTAGAAGAACGTATCGCCCACGCACTGGTCAAAGGCGTGACGACCTTTATCGAAGCGGATACCAAAGAAGCATGGGAGAAGTACCCTAAACCGCTAGAAGTCATCGAAGGGCCGCTCATGGACGGTATGAATATCGTCGGTGACCTATTCGGTGCTGGTAAAATGTTCCTACCGCAAGTCGTAAAATCTGCCCGCGTGATGAAGCAGTCTGTTGCGTGGCTAAACCCATATATCGAAGCGGAAAAAGTCGAAGGCGAAGTCAAAGGTAAAATCCTAATGGCAACCGTCAAAGGCGACGTGCATGATATCGGCAAAAACATCGTCGGTGTGGTGCTTGGCTGTAATGGCTATGATATCGTCGATCTGGGCGTCATGGTGCCATGTGAAAAAATCCTCGATACTGCCATCGCAGAGAAAGTTGATATCATCGGTCTGTCTGGTCTAATTACTCCAAGTCTCGATGAGATGGTCTATGTCGCCAAGCAGATGCAAGAGCGCGGCATGACACTACCATTAATGATCGGCGGTGCAACGACGTCGAAAGCGCATACTGCTGTCAAGGTCGAGCCGCAATATCAAAACGATGGCGTCATCTATGTATCGGACGCTTCGCGCTCAGTCGGCGTGGTGACCAAATTGCTATCAAAAGAGCATCGTCAAGCACTCATCGATGAGACACGTGAAGAATATGTTAAAGTGCGTGAGCGTCTGGCTAAGCGTCAACCAAAAGCTGCCAAAGTCACCTATGCCGAATCGGTCAAGATTGGCTTTCAGTACGACTGGGAAACCTATGTGCCACCAGTGCCAAATAAGCTAGGACAAGTCATATTGGATGACTATCCAATCAGCAATTTGCTACCTTATATTGACTGGACACCATTCTTCATCTCTTGGGGTCTGACTGGTAAATACCCGAAAATATTGCAGGATGATGTGGTTGGTGAAGCGGCTCGTGATTTGTTTGAAAATGCAGAAGAGCTGCTACAAAAGATGATTGATGAGAAATCAATCGTAGCAAAAGGTGTCTTTAAACTGATGCCCGCTCGCCGTACTGGCGCAGATACCGTCACTGTATATGACAATGCGCCTGCTGATGGCGGTAAACCGACCTACCAGTTTGAGCACTTACGTCAGCAAAGCGACAAAGCTAGTGGCAAGCCAAACTTTAGCTTGGCAGACTTTATTTCGCCATCAGAGACGCATACCGATCACTTGGGCGGCTTTACTGTCTCCATCGTCGGTACAGAAGCACTGGCTGAGCAATACAAAGCGGCAGGCGATGACTACAATGCCATTATGGTACAGGCGCTATCTGACCGTTTAGCCGAAGCGTTTGCCGAGCATCTACATGAGCTAATTCGTAAAGAATATTGGGGCTACCAACCGACCGAGTCACTCACCAATGATGAGATGATTAAAGAAAAATACGTCGGCATCCGCCCTGCACCTGGCTACCCTGCCTGTCCTGAGCATACCGAAAAAGGCAAGTTGTTTGACTGGCTCGGTACGGTAGATGCGATCGGTACGACCTTGACCGAAAGCTATGCGATGTGGCCTGCGTCATCGGTCAGCGGATTCTATTACTCGCATCCTGACAGTGAATACTTCAACGTCGGAAAAATCAGCCGTGATCAGTTAGAGAGTTATGCTGAGCGTAAAGGCTGGGATATGAAGACAGCTGAGAAGTGGTTAAATCCGAATTTATAGTCGATTGGCTAATAAAGTTATAGAAACCTGATAGTTATTTTTTGGCTTACTTATTTAATATGGGTAAGCCATTTTTTATGGCATTCTATTTTGCCTACCCTCAGCAAACTTATCGCTACGTTCATAGCAAAATACTTTTATCATTTACTGACAAGAACCATGCTAGATTATTGTCTACTTTATTATTTTGAGACAGGCTATGAATCAGATTGCATTACTTTCTAGTTGGATTGGCAAAACTTTTGCAATTTGGGCATTGGTCAGTGCTGTTTTGGGATTTATTTTTCCTGAATTTTTTGCTTCGTTATCTTTCTTGATCGTTCCCATACTTGGCATCATTATGTTTGGGATGGGCATGACACTCAAAACGGAAGATTTCCTAGAGATTGTCAAACGCCCCAAGCCTGTACTGGTTGGACTGTTAGCACAGTTCACGCTCATGCCTTTGATTGCTTACCTATTAACGGTCATTTTCAACCTTGATCCTTTAATCGCGGTTGGCGTCATCTTGGTAGGCTGTTGCCCGGGCGGTACCTCTAGTAACGTAATTACATTTTTAGCAAAAGGTGATGTGGCGTTGAGTGTGGCGATTACCTCTATATCTACCCTGCTTGCACCTTTTCTGACCCCTATTCTGCTCAGTGTTTTTGCAGGTCAACTGATTGATATTGATTTGGCCAGTATGATGATAACCATTACGAAAATCGTAATTTTGCCCATATTGCTAGGTGTTATCTTTCATAAATTTTTGGGTAAAAAGATTGAGTTCGTCACCGAGGTATTACCGATGGTGTCGGTATTGGGTATTTCCATCATTATAGCGGCAGTGGTTGCCGTGTCTAAAGCGACCATCTTAGATAGCGGTGCTATCGTATTTATCGTGGTTGCCTTACATAATATGACGGGTTATACCTTGGGCTATGTAATCGCTCGCTTGTCTGGCTTTACGGAGAGACAGCGCCGCGCCATTATGGTGGAAGTGGGTATGCAAAACTCCGGTCTGGGCGCTGCCCTTGCGGCGACTTATTTTAATCCTGTCGCTGCCTTACCGAGTGCGATATTTAGTGTGTGGCATAACTTTAGTGGTGCGTTGGTGGCGAATATTTTTGCTAAGAGAGATGGTGATTAACCAGCAGTAAATTCAGTCGTGATCAATTAGAAATTTATACTGAGTGTGAAAATTAGAATATAAAAACTGCTAGAAAATGGTTGAAACCCAATTTGTAGTAACTAACTTTCTTACGTTTAAATCGATTTCAAAAAATATATGTAGCTATGACGTTTAAATATACCGTCTCCTTTATCTCTTTCATTCAGTAGAAATGCAGTCAATAAAGGAGACGGCGTTTAATTATATATCTGCCAATTTTTTAAATAAATACTTTTATTGCTCACTATCTTCCAGCGACAGTATCTCGAAAAAGCTCTTCGAACCTTTAATACTTTGACCTTTTCGCTAATAAATTTACTTTATACAGCTTCTTCTCGCTTTTACACTCTTTTCATTTCATAACCAACCTCTCCACTTTACTCATTTAGAAAATACTTTTTGGATTGGATTAACTGAAAAATGTTTGTTATATTCGTAAATACTGATTTATATATTCTTTAATTAACATCATGAGGAGATGCAAGGCACTGACTTTCAGCTGAGTGAGATTTTATATTTTTAAATCAAGGAGAGATAAAAATGAAATCATTTAAACTAGCATTATTAGCCATGACAACAGCACTGATTTTACAAGGATGTGGAAGTGACTCTGATTCTGATGAATCACCGACGTCGCAACCTGATCAACCAGATGTTACACAACCTGATCAGCCCAATATCGATACTGAAATCGTCGGCATGTGGAGTAGCGACGATACCGCTAGTGGAGAGTTATCAACCATTATATTCATGGATGATGGGACTTATATACAGACCCAAGTCGATAGTAGCCAATCAACTAGTGAAGCTGGAAATGGTATGGAATTAGGCAGTTATAGCGTCAGTAGTACAGAAGGCAAACTAACCGCTACGCCTATCTTTGATAAAAACGGTACCTCTGGATTATCAGATTCTGTCATGCGTTATGCTCAGATATCTAACGGTAAATTTATCCTGAAAGTAGATGAAAACGGAAATGGCATCATTGATAGTAACGAAAGCTATCGTTTTTCAGAAACTAAGTCTGAAGGTATTTTAGGACCTTGGGATTTTGACGATGCTGATGACAACGAGCTACTGGGCTTAGCATTCTTAGAAAATGGCACTTATATCTACGTGCAAGTTGACGAGGATGGGTCAGTCGATAACTCCGAAAATGGTATGGAATGGGGTAACTACACTGTTGATGCTGTTACTGGTCAATTAACTACTACAATAATCTATGATGATAATGCGGGTACTGGATTATCAGAACCACGCACGCGTTACGCTCGAGTAACAGGTAATACTGCCCTTACTATTGAAGTGGACGATAACCAAGACGATGTCATAGACGATGAAGAAATGTTTAAATTCTCGAGACCCTAGTCCAACAGTGTAATAGCTACTGATAGCCAATAAAAACGTTAGAGTTATTCTCTAGTGAGAATGACTTTAGTCTTTTTAGGCAAAAGTATTTATACGTAAACGACCTATATCTCATCTTCTGTAAATTAGACGACAGCGTCGAATGGAAGAAGTACTTATGAAAGAACATTACTAATAATGAGCCATCAACTTAATAAAGCTTCAGCCAATCTATGATCGGCTGAAGCTTTATATTTTGGTCTATTCATCTTTATCTTTCCCCCGCCGACACCGCTCAGAACAATAAATCACCTGCTCCCAGTCTTTCTCCCACTTCTTACGCCACGTAAACGGGCGCTGGCAGACGGGGCAGGTTTTTTGCGGTAAGTTTACTTTTTTATGTGCCATTGTTTGCCCCCATCTACTTTTGACTATTTGTGTTGCGGTGAAATCTTACTTTTGATGTGCTACGCCCTCATATTTCTTAATTCGGCGGCATTGGTCTGAGCAATAGACCATGCTCTCCCAGTTTTTATCTAACTTTTTAGTCCAACTAAATTCGCGCTCGCAGACAGGGCAAAGTTTTTTGCGGACGTTCTTTTTTTTGTGCGCCATACGTTTTTATCCTCAGATTTATCTTATTTTTGAATTAAATATTAGAATTTCGATATGCGTTTAATACATTAACGTCCCCATATCGGTGAGCGCACGACTCCACCATTTTGGCCGCTAATGGCATAGCTGGTATTACCTGACAGCGAATGGATAACTAGACTACCACCATTTTGGCCTGCTGCTTGCCCGCCCACATTCAAGCGGCGAGTTGGATAGACAGCATAATTACCAGAGGGAGATAGACGTGCGGGCTCATCAAGCCCTGTTTCTGCCAAGTTGACCACCTGTCCAGTCGTTAAGGTCATGACAGCCGCCTTGCGACCATTTAGATAAGCCATACGCTGACCATCTAAGCTAAGCTGAGGACTAGCCACATACCCATTTGTTGATACAGGTGTCGCATTGCCTGTAGCGAAGTCATAACGATAAATTCGCGGTCGTCCAGCACGGACTTTATCACTGGTATAGACAAAACTCTTACCATCCGCAGCATAACTTGGCTGTACCTCTGTACTCGGCAGAGTCGTTAACTGCTGGGTACTGCCATCACTCAGACGCATCTTATAGATATCAGCATTACCACCGACAGTAGAGCTATAAAGCAAATCTTGACCATCGGGTGAGAATGACGCTGACATATTGCTGCCTTCAGCATTTACCACTAGATTGCGCGTATTGCTACTACGATCATAAATATAAATTTTGGGATGCTCACGCGGGGTTTGTTTGCTATAGGCAAGCAGTTGTCCATCTGCCGACCACGCTGGCGCATAGATATAGCCATTAAGCTGATCGATGAGCTGACGATCGCTACCGTCAGGACGAATGCTATAGAGTGTCGATACTTTGGCCGTACCTGCGCCCTGCTCTTCTACATAGGCAATATATCCTCGGCGATCAATCGCTGGCATACGTACAGTCAGCGGATTGGTCTCGACTGTACTGGTTGGCTTTTTTACTGATGTATTGGGTAATGTCTGACAGCCAGTGAGGACGGCAAATACGCCGATGGCAATAGGTGCTTTTATCATTAGTCTATCTATGTTTGATTTAGATAGACTCCCTTTACATATGGTTGTTTTATTTATGGCAGTTTTCAGCATAGCGTCATATCCAACAGAGCTTGATGATAAAAGTCTTATAAATATCTAAAAAAGCGATCGTTATCGACATAAATTCAGAGCCATCACCATCAATTTAAAAAATCAAAGATATTACAGAAACATTACTCTAGTGTAACCTAAACTGGACTAAATTTTGGATAAAAAAATGCCCCACTTGATAGCGAGGCATTTTGCGTTTCAAGAAGAGTAGCTTTAAATGAGCAATTTTAAATGAGTAGTTTTAGACAAATAATTTTAATTGTTTAAACTCACTAACCAGTCAAACTGTTTACTCAATCATTAAGCTACTTCGTAATGGCCTTAAAATAAGCGACTTGATCATTATTTTTAATAGTCAAAATAGGCACATTGTTGGCATTCTTACTAAGGCTATATTTACCTTGTACAGTGGCTAGTGTGGCAGTATCAAAGCTGGCTTGCGGTTCAGGACATGCCATCATAGTACTGATGCCGTTTTTAATCTCTACTTCACCGTTTGCGACACTATATCCAGCGCCCATGCTATTACAGGTATTCATAAATGCCACGTAATCTCTACCGTTATCATTCATAAAATTTAACGTTAACGGCTTGGCTGGGTCAAAAAATAGCTGCGTTACTTTTTCACCATTGCTACGTTTGGCATCAACGAGCTGCCAGTTGTGTGCTTGCAAGACATCTGCAGTGACTGGCTGACTGACTGGCGCAGGCAAACTCGTCGTCTGACAACCCGCAGCAAGTGTACCAACTGCCAATGTCGCGGCCATCATTACTTTAGTCATGTTCTTCATATCAACTCCTCGCTTTATTGCATCCGATACTTTTACTAGACATCCTATCTGCATGAGTCATCAGCGCTAATAGACAAGCGGTAAGCGCTAATAGACAAGCGGTAAGCGCTAATAGACATAGTAAAAGCTCAGATTTATTATGATTCATTTATTGTTTTATTTAATGCTCTAAACAATGACAATATTGTGCATGACTCACAGGGAGGTGTCATCATAAACTGGGTAGTTATTCGGAATGCATTTTGTACTACTTTGCAAATATCTAGCTACTTGCTCTTGCCAATACCTAAATGAGCTGCTAACTATAATCTTGCTCACTTTGCCCATCCCTATCAACGATGACTATTGATGGTTATTGATGATAGCTAGTGACGGTAACTATTGACGATAGCTAGTGACGGTAATTATGGATTATTCACAGCTTGCTGTCGTTGCAATGCCGCATAACCATCTAAACGCTTACGCTCAGTGTCATTAAATAGTTGCTGTTCAAGCTGATTTATCTGAATCTGCGCTTGGGCGGCATCGACATCTTGGCTTAATAAGCGATTCTTTTGAGTTTCATACTGGGTGAAGCGTTGGTCAAAATTAGCGTCTTCTTGATCTACTTGTGCCAGTCTTTCTGCTGCCGGTGCGCCCACTAGCTCTCGGCGCATATTATATAATTCCTCGGGCGTAGCACCGCGATCTTTCATCTGTTCAGTGCGAGTCATCAACTCGCTAATATTGGCTTGTTGCATGATATTGGCTTTAGTAGCATTCTCTGGCAATCGACTAATATAGTCCTGACGGGCAGCTTGTTTCTGTGCGTCAGACATCTGCTTATTTTGGTCAATTCTGACCATTTCTATACTATAGTTATCGTAATCATCCTCTGCACCAAAAAATGCTGTGATGGTTGGCTTATCAAAGTACTGCTGACGTAGATTAGCGATGTCTTGTTTTTGCTGGGCAACTGCGTTCAAATCCAGCTCGCCACTTTTGGTCGCCTGTAATTGCAGATTGCCGTAGCGCTTCTCTATCTCAGGAAGTGCTTTAAGGTAAGCAACATATTGATTAAAAATAGTGACCGCTTGGCTAGCGGCAGGCTCTGGTGTGTGATGGCGAATATAACTCTCCACACGGGCAAATATAACCGCTTCCTCTTCCTCACCTAGGGCGGATAAAAAATAATCAAACAAACGCCGCAGACCCTCAGTAACGACCAACTGTTTATTTTCATCGATGATGATTTCACCATCAATTTGGGTGCCCTTTAATGAGCGTGGTAAATTTTCTAATCCTGTGACAAAGTGAGACTGGCTGGGTGGCGTTGTAGCTTTCACGACTTGTCCCGCAGCCAGCTCAGTTGTCACTGATTCGTTAGTCTCATTATTAGAGACGGACGGTTTGATTGAAGCTGAATTTATATCGTTACTAGGCTTGAACCACAAAATAACCGCCGCTGTGGTAATGATAACCACGGCGATGATAGCAACTGTGACATAGGCTGGACGGTGGCTATTTGACATAAACGATATTTCTCAATCAATGAGCATTTTTGTTTTGTAGTTCAGCTTATAGGTTGGCATTTTTCAGACGGTTTACCTGAGTACGGTAGATAGATTTTGGCTCAGACTCTCCCCATGCCGTCAGACCCAAGACTTGATCAGCGGAATCCAAATGGTTCATTCTATAATTATCACGAATCACATAGCCAAGACGACTTGAGCAAGCAGATACCAATCCATCGTTAGACTCACCTGCAAACGGTACGCCCGTTGCGGCTAATAGGTAATCGCTAGGATCAAGTGCGCTCGTTATTTGCCCGACGCCGCTAAACGAATAGTACTTGATGCCATTGACCGCCGTACTAGTCGGTTGACCACAATAGTTTTTTGGCATTGCTGCAGGAAATTTGGCATTGAACTTAGCAGCACCATCGGTCGATAGAGCCACGAGCGCTTGCCAGCCATCTTGTTGTTGAATTTGATTGAAACTGATACCAGAACCAATATCTGTAAAGCCACCAATCAGATTAAACACGCCTGATACTAGCTGGGTGGTGACATTAGATGGCTGTCCAGAAGTATTATTTGGCTCAAGGACATCTTTAACAAAATCAGCGGTTTTTGATCCTTGCTCTGGGCTTGATACCGCAGTTACTGAGGCCACGTACTTTGGCGCGACGCCAGCGACATAACGAATATCTATACCGCCCTGACTGTGTCCAAACAAATTGACTTTAGACTCACCTGAAATGGCAGCAATGGTCTTGACCTGTTGTAGCAGTTGCTCACCTCGAACTTCGCTATTATTGACCGCTGATGTTTTGGTGGTATATACCTCTGAGCCACCTTTCATCAAGTCTTCTGGAATCCCGTTGAAATAATCAATGACTCCAAATAACGTCGTGAAGCCGCCAAGTCCATGTGCTAAGACGACTGGATATTGAGTTTTAGTGTAACTAGAAGTGAAATATTTACTGTCTACCAACTTGCAACCGTTAGCATTGGCACAATTATAGTATTGTCCTGCAGCTTGAGCAGAAGTGGTTTGTATGGTCATTAGAAGTACACCAGCACTGATTGAACCCAGTATCGGTAACAATGTCTTTGGTGTGAGAGCTGCACGAATGTACAAAGAAAGCGTCATAACAACATCCTTGTTATCATTGATTTGGTTATTTTTACTGCACAACTACAGTAAAAATTGCTGCTAATTCCGTTAGCAGGCAAAATTACATTACTTATATATCCTGCAACATTCAACTAATTTGTCAAAATATGAATATATTAGTCTGACTAATGAGTCATATAAGCCCTTACCAAGCTGTGAAGCAATTATTTTCAATGATAATGATAGGTACACTATCACTTAACGTAAAAGTGTCACTAGTACGTTTATGGTATAATCTATCTACAATGAACCCATAATTATAAGATATACGATGATGACTAAAAAATCCCTTATCCAGTCTCCAGAAGCCATAGAAAAAATGCGTGTGGCCGGTAAACTCGCTAGTGATGTCCTTGTCATGCTCGACGAGCATGTCAAAGTGGGCGTCAGTACCGAAGCACTTAATCAGATTGCCCATGACTATATTGTTAATGTGCAGCAGGCTATCCCTGCCCCACTTAATTATAATGGTTTTCCAAAATCTATCTGTACCTCAGTCAACCATGTTGTCTGTCACGGTATCCCAACTGAAAACAAGCTGCTGAAAGATGGTGATATTATCAACATCGACGTGACTGTTATCAAAGATGGCTACTATGGCGATACCTCAAAGATGTGGATCGTCGGCAACGGCTCTATCATGGCACAGCGTATTTGCAAAGTGGCACAAGATGCTCTTTATGCAGGTATGAGCGTGGTCAAGAACGGTGCTCGCTTAGGTGATGTCGGTGCTGCTATTCAGGCCGTTGTCGAGCCTGAGCGCTTTAGTATCGTTCGCGAGTTCTGTGGTCATGGTATCAGTGATGAATTCCACCATGAGCCACAAGTCATGCACTATGGCAAAAAAGGCACTGGTTTTGAGCTAAAAACAGGTATGACGTTTACCATCGAGCCTATGATTAACCAAGGCACGTGGCAGACTAAGATTTTGCCTGATGAGTGGACGGCGATTACTAAAGACCGCAAATTGTCTGCTCAATGGGAGCACACCATGGTCGTAACAGACAATGGCTGTGAGGTATTTACTACTCGCCCCGAAGAAGATTTAAGTTTTTTGACGCAGTAGTACAATCAAAGATCGCTTAGGCGGTCTTTTTTTGGTCTTTAATTAGGGCATATTGAGTATTGTGCTTATAGGCGCTTTGTCTTTATACTCAGATGACCTAATAACTTCTATTGATATACTTATCAGCACTTTTATTGATAATTGCTATTCGTGACTTTTATTAGCCATCAGTACATTAGACGCCCAATAGCGCTCAGCTCAAACGTTCTATTTCTAAACTCTTAACTGGATAACACTCATGTTTAATTGTGATATCGCCTCTGTTGATTTGACGCCTTTACCGATACTACCAAGTGAGGTGGCGACAGACTCATCCCCACTGTCAGCCAAAAATGTGACAGACAAGAATCTGCTTGGCATTCCTGAATGGTTGGCCCAAATCAATGACGATATCAGCCGCTCATTAGAACGTGGTACTAACATTCGCCAACTGGTTGCAGCACGTGCTTGCGCTATCGATAGCCTATTGATTGCGTTGTTTAAATGGTTTGAATTGGATAAGACTGATTTGGCGTTTTTTGCGACTGGTGGCTACGGGCGCGGCGAGCTATCGCTCTACTCAGACATTGATATTTTGCTTCTGTCTCCTGGTGAGATAGGTACTGATGCCAGTAGCAAAATCGACAAACTGGTCGCTCTACTATGGGACATAGGACTAGAGCCTGCACTCTCCGTACGTAGTGTTAATGATGCGCTAGAGGCCGCGCTTGACCATACGATTGCTAGTGCTCAGCTAGAGGCTCGACTCCTAATCGGTAACGAAGCATTGCAAGACATGCCCGCTCAAATCGTTAATAAACAGTGGTCTCCGCGCGCATTTTTTGATGTAAAAATGGAAGAATCCAAAGCGCGTTACTTGCAGCACAATGCCACCGAATACAACCTTGAACCCAATATCAAAACAGCACCAGGCGGGCTACGTGATATCCATATCATCGGCTGGGTCACCAAGCGTTATTTTCGCGTGAGCAAGCTATATGATTTAGTGCAACAGAACTTTTTGACCGAAAAAGAATTTGATGAGCTGAATTTTGCCGAAGGGTATTTATGGCAAATTCGTCATTACTTACATGTACTGACTGGCCGTAACGAAAACAAGCTGTTGTTTGATTATCAGCGTGAGATTGCTCAGCTAATGGGCTACGAGACCCAGCCTGATGACCAGCCTAATGCTGCGGTCGAACGGTTTATGCGCGACTACTATCGCTGTGCGATGCAGATATCAACGCTGTCTGAGATGCTGACCAATCATTATTATGAAACGATAATAGAGCCACAGCTGCCTGACGATGAACGTCCAAAAAAACAGCCTATAAATGCACGGTTCAACCGTATTGGTAACCAAATTGCCATCGCCCATCATCGAGTTTTTGCACAGCACCCAGATTCTATCTTAGAGATGTTTTTATTGATGGGTCAGCATGGCATCGATAAAGTTCGCACCCATACTTTGCGCGCACTCAAAATTGCCGCACGCGGCATCGATCAGATATATAGAGACAACCCTACTCACAAAGCGTTGTTTTTATCAAATCTAAAAGAACAGAATTACCTGTTTCATCGTCTGCGTACCATGAATCGCTATGGAGTACTGGGTAACTATATTCCTGCGTTTGCGCAAGTCACTGGCCTTATGCAGTATGACTTGTTCCATCGTTATACAGTAGATGCGCATACCTTGTTTTTGATTAGAATTTTGCACCGATTTACAGATCCGACCTTTCAAGAAGAGTTTCCACTGGTCAGCTCTATCTTTCAGCGTATCGAGCGTAAAGAGATTTTGGTATTGGCAGCGATGTTCCATGATATTGCTAAGGGCCGTGGCGGTGACCATAGTGAGCTTGGTCAAACTGAATCGATTGAGTTTTGCTTATCGCATGGTATGAGCTTGGCAGATGCGAACTTAGTAGGCTGGCTCACACGCTATCACCTTCTTATGTCGATTACTGCACAGAAAAAAGATATCTCAGACCCTGAGGTGGTGACTATTTTCTCTGATCTTATTGGCAATGTAACTCATCTAAACCATCTGTATGTACTGACGGTGGCTGATATGAATGCGACCAACCCACAGCTATGGAACAGCTGGCGGGCGACCCTGATGAAACAGCTATACTCACAAACTCGGCGCATTTTGCGCGCTGATATCGATGCGCCTACCAATCGTCAAGATATGATTAGTGCTACACGCAAGCAAGCGTTGACGATGCTAGATAATGTCAACAACCAGCATATGAACCGCGATGAAGTATTGCGTCTGTGGGATGACTTGGGCGATGAGTATTTCTTGCGAGAGATTGCAGAAGATATCTTATGGCATACCGAAGCTATTTTGAATCACCCACCGATTGGATTGGCCTCTAACGCTGACAGTCCACCATTGGTCGTTTTGCGTGAACATCGCGAATTGGCACTTGATGCGGTACAGGTCTTTGTCTATACCCAAGATCAGATGAATTTGTTTGCCGTTACCATGGCAGTATTTGATCAGATGAATCTAGATGTTTTAGATGCACGCATTATCACAGCGACCCGTGACTTTGCTTTGGATTCTTATGTATTGCTAGATCCTAGTGGCACATTGCTGGTCAATGAAGAGAGCCAACAAGAGCTAAAACAACGCTTAATTGACTCGTTCAAAGATCCTACCGTGCTCAAACTGACGAACAAGCGTATGCCGCGTCAGTTAAGACACTTTGAAGTGAAAACGGTGATTAACTTTGAATTCAATGAAGCATCAGACCAGCACATCATGAGCTTAGAAACGCTTGATCAGCCAGGGCTATTGGCGCGAGTTGGGCAAGTGTTTTTGCAAGAGCAAATCGAAGTACATGCTGCGCGTATTACTACTCTAGGTGAGCGTGCTGAGGATATGTTTTATATCAGTGATCAAAACGATAAGCCACTCTCACCTGATAGACTGGAAGCATTAAAGGCAGCTCTGTTAGCCAGTCTTACCGTTCAGAAAGAGCATAATAGCGTAATATATTTTTGATACGGCTAGATAGTTTTGGTTAGCCATTATTTTGAATATTAACTAGCAAAAGTAGTCTGATAGTCATCATAGAAGTACGTTTTATAGCGTACTTCTATAAGTTATCTCGCTAGCATGTTCGTTCAGTTCATCGTCAGCAAGCTCTGGCGGCAAAACACCTACTTCGGGTGGCTGCTGCTCCATAATTAATCGTCCAGCATCAACTTCTTTTTGTAGCAGACATTGCAAGCTTGCTAGGTGAAACTGTCCGTCTAGATAATCATCTAACGCTTCCAAAGAGATAGGCGATTTGGCATGTACATCAGGATACAGGCTATCCTCTGCCAAAATAATCATTTCATTGAGCGCCTCTTCGCCCATCAGCTCGTCGTTATCTATTTTGCGCTGGAGTTTGTTTTCCAACTGGCCTTTAGCAGCAAGGGCGCTGACAAAAAGTAGGGTCTGTATTACAAACAAAGAAACGTACTGCCATAGCGGTAATGAGATACCAAATATATTATTGAGTAGCATCAATGCCATGGCTACTACCACATAACCGACCAATTGCCACAACAGCCACATAATTAGGCTGTTTTCGCCAAACCAAAACATTTTCTTTTCCTGACGCTCAATCAGTTGCTGACGCGCTTGCCACCAGCACTGCTCACGTTCTTTGAGCAGTTTATACAGTTTGGAACGCTGCAAATTATTATCAAGGTTTTTGTTATTGATATCTTTAGCGATGAGATCATCATTATTTAGCACACTAGACATATCAGACTATCCTTAAAACGACCTAATACTCTTGTGAGTAATCATTTTTATGTTGTTATAGGTTATAAATAAAGAAAGTTTTGAAAGGCTTCTCGACGACTACCTATTTATTAGCCATAAATTGAATAGCTTATGTTCAGTAAAGGCAAATTCACGATATAAGAAGCAAAGGACAAAAAATTAGAGAAGTGCTACACTGCTCTAATGTAAATTTTCTTTATAACTTTATTATTAATTGTCTATTATAGTTACCACACTTATGAATCACAACTTAACGTATTTGCATCCTTATCCTTTCGCAAAGATGGCAACACTACTTGCCGACAGTAAGCCTGCCAACGGTTACAGTGAAATAAAGCTCGGTATTGGTGAGCCAAAACATGAGCCCCCTGCATTTGTGCTGGACGTCCTACGCGAAAACTTGGACAAAATAAGTCGTTATCCGACTACAAACGGTATGTTTGAGCTCCGTCAAACTATCGCCCACTGGCTAGAGAAGCGGTTTTTTCTAAATCATGTCGATGCCAATACTCAAGTATTACCAGTAATGGGCACACGTGAAGCGATTTTTAGCTTTGTACAAGCGGTCGTTGATCATGATGTAGCTGACAAAGATAGTAATTCTCTAGCGTCTGATACATCGCCTACAGTCGTCATGCCCAACCCGTTTTATCAGATATATGAAGGCGCAGCGATACTGGCACAGGCAACGCCTTACTTTGTCCCTTGTACATCAGCTAATGACTACAAAGGCGACTATCGCGCGGTACCAAAAGACGTTTGGACTCGTACGCAGCTATTGTTTGTCTGTAGCCCAAACAATCCAACAGGCGCCGTCATGACAATGGATGATTGGGAATACCTCATTCGCCTATCAGATCAGTACGGTTTTATTATTGCCAGTGACGAGTGTTATAGCGAACTGTATTTTGATACAGCACCGATTGGATTGCTCCAAGCTTGTGCGGCTCTTGGTCGCCGTGATTTCAAAAACTGTATCGTGTTCCACTCTCTATCCAAACGTTCAAACTTACCGGGTTTACGCTCTGGATTTGTGGCTGGTGATGCCAAAGTTTTGCAGGCTTATTTGCAATATCGTACTTACCAAGGTTGTGCGATGCCGATACCTCATCAGTTGGCCTCTATCGCTGCGTGGCAAGATGAAAAACACGTCGCTCATAATCGCGCGTTATACCAAGAGAAGTTTGCTCTATGGATGTCTGAGCTTGGGGAATTGCTAGAGTTACGCATGCCTGATGCTGGGTTCTACTTCTGGGTCAAAGTACCTGAGCAGTTCGGCGGTGATGATGAAATCTTTGTCAAAGCGTTGTATGAGCAAGCCAATATCCATGCATTGGCAGGACGCTATTTGTCACGTGAAGTTGATGGTCATAATCCTGGACAAGGTTATGTGCGTATCGCTCTGGTCGCGAGTGTCGATGAGAGCCGAGAAGCAATCAGTCGTATTCGCAAATTATTAGGTGCTTAAAGCTAATTAGAAAAATCTAATGTAGCTGGAATAAATGTCGCAGTAGCAAAAAGCCTCCAATAACCACAATATAGATAGGGTTATTGGAGGCTTTTTGTTTTATTAATGCTATAGTAAAGTCTCTGCCGAAAATATGCCATCAAGGATGATGCCATGCCCCATCTTGATTTTAGCCAACCGCCCTTCGACGTATTGAGCTTAGCCGAGCGTCAAAGCATTAGAAAAAACACCCAAATACGCTACCTTGCCAAAAATGAAAGCTTGCCTGCAGGAGAATTGCAATGTCTGTATGTGGTCATCAAAGGGCAAATCGAGCAATCATTAGATGGTGAATTTGTCGCGTCCTATGTAGGTAGCAATCACGCTGACGGTCTGAACAATAATGATTGGTTTGATAGCCGCCGCTTACCTGAATCACTTACCAAGGATAATCAGCTAGAGCCTGAAAGTACACCTATACAGCCCTATCAATTCCGAGCCAATGAAGAGACGTTACTGCTCCAAGTCGCTGGCACTGCTATCGATAAAATCAGCGCGCAAAATCATTTGGTACGCCAAATGCTATCAGACAAGCTGCCTGAGCGATTAAAAGCATTGCGCCAACGACGTCATAATAAAACGCTAGATCCTGCCAGCTATACCAACCAACAAGAAGTACAGCAAATCATGCTGCAGCCAGTGATAGATGTTCATCTGTTACCAGTACATATCGTCGATGCCGATGATAGCTTGTACGAAGCGGCCCGCATCATGACCAAAGCTGGATTAAAACATGTACTAGTCCGACCGCTACATAGCTTAGAGGGTTTAAATAACTTAGGTGACTTACAACTAGATGATTTAGATGGCTCACAAACAGCGCAACATGAGACAAGATTACTCTTAGGGATTCTGACCGATACTGATATTTGTCGCGCAGTAAGTGATAAACAAGATCCTGCTACTACTCTTTGCCAGCGCTATGCAAATTTTAATCTGCGCACGATCAAAGCCAGTGATGAGATTGGCGATGCGCTGCTGACCATGACTCGCTATCGTATTCATAGACTGCCAGTTATTGATAAGAGTGGCGATGTCGTCGGTGTGCTTGGGCAAAGCGATATGCTCGCTCACATTGGCCATCATTCACAGCTCATTAGTATTCAAATCGAGCAAGCACAGGACTTATCTAGCCTAGATACCGCTGTTGAGCTGATCGGTCGCTATATTCGTGCACAGCATCATAATGGTGTCAAAATCGGCAATATCAGTCGTATGGTACAGACGCTAAATGCGCAGGTATTTACCAAACTATGGCAGCTAATCGTACCTGATGAAGTGATGGCCAATACTTGCCTTATTGTTATGGGTTCAGAAGGGCGCGGTGAGCAAATCATGCGTACCGATCAGGACAACGCGCTCATCATTCGCGATGGCTATACGCATCCTGACCTAGCACAGTTTGCTGATACTTTTAATAGCCATTTAGCAACGCTTGGCTACCCACTGTGTGATGGCAATATTATGATGACCAATCCTATGTGGCGACAATCACTTAAGCAATTCACTGCGCAAATTGACCTATGGTTTAGAAACTCCGACCCGATGCATGGTATTTACTTGTCTGCGATACTAGATGGTGAATACGTCTGCGGCGATGAGTCACTGCTTACTCAAGTACGTCAGCATTTAAAGCTTACTCATCAACAAGCAGACCCTATGTTTGTCAGGCAGTTTGCACGGGCAGCGCTACAGTTTGGCGATGTTAATCAATGGTGGCAAAAGTTTGTCCCTTTATTGGGTGGTAAATCAGCATCATCTGATATCGACCTAAAAAAAGCCGGTATATTTCCCTTGGTGCATGGCATCCGTACCTTAGCTTTAGAAAACAATGTGCTCGACGTGCCTAGTACCAAGGCGCGTTTAAAGGCTTTGGTGCAGGTTGATGCTATGACTCAAGAACGCGCTGATACGCTGCTAGAAGCGCTAGAGTTTTTTATGGCGCAGCGCTTATCTGTGGCGCTCTCGACCGACGATAAGTATGCACGGCAAGTAGACCCTACGACTTTGACTGCACTTGAACGTGACCTACTCAAAGAGTGTCTGGCCGTGGTCAAAAGCTTTAAGAATCAATTACGTCAACACTATCAGTTAGAAATCGCATAAACGTGGCCGTCTTAATACAGAGGATTCATGAATAGATAAAGATCCCAAATACAAAAACAACATAGATGGATGAGCAACCAATATGAGCTGGTTACAGCAGTTATCTTGTGCTTGGCAAAAGACGCAATTGCAGCGTCCAGAGCTGGCCTCAATGTTTACGACACCTTCGGCTGAGCAGTGGGTGGCGATTGATTGCGAGATGACAGGGCTGAACCCCAAGAAGCATCACCTGCTGTCTGTAGCAGTGATACATATTAATGGCAATACCATCGACACAGGTAATGGTATGCATTTGGTTTGCAGTCCTCCTGTAATGCCAGACCGCGACACTATTGTCATCCATGGCCTACGTACCGCCGACGTTGAACATGGCATGAGTTACGATGACATGTTGGCACTACTACTACCATTCATAGGTAATCGACCAATCGTTGGATTCTGTACACAGCTAGACATGGCTTTTTTGAATCCTTTGGTTAAACGCTATATGGGAACCCCGCTACCAAACGAAGTCATAGATTTGCGTCATCTGTACAGTCGGCGTATCAGTGGTCACACACAAGGGCTTTCTGGCCAAGCCCAACATCTGACTCGCATATTAGCCCATTACAATATTCCTGAACTGGGCGCGCATGATGCTTATAACGATGCTGTTATGACGGCGATGGCTTTTTTACATGTGCGTTAGCAGCAAGTCATGCTCTCAGTTCAATCTATAGTTAGCGTTAGTTATCTAAATAAGGGCGTCATTATCGCTAGGGCGTGTCCTCATTTTGAAAATGGTGATAAAAATGAAGTAAATGGTAGTCAAACAAGGAAAGGAGTACAGATAATATCGAGATATTAGCCAGCTACTTGACGCAGTTTGGCAAAGATTTAGCCATTTTTAGCCCATTTAAATTTTATTGTTCAGATTGATGACACGCCCTAAAATTGTGCTGCTGGCATCGTGCGCGAAAACAGCAACTCATGTTACCATAGGCTGTTTTTGCCACCTGATGAAAGATGCTCATGCGATACCCTTCTAAACGCCGTCATTACTCTACTGCTGCAACCAAAATTGATACGCTTTGTCGTCATTTGCGACCGCTGAACCAACCTAGTAAACGTCTATCTAGGTTAGCGTTATTGGCAGCAGTTATAGTAGCGCCAATACATGCTCAAGCCGTGTTACCAGCAGCCATTCAAAAAGCCTTGGCACGTGCCGATTTGACAGAAGCGGATATCAGTATCGTTATTACACCTGTAGGTGACAAGACTGCCAGCCGTCTGCCTGCTCCTATTCAAGTCATTGATAGTGATGAACCTGACAGCCAATCTGCAACTACTATAGTATCTGAGCATCCAGTTACGAACGCCTCTACGGATACAAGTACCAGCGACCCGAGCCACCAGAACGTCTTAATTACCATAGAGCAGCGCACTATTGAGAAGCACGAGCGAAAGATACATACCTATACCGATGACCCTTATACTTATCAGAGCGTAGAGAGCATTCCAACGGTTATTCCTGACGAACCTCAGCATACGCTTGATCAGAATGCCAAGGCCCAAGATACTGAGAGCAATAATAAAGCCTCTATAAAGATTTCATTTTCGCCTTTGCTAGATCACCAGTCTGACATCCCTCGTACGCCTGCAAGCACCATGAAACTCGTGCCTAGCTTTATCGCTTTGGACACTTTAGGGGCAGATTTTGTGTGGCATACACGGGTTTATCACACAGGTATTGTCATCGGCAACCGTCTACATGGTGACTTGATTATTCAAGGAAGTGGCGACCCCAAAATGACCCACGAACGTCTGAAGCAGTTGCTGTATAAAGTGCAAGCATCCGGTATTCGTCACATCGATGGTGACATCATCATCGACAGCGCAGTTTTTAATAATGTTAGTAAAGATCCAGCCGCCTTTGATAACTCACCGCTACGCCCTTATAACGCCAGCCCTGATGGGTTTTTGGTTAACTTTAGCACCATTGGTATCAAAACTTACCCTCAAGATAACGGCCAAGCAAGTGTGACCTATAAGCCGCGGTTAGCCAACTATCAGCTGCCTGCTACAATCAATACCCGTGCAGCCAGTTGTGGGCAAGCAAGCTATAGCCTAGCGCCGCAGTGGCAAAACACGCAGCTTGTGTTAAATGCCAGTCTGCCAGAGAGCTGCGGCGAGCATATCTTTTATGTAGCATATCCCAATGCCAAAGAGTTTGCCGCACACGTCATCGCTGCCAAATGGCAAGCGTTGGGGAATACTTTGAGTGGGCAGGTCGTCTCGCAAGAAACCCCTTACGATATGACCAAGACGACAAAACGAGCGCATGGGCTTACGGCTATCGCGATGTCTCCTCTACCTATGGTCAGCTATCCGTCGTTGAATTTAACCGAGCAGATTCATGACATTAACCATTTCTCAAACAATGTCATGGCTGAGCAAGTGGCGCTATCTATAGGCGCTTATGATAAAGAAAGGCTGACTCATTCAACATCTGCTAGCACAACTGCGACTAGTCCAAGCAGTCATGAAGCCAGTGCTAGTAATGAGATGGATAATAAGGTAGCAGCTGATAAATCTAGTAGCAAAAAGGCGGATAGCTTATATCAGTTTGGCAAACCTGCTACAACAGACTATCCAGCAGCCTTACAAACCATCAATCAATGGTGGCAAACCAACCTCAGTACGCCACCGCCCCATTTGACCAATGGCTCAGGACTTTGCCGCGAGTGTACAATCACCGCAGCCAACCTAAGCGAGCTACTGACTTATGCTTATAGTCGACCAAATTTTGAAGCCTATGTCGACTCGTTAGGTGTCGCTGGGGTTAGTGGCACCATTGCCGCTCATAGCGATCGCTTGCCTGAATCTGTAGCTACTGGCCGCGCATGGATAAAAACTGGCACGTTAAATAACGTCACCTCAATGGCAGGTTATGTCAAAGGGCTGTCAGGACAGGATTATGTTGTCGTCGGTATAATTAATACTGATCAAGCATTAAATCCTTATGCAGCAAGGCCTGTGCTAGATGCCATGCTCGACTGGACAGCGCAGCGTTGATATTTTAATTAACACTTTAAGACGTTGCGTTATCAATATTTTATTTTTTACCTTTATAAAGGTTAGCTTATGTCACGCCAGACAACCAGTCTTAACAAACCTCAGACGCTTACACAAGTGCAGCCCAAACTGGCTCGATATGTCGGTTTTTTTGCGATTGGATACACGCTCGCCAGTACCATATTTATGATGATACAGACCAAGCTTGCGCTCAATCCACAATTGGTCATGGTGGTTTCTATTATCGTAGGTGCCTATATCGCTGTTAGTAAATTTATCAAACATCAGAAACGAGCATTAGCGAGAGATGAGATTAATAAATTGATGTTAGGTGGGGTTGTGACTGTCTGGATGCTGACTGTCATTTATTTTTCAGCCATCTGGTTTTGGCTGTTTGATACGATAAGCCGTGAGGTATTGTTTGAGATGGCGATGCAGCGTCCACTGCCCCTGCTTTCATCACTAATGCTAATGCTGGTTCTCACTCTAGTCAGTGCGCGAATCAGTCTATGGTCTATCAATCGATTATTAGACCCTATACGCAAATCAACGTAAGTACAAACCATCATCTACAAGGTGCTACAAAGTTTTCCCCTGCTAATGCGTAAAATCCGTTAGGCTAAGTTTAGGGCGTGTCATTATTTTAAGAATAGTATTAAAAATGAGACAAAGTAAGATGCGCCCTAGTAAGTAGTATTTTAGCGATGACTTGTTTTACCTTTATAATAGGAGCGAACATTATGGACATGATCTTTTTTGATAACATAGACAAGCTTGGTCGTATTGTTTTGACGACTGTTATGGTTTACGTGTTGATCGTGACAGTCACCAAAGTCTCTGGCAAACGCTCAACGTCACAGCTCAACAACTTCGATTGGATCGTTACGGTCATGATCGGCTCGTTGGGTGCCAGTACGATTTTGCTCAAAGACATTCCCTTTGTTGAAGGGGTGTCTTCTATTTTAGTATTGTACCTATTGCAATTTGTGGTTACCAAATATGCGTCTGTTTCACCGCAATTTAGTAACTTTATTTTATCAGAGCCGCGTATCGTTTTTTATCAAGGGCAATTTTTGCCAGATGCCATGCGTGATGAGCGTTTGACGCGTCAAGAAATCGAATGTGCCATGCGTTCTGAAGGGATTAATAGTTTTGATGATGTCGAAGCTATTGTTTTTGAGTCTGATGCAAAATTGACTGTCATTCCAAAGCCAAGCCAAAGTAATAAGAGCGACGATGATCAAAACACGAATAGCAACGTATCAGAGACGATTAACCCTCTGATGTAAATTGCAGACAATGAAGAACGAGCGATACAACTATTAAGAACACGCCCTAGTAAGCTTGAATTCAATTATCGAGATGGTAAGCATTATGAAAGTAAGGATTTTGACCGTTGGCAATAAAATGCCTAGCTGGGTACAGACGGGTTTTGACGAATATTACAAACGCATTCAACCGATGCTAAGCACAGAAATTGTCGAGATTGCGGCAGCCAAGCGGGCAAAGAACCCTTCAGATGCCAATCTGGCACAATACCGTGAGCAAGAAGGTCAGGCCATACTGGCCGCTCATAATGCATCAAGCCGCGAGCAATTGTGGGTATTAGATGTCAAAGGCAAGATGATTTCGACAGAAGGACTGGCTGATAAGCTCGCAGATGGCATGCTACAAGGCGATGATATTGCCTTGGTCATCGGCGGCGCAGATGGCGTCTCACCAGAAGTATTGGCAAAGGCCGATGCAAAATTATCATTGTCAGCACTGACATTGCCGCATCCGCTAGTACGCGTCGTACTCATGGAACAACTGTATCGCGCGATGAGTATTAATAATAATCATCCTTATCACCGTGGTAATTAAATAAAAGACTAAGCTACTTTTTTGATTCAAAACATTAACCCTAAAATAGATTGAAATACTGGCGCACGCCCTAATAAATGCAACATGAAATATCCAAAATGTGCGACACCCAACGCCTCTAAGCCCTCTCATCAACGTGATGACCATCATAGTGTGCAGACGCCTATCACAGCGGCTGCCGCATGGGAAAATACGTCTGATGTAGCGACGAATACATCTAAGCTACCAGCGCTCTTTATCTCGCATGGCGCGCCTACGCTTGCAATTGAGCAGTCTGCGACGACCAGTGCACTGGCACGTATCGGTCAAAACTTACCTAAGCCACGTGCCATCGTCATTATGTCAGCGCATTGGCAGTCAGCAAAGCTAGAGATTAGTAGTAATCCACAGCCAAAGACGTGGCATGATTTTTCAGGATTTTCGCCTGAACTTTACGACATTCAGTATCCTGCTATAGGTCAGCCAGCACTGGCTGAGACACTTACACAGCAGCTGACCGCACGTGGCATTACTTGTAGTGTCAATCCAGTACGTGCCTGTGACCATGGTGTGTGGGCGCCGCTCAGACATCTGTACCCAGAAGCCGATGTGCCTATCGTACAGATATCACTGCCGCAGCATTATGACAGTATCGCCTGCTATCAGTTAGGCGCGCAGTTGGCACATCTGCGTGATGAGCAAATCCTCGTCATTGGCTCAGGTAACATTACGCACAATTTACAAGCATTGCGCTGGGAAGCCGACAGCATCGATCAAGCAGCCAAAACGTTTAAGCAATGGTTGTTGCAGCAGCTCAAAATAGACATTCCCACGGCGCTCGATTGGCAGCAGTACCCAGACTACAAGGACATTCATCCAAGTGATGAGCACTTGCTACCACTGTTTTTTGCACTAGGTACTGGTCAGCGCGTTTCTGTTGTTCATCAAAGTATGGCCCACCATAGTTTGGGTATGGATATCTATCGCTTTGATTGAATGTGAGCAAGGCGAACACTATAGCTTAACCCTACTTCTCAAAAGCGTGTTTGGTAAATAAACCTGCGCGCTCCATCTCGCCCGCCACGCTGAATAATGTCTCTTCATCATTCATGCGCCCGATTAATTGCATGCCAATCGGTAGGCCTTTTTTGCTCATACCAACGGGTACTGACATTGCGGGTAACCCTGTAACATTACCCAATAACGTAAAACCCATCTTACCTAATACAGGTGCGCTGAGCTTTTCTATCATGCCTGAGCTAAAGGCATATCTACCCATATTAAAACCTTTATTAAGCACCTCGGCGCTACGCATCATCATCTCATCCATACGACTCGGCGGTAACACACCATGCTTTACCGCAGGCGTGGGTACAGTCGGGCACAAAATCATATCATATTCTTCTAGTAATAGACCCGTCTGATACTGGCTATGATGCCAGCCATGTTTGGCATGTGCCAAATCAACCGCTGACAATGAGCGCCCAAGCAGTGCCATATTATAGGTTTGTGGCTCTAGGTTTTTGACGTGGTCAACCCCAAACTCACGCTCGATATTATCAATCGTAAACGCCGTATGCGCGCAGACCACAACGATAAAGTCATGCCAAAACTGCTCGATATTGATGTTTGGCTCGGCTGGTACTACTTCATGACCCATAGACTCTAGTTGCTTAGCCGTTTGCTCAAGTACCGCTAGCACCTCTTTGTCCACTGTCGTATTGGCTATCAATGGCTGCTGATGCAAAGCGATTTTTAGCTTTCGCGGTGCACGCATTGCTGCTTGCAAAAACGTGCCCTCTGGTGGAGCAATAACGTAAGGCGCGCCAATCTCTGCTCCGCTAGTGGCATCTAGCATCGCTGCACTATCGCGTACTGAACGCGTAATCACATGGTCAGCCACGGCGCCTTCCCAGCCTTCACCAAGATTAGGACCCATTGGATTACGTCCACGGCTTGGCTTTAACCCAAACGTACCACACCAAGCAGAGGGGAAACGTATCGAGCCGCCACCATCACCGCCGCCTGCCATCGGGACAATACCGCTCGCAACTGCTGCTGCACTACCACCTGACGAGCCGCCAGAGCTATAGCCTTTTTTAAAAGGATTGTGAGTAGCACCATGCGCTTTTGGCTCAGTGGTGATAATCAAACCAAACTCAGGCGTGTTAGTCTTGCCAAAAGTATTAACGCCTGTCGCTTTCATCCGTTTGACGATTTCACTGTCTTTCTCTGAAATGATATTGACGCTGCGGCTACCCATCGTAATTGGCTCGTCGGCGAAGCTAAATGATAAATCTTTTAGTAAATACGGCACGCCAGTAAATACACCTGAAGGTAAACCTGCCTGCGCAGCATTGTAAGCACGCTCATCAAAACGATGCACGATAGCATTTAGCTTAGGGTTGATTTGATTGGCTTGATGGACAGCAGCGTCTAGCAATTCCTTTGCGCTAACCTCACCTGAATTGACCAAGGCCGCTAAGGCGAGCCCATCATACTGAGTATATTCTTTAAACATAACTAACCTTCCTTGGAGAGTAACTGTCGTAAATTTTGGAGTGATTGCTTTTTAAAATTGATATATATTTACCACTAGATATTAAGTTTCTATCAAAAACTTATAAAATAACCAAATGTCAAAAAGGCTAGCAAACATGAGATAAAAATAGCTCCATTTTTTACTAAATGGAACTTTAATGGGAATAACACAGCATAGTTATTTATAAATGGACAAACATAAGCATAGATTTCTTTATAATTAACAAAGTAACATTCCAAAGCATTTTCAACTTCTATAGGAGTGCTTCTCTCGAAAGAATTGTAATGATTCAGTCTGCTAGACTTTTGTACAATACCTTTATAACTATATTTATAGTTGATTTTCAGATTATATAGCTGTATATCTTTTTCTGATTCTTGAGGAAATATAGGGTATATGCTATAGCTGTCAACTGTACATCTCACTCTAGGAAAAAATAGAAAGACAGTATCAAGAATAAATCCTAAAACCATTAAAAATAGTAGAAGGCCACCTAAAAAAACACCTAAATAACATGCTATTAAATCGAAATGAAACATAAGCTTCTTTTACTCTCTAATGTATCGATAAAATATAGATCTCTTAATATTTACATACTGCACCGTACAGCACTTCTAATAAGTGAAGCTCAATACTTGTTTTAATATAAAGTATATCAGTTTAATAAACAGCTAGAAGAGTACATACATATCGTCATCTTAATTTAAAGCAAAAAAACGAGCCATTTTCATGACTCGCTTTTTCGTTATCAACTTAAGAATTAATCCTACATCAATAGTTCACGTTTGCCACTTTTGCCCATCGAGCTGACCAATCCAGCTTCTTCCATAGAGTCGACAATACGCGCAGCACGGTTGTAGCCGATGCTGAATTTACGCTGAATGCTTGAAGCAGAAACTTTACGTGTTTCCATGATAAAGGCCACGGCATCATTATATAAATCATCATCTTCACCAGAGGCATTGGCTGTACTACCACCGCCTGGGCTAGACAATTCAAAGTTGCCTGCCATATTATCAATATAGTCAGGGGCGCCGCGCTCACGCCAAGCGTCACAGACACGGTTAACTTCTTCGTCACTAACGTAAGCCCCATGCACACGATCTGGCTCGATTTGCCCTGGCCCTAAGAACAACATATCGCCGTTACCCAGCATATCCTCTGCACCGCCACTATCCAAAATCGTACGTGAATCGACTTTTGAGTTGACTCGTAGTGCCGCACGCACTGGGATGTTGGCTTTAATCAGACCTGTAATGACATCGACTGATGGACGCTGAGTCGCTAGCATTAAATGAATACCTGCAGCGCGCGATTTTTGCGCCAAACGTGTGATGAGCTCTTCGGCTTGTTTACCAACTTGCATAATCATATCGGCAAACTCATCCGCGACAATGACAATCATAGGTAGTGTTTTTAGCTTAGGTGCTTGGCTAATACTTACGCTGTCATTTGGACGCCATAGAGGATCGAGCATTGGATTGCCTGATTTCTCCGCCGCGATGACTTTCTTATTAAACTCATTGAGCTTACGAACCTTTAGCAAACTCATCAACTGATAGCGACGTTCCATCTCGGCCACACACCATGACAAGCTACTAGCCGCTTCCGTCATATCTGTGACTACTGGCGTTAGCAAATGCGGAATATCATTATAGTTAGCAAGCTCAAGCTGCTTTGGATCAATCAAAATAAGACGAAGCTCATTGGGTGTATATTTGAGTAGCATCGATAGTAGCATCGAGTTAACCAATACTGATTTACCAGAGCCCGTGGTACCAGCGACCAGCATATGCGGCGCACGCGCAAGGTCGGTAATGATTGGGTTACCACCGATGTCTTTACCCATCGCCATGCTAATCTGCGCTTTAGGGTCTTTGAACGTTTCGGTATTGAGCAGTTCAATCAAACGTACCATTTCACGTTTCTTGTTAGGCACTTCGATACCGATATACGGTTTACCCGGAATTACTTCTACCACACGCAAAGAAGCCATTGATAGTGAACGCGCTAAATCACGCGAGATACCTGTGACTTTACTAGCTTTCACACCAGCAGCCAGCTCTACTTCAAAACGAGTGACGACAGGCCCTGGGATAGCATTAACCACAGAGGCTTTTACGTTAAATTCTTGAAGCTTAATTTCTAATAACTCAGACAGTTTTTCAAGCTCAGCCACAGTGTAGCTAGGCTTGCGGTCGGGATCAGGCTTATCCAATATAGACACTTCTGGAATAGGCGTCAGACTGCTGCGATAAGCTGCCGTTTGCATCGAGCGTGATTTCTGACTAAAGGCTGCGTCATCACTAATATGCGGCATGACCGGTACATTGGTGTCGTCATCACTGTCATTTTCTGGCATCATATCAGTGATATGGTTGCTGCTATCGCCCTCTGGGACAGCAAAACTAACAGATGATTGCGCGGACGTTTTAGGCTCAGGCTGTACATTTGAGACTGGGCTAGTCACTTCCACCGTTGGCGTTGCTTTTGGATTGGCAGGAGGCGTATTGGTTGGTGTCATGTCTGAAACGTCTGGCACATCTGACAATGCAGGCTCAGTCTCTACTGTTACCGGAGCGACTTCAGGCTCAGAGACTACTGCTGTCTTTTCGGTATGTGGCAAATCTACAGGCGTATCAAACGGCTGATTGGCTGAATCCTGTGCAAAGCTAATAGGCTCTTCTACGATAGGTTCTGGCGTCTTCTCTGGTACTACTGGCTCAGCTGCTACGGTTTCCTGAACAGGCTTAGAGTATTCAGGCGTTTCTACAATAGATTCCGCAGGTTCTGATATATCAGCATGCTCTGCCAACCATGCTTCTGCCAACTTATCTACTTCCGCAGTCTCATGTGTCGTAGAGATTTTAGGCTCAGCAGATTCAATGACTGGCTGACTGGTCAAATCGTTGTGCACTGACTCATTAATTGATGGCTGAGCTAGTAATTCTTTATCATGTATATCTGGTTGAGCAACCGCTTCCATCGTTGTAGTGGTAACAGTAGCAGGCACTGCTTTCTCTAACGATGCTGTGGTACTAATACCCGTTTGGGAATAGTTGGGTACAGGCATAGCCGAGCTGTCCATGCCATTAGCACTGTAAGCCATCTGCTCACTTGCAAGTAAATCATCGACCGTATTGGCATCATTCCACGCAAAGCTTGGCTCAACTTTGCGAGCAATAGGTGCAGTCAAGTTTGAAACTAATGGCTGGACTGTACTGTTGACCGTACTATCAGTAGCGCTATCAAACGTTCTTGTATCGGCATCTGCCTGCTCACTTTTTACACTATTAGATGTCGTGGCTGCTTTTGCTGCTATAACAGAAGCTTTTACACTCTCTGTCAGACCTGATGTTGCCAAAAAATCTGACAGTACGTTACCAAAACGTCCGCTACTGCTGACATCTTGAGCACTATTAGTGTGGTCAGCTGGTTGCAACTCAAGGGGAAGCTGCTCAGATTCTGCTTGCGGATTACTCGGTTCGCCCTCTATACGCTCAGCATGTTCAGGTTCACTTGGTTTGACAAATTCTACTCCACCTTCATTCTCCACACTTGAGTCATGCCATGACAATGTCCGGATCTTACGATATAGCGCTATCCAATGAACGTTAAAGGCAAAAGTAGCAGTAATCACAACGAACACTGCCAAGAAGACCACACTCCCCCACTGCGATAACAACTGCGCCAAACGTGTCTGTAGCTCTAGCCCGATAATACCACCAGCGATGCCTTCAAGCGCCATTGATGTAGGGTTCGTTACTTGCTGAATCAAAGCGACCAATTGTGCAAAAAATGCGCTCGCACTCAATATTAAAAATACATAGGCGATCAATCGCATCAGCCAAAACGTTGGCTTATTTTCCCACCAAATCAAGATAGATTCATAAACCACGAATGCCAAAAACCACCAAGCACCAAACCCAAAAAAGCTATAAAGCAAATCGGATAACCATGCGCCTGCCTCGCCGCCCATATTATTAATCGTGGTCATATCACTACTGATGTGCGACCAGCTAGGATCGTTGCCTGTATAAGTCATCAAGATGACAAACAGATAAACGGCCAGTATTAACCCAAGGAGGGTAAACATTCCCTTTTTTAAATACTCAATAAGCGGTGCTGATATCACGTAAGATCTGCCTTGTTATTAATACTAAATGGTCGCCAATGCATGACTAAGCCTAATCATGCTGACATAAAGTGTTGACATAAATGTACCGAGCGAAGTGTTTGTTTGGCATGTGCCGATCATAGAGCCTTGCAACAACCGTTATCGCTTGGCTCCTACTACACTTGGCATAACTTCTTATAATAACAAATACATAGGTGCAGTGGCGACAGTCTTATCAAGAAAGCGTGTAAGAAAGTAGATCAGTAGACACTTTGTGTAAGAAAACAGCTGGTTAGCGAAACAATAGTGGAAAAATATGGCTAACTGTATTGCCTAGATTCTATAAAATAGTCTCCGTTTTCGCACTTATGTTCTAAAGTTATTTATTCTTTGATTCTAATGATACCTGTGTTTGTTTTAGCAAACTTGCACTTTGTGCGCTGTGCCCTTATGTTATTATCACACAGCAATTAGAAGAAGCATATTCGTAGTCATTTTTGATATTCCTCTTTTATTATATTTATAACTTACATTTTTAATTCGTATATTTAGCAAGGAACAACTCATGGCAACTGACACTACTGCTCCACGTCACGAAAAGCTCATTATTTTAGGCTCAGGCCCTGCTGGCTACTCTGCCGCAGTTTATGCAGCACGCGCTAACCTTAAGCCAGTTATGGTTACTGGTATGGAAGTCGGTGGACAATTAACCACCACTACCGAAGTCGACAACTGGCCAGGCGATGCGCATGATTTGACAGGTCCTGCATTGATGGAACGTATGAAAGCACATGCTGAGCGTTTCGGTACTGAACTGGTCTATGATCATATCAACGAAGTAAACCTAAACGAGCGTCCTTTTCAGTTGACAGGTAACAACGGTAGCTATACTTGTGACGCGCTCATTATCTCAACTGGTGCCTCTGCACAGTACTTGGGACTAGAATCAGAGACCAAGTTCAGAGGGCTTGGTGTATCAGCCTGCGCCACTTGTGATGGTTTCTTTTATAAAAACCAAAAAGTTGCGGTGATTGGTGGTGGTAATACAGCGGTTGAAGAAGCTTTGTACTTATCTAATATTGCGTCTGAAGTGACCTTAGTGCATCGCCGTGACAGCTTACGCTCTGAAAAAATCTTGCAAGACAAGTTATTTGAAAAAGCTAAGAATGGTAATGTCAAAATCGAATGGAACCACCAAGTGAAAGAAGTGGTCGGTGATGACATGGGCGTCAATGGTGTCGTCATCGAATCTATGATTGATGGTAGTACCAAACAACTAGACACAATGGGTATGTTTGTCGCTATTGGTCATAAGCCAAACACTGACTTGTTCAAAGATCAATTGGATATGAAAGATGGCTACCTGATCGTTAATAGCGGCCTGAATGGTAATGCCACTCAGACCAGTATCGAAGGTGTGTTTGCCGCAGGTGACGTAGCCGATCACGTTTACCGTCAAGCCATCACTTCTGCCGGCACTGGCTGTATGGCTGCGCTAGATGCTGAAAAGTACTTGGATGCACTGGGCGAAACCGTCGCTCGTGATCACACTTACGATTCAACCCTAACTGCAGATAAAGAAGCCTAAATGGGCAACTTTACTCAACAGAACGATAAACACATCACGCCTGAGACTTTAAAAAGTCTTGGGCGTTATGACTTTCCCGATCCCATTTCCATAGATCCTGATGGTATTGGCATCGTCGCTATGGGCGGTGACCTAGCACCTGAAACGCTGATATCAGCCTATGCTCAAGGACTATTTCCTTGGTTTAACGAAGATGAGCCTATTGCTTGGTGGTGTCCCGAGCCGCGTTGTGTGATCGTTCCTTCGGCCTATCAACCGAGTAAGTCTCTACGTAAGCAAGCAAATCGCGAACGTTGGCAAGTGACGCTTAATCAAGCTTTTAATGATGTCATACATGCCTGTAGCTTACCGCGCAATGATGGCCTTAATGACAATCATCCCGAAGGTGAGCATACTTGGATTCATGATGAGATGATCGAAGCTTATACCAAATTGCATGCGCAAGGCTTTGCTCATAGCATTGAAGTTTGGGACGAAGCAGGTCAACTGATTGGCGGATTATACGGGTTAAAAATAAACGGCATCTATTTTGGTGAATCAATGTTTCATCGAGCATCTAATGCGTCAAAGCTAGCGTTTTGGGGTCTGATGCGCTTATGTGAACAAAGTAATGTCGCACTCGTCGACTGTCAGCTACCGAACGATCATTTGATGAGCTTAGGTGCCACTACTTTACCGCGTGCTGATTTCCTAGCTCAGTTAGACAACCTGATTGGTAGCCAGTCTGTACCATGGCAAAAGCACTCTCATAAACCGTTAGCCGTATCGAGACTAGATAGCGAATTGCCGTGGCAACTAGAGTTATGATTATCATAACGAAAAAATAAGAGGTTATTATGGCACTTGATACATCGTTTCTATTGATTGGAGAGCTAGCAGCAAAAGCCAATACGACCAAAGATACGGTTCGCCATTACGAGCAATTAGGCCTACTAAAATCTCGCAAGCGTCAGGCAGGCTCACGCCTATATACCGAATTTCATCCAGAATGTATCGAACGCATAGAGCTAATCAAAAGCGCACAAGCTATTGGCTTCACCCTTACCGAAATTAAAAACAGCTTAAATGATTATTATGATGGTCACTTGGATATTGATTCGCAGCTTGTACTAACACAGCAAAAGCTAGAACAAGTTAAAAAACAGCAAGCCAATATTAGTATAATGGTGGAGCTGCTCAGCGAACGCTTAGATATTTTAGGTCGAATGAAAGCCGATAGTGATTATCAGCTTGATGTGGAAGTCTGTAAAAAGAAAATTCCTTTGCAATAAAGCTTAAATCTTAGTTAACTCTGCTTTTATATCGTAGCTGTTGTAGCTACTTTTATTATCGTCGTTTATTTTTATTAAGCTTTACTCTCTTCATTAAATATAAGTGTGCTGCATGATTAATGCATCGATTGCTGGTTCATGTGGCACTTTATAATATCCTTTGCGTCTATGAATGATGCTAAATGCTTGTTGCTCGTATAACGCTATCGCCGCTGCATTATCGGCACGTACTTCTAACAAAAGACTTTCGACCTGATTAAGCTGTAACAGCTCATGCAGTTTATTTAATACCTGTGAAGCAATGCCCTGACGTTGGTACTTTGGATCAGTTCCGATACGCAACACCTCTGCTTGCTCAAAAGTCGTTTGATATAAGCAATAGCCAACTATTTCACAGTGAGAGACACTCTCTTCTTTGGCTTGATCGTAAGCAATCAGCAGACGAATGCTGTCCTGCTCAAGCAACTCTGTCAACGTTTTCTGATTCCAAGCATCATCTGGTTGCACCATCGCTTCTACACTAGCGACAGTTTGAATGACGTGTTCGAATTCTACTGCATTCGTTGGTAATGCTTCTATCACAAACATGACTTTCATTTAATTAGTCTCATCATTTGGTTGTACTTAGATTATATAAGTAAGTGACCAAATTATTTATTTTTTATCGCAAAAAAAAGGCCACCCTAGATAGGACGGCCTTTTTTATGACTAATTCATAAGCTCATTGCTGAGACTTAATGATTAGTTCAATACGTTAGCAACAACACCAGCACCTACAGTACGGCCGCCTTCACGAATTGCGAAGCGAAGACCTTTGTCCATAGCGATTGGGTGGATAAGCTCTACGCCCATCTCAACGTTATCACCAGGCATTACCATTTCAGTACCGTCTTG
>NZ_JBJDOS010000006.1:0-166628 GCF_044900935.1 Psychrobacter sp. NPDC078501 | reverse complement strand
GGCCCCACCTGATCCCTTCCCGAACTCAGAAGTGAAACATCGTAGCGCCAATGGTAGTGTGGTTCGCCCATGTGAGAGTAGGTCATCGTCAGCTCCTTATACTTAAAAAGAGTCATCCTTAATTGGGTGGCTCTTTTTTTTATCTTTTATTCCTAGTGACCTACGTAGCAAATCCTATCTAAAGGATTTGCTCTTGCGCTGCCTAAAATTGGCATGCAATTTTTACGGCGCTCAGGTCATCGTCAGCTCTCTATTCTGAAATATCCCCCTTCGCTAACGCGGAGGGGGCTTTTCTTTGTGTGCGGTTTGGTGACGGATCTACTGATTTCAGTCTAATTTATTCTAGTAAGCGTATTACTATGTTTATTATAAAAGAACTTGAATGTATGCTATTTTCTATTAAAAGCGCTTATAACTTGTAGAAAGCACTGTATTAAAGACAAAGCCGTCATTAGACTAATAAGGAAGTATGTGTGTCAATTTGGTTGCTAGTTCTAATATCATTTATGCATATTACTATTGGCGGGGCTTTTGCCTTCGGGTTTCTTTTCTATATGTGTGCAGAGGGAAGCCCAAGCTTAACCAAAATTGAGAATAATATTCTCTTTACCTTACTGATTGGATATGCAGCTTCACTTGTAATCAGTGTTGGAATGGCTGTTTATTTTTATGTATTTACTACTAGTGACTTATATTATTGGTGTTTCGCCGTACCGTGGGTACTACTGATTCTACTTTTAGGTTATTGGGCATATATTTTAGCGAAATTTAACGCATTCTAAGGATACTGTTGGCATATCTGGTCTGATTAATTATTTTTCAAAACAACTCACCTATCTCAGGTATCTCTTCAAAATCAAATCCTAACTGTTCATCTTTACGCTGTCTCATTTGCTCTATACGTAGCTTACGTCCTGCGATAAGCCTTAGCACCTCGCGTTGCTGCTCTGTCGTCATGTCATGCCATCGCTGGCGCTCAGTTCGACTACGCAGGCAACCAAAGCAATAACCCTTCTTATTGCTCTGACAAAGACCAATACATGGGTTGGCAATTTCGAACAGCTCAAACTGTTGATTCATGACTCCTCCATGATGACTATCGTCATTCCTTTGACCTGCATAAAATCACTGTACAACATTATTATGTCGCAAATACTGACTAATAGTGTGCCATTTTATTGTTATTATTTCCGTCTAGCGGGTGCTATGCTTAGCTTTGATAGCCTTTATAAGATAATCATAACAAAATTAATAAGTGAGATGATACGTGAACTTGATTTATATCCATGGATTGGACAGTGATGCCAACTCGACCAAAGGGGTGTTGTTAGAAAAATATTGCCAGCTTCATTATCCTGATACTAATGTGCTGCGTCCTGATTTAAATAAAACCCCTGCGCAAGTGTGTGAGCAACTACTGTCTTTAATCAAAGCGCTAAATAATAGTGAAGATAGAAAATCAGCAGATAAGCAGACTGAGTTATCAAATACGGTATTAATCGGCAGCTCGCTAGGTGGGTATTTTTCTACTGTGATAAGCAATCAGATAGGCTGCCCAGTTTTATTGCTTAACCCTAGTATCCAGCCCCATATCACTTTACAGCGTTTCTCTAATCAATCAGTATCAAGCCAAGATAATTTAAATGAGTCATCTACTAGCAAAGTCCTGCATACGACAGCGGGTGGCTGGAGTATTACGCCTGCTGATTTACAGTGGTTTGCAGATCATCAGCTTTTATCAGTAAATTATCCTGATAAAGTTGCTGTACTGCTAAAAGAAGGCGACGAGCTGTTAAATTCTGAATTGTCTAGAGATTTTTATCAAAGTCATGGCGCATCGGTAACGGTACAAGCAGGTGGCGATCATCGCTTTAGTGACTTTGATGAGCAGCTACCGATGGTGATGAATATCTTACAGAGTTGAGTACAACCTTAAATAGACGACATTATATGACGTAAGCGATGGAGTATTGACGTTAACGTCGCTATTTTTCGTTATAATGGTTTAATAGAATTAAACGCACGCGAACAGTTAAGGATGCATTTGTGAGTCAATATAATGCGCAATCGTTAGAAGTTTTAGAAGGTCTTGAGCCAGTCCGTCGTCGTCCAGGTATGTATACCGATACCACGCGCCCGAATCATTTGGCGCAAGAGGTCATTGATAACTCAGTGGATGAAGCGTTAGCTGGTTATGCGAAAACCATCAAGGTGCAATTGCATAGTGATGGGTCGTTGTCTGTCGAAGATGACGGACGCGGTATGCCAACTGATATTCACCCTGAGTTTGGTCAATCTGGTATTGAGCTGATTTTGACCCGCTTGCATGCAGGTGGAAAGTTTTCGACCTCTAATTATGAAGTGTCAGGTGGTCTACATGGCGTGGGTATCTCTGTCGTCAATGCGCTATCAACTCGCGTTGAGGTTACGGTATGGCGTGACAGTACGCAGTTTGATATGGCATTTGAAAATGGTGCACCAGTTACGCCATTGACTGAAGCAGTCAGCTCAAACAAACGCAAACGTGGCACCAGAGTGCACTTTTGGGCAGATGGTAGTTTCTTCGATACGCCCAAATTTAATGTAAAACAGCTCAAACATAATTTAAAAGCAAAGGCTGTTTTGGCGGCTGGACTGACGATTGAATTCACTGACGATATCAATGATGAAAAGGTCGTTTGGCAGTTTACAGATGGGGTAGTCGAGTATCTAAGCGAACAATTAGATGGTTTGGAAACCTTACCTGAAGCACCGTTTTATTATAATTATGATGCGAAAGCGGGCGAACGAGCTGCTATTACCTTTGCCTTGTCTTGGTTGCCTGATGGTGGCACGCCTATTCAAGAAAGCTATGTAAACCTTATTCCGACAGCTCAGGGCGGTACGCACGTCAACGGACTGCGTACGGGCATCTTAGAAGCACTGCGTGAGTTCTGTGACATTCATAATTTGCTACCACGTAGTGTGAAACTAACCGCAGAAGATGTCTGGGATGGGGTGAACTATATCCTGTCTCTAAAGTTCTCTGAGCCACAGTTTTCTGGACAGACCAAAGAGCGTTTATCTAGCCGTGAAGCTGCAGGCGCTGTACAGACATTGGCAAAAGATGCCTTTAGCCTATGGTTAAACCAGCATGCGGAAATGGGCACGCAAATCGCTGAATTGGCGATTAATAAAGCTGGACGTCGTCTGAAATCTGCTAAAAAAGTCGCTCGTAAAAAGATTACGCAGGGCCCCGCATTGCCTGGTAAGTTGGCAGACTGCCGTGGTGATTTACGTGATGGCGCTGAGCTGTTCTTAGTAGAGGGTGATTCTGCGGGTGGTAGTGCTAAGCAGGCCAGAGATCGTCATTATCAGGCGATATTACCTCTGCGTGGCAAAATCTTAAATACGTGGGAAGTATCATCAGATACGGTGCTATCAAGTCAAGAGATTCACGATATTGCCATTGCTATCGGTGTGGATCCTGCCTCTGATGATTTGTCCGAGCTGCGTTACGACAAGATATGTATTTTAGCGGATGCTGATTCTGATGGACTGCACATTGCGACATTGATCTGCGCTTTGTTTGTGAAGCATTTCCCTGCGCTAGTGGATGCGGGTCATTTATTTGTGGCCATGCCGCCATTGTACCGAGTGGATGTGGGTAAAGAAGTTCACTATGCACTGGATGAGCCGGAGCTTGCACATATCTTGGCTAACGTACCGGGCAATAAAAAAGCTCAGATTACACGCTTTAAAGGACTTGGTGAAATGAGCGCTGAGCAACTACGTGAGACGACGATGAGCCGTGATACACGCCGTTTAGTACAGTTAGATATGGATGACATGGTACTGACCAATAGTGTGATGGATATGCTACTGGCTAAAAAGCGTGCCTCTGATCGCAAATCATGGCTTGAGAGTAAAGGTGATTTGGCCGATATTTCTTAACACTTAGCAATGAATCTAAAGAAATATGGGTGCAGAATATCGAAATAGGTCATTACTTATATTTATGGCTAAACGATCTATCACATAATAAAAGCACGCAAAATTCAGCCTAGCCACAAAGGCTTAATGGTATTATGTCAGTACCTTTCATTATATTGTGCTGTCATGATACCGAAGATTTTTAACCGTTCTAAGTCTGTTGTTTCTAAACCTGCGCGTTCCAAAGTACTCCCAAAACTTAGCAAAAAGCATTTGGCAGATAAGGTTCCTAAGCGTGGCAACAAGTTTGCGCCTGTTATTGCATCCGCGCTGTTAAAGGCATCAGGTTGGCGTACGGTAGGCGAGATTCCAAATATCTCACAAGCTGTAGTGCTTGCTCTACCACATACTTCTAATGTGGATGGTATTTATGCGATTCCAAGTCTGTTTGCATTAGATATCAAAATCAGCATTATGGGCAAGCACACGCTATTTAAAGTTCCTGTGTTTGCACAGTTATTAAATTGGATAGGGGTTATTCCTATCGATCGTGGTAATAAAGGCTCTGTACTGCAAGCCAGTATTGATAAGTTCAAAACTGGTGAACCATTATTTCTGGGGTTATCGCCAGAGGGTACACGGCAATATACTGAGTCGTGGAAGACAGGTTTTTATTATTTAGCGGTGGGTGCTGGTGTACCGATTTTGCCAGTAGCGATGGACTACAATACTAAAGAAATACGGTTTATGTCACTGGTTTATCCTACAGGTGATATCGAAGCAGATTTGCCAAAAATATACTCTCAGTATAAAGGGGTGCTACCAAGACACCTTGAGCGTTTGTCGCAGCCACTACAAGATATCAATAATGCAGCTGAATAAGCCAAATGGTATAAATATCAGTTCAATTAGTTAATTCAACAGAACTGGCTGTATTGCGGGTACGCAGGCTAACAGCCACCTACGACTAAGTTCTAATAATTGATATTGAAAAAGCCCCTGATATGATGATATCAGGGGCTTTTTTTGAGTAATATTTGAATGTTTATCAGTGCAAAAATCTAAAACTGTGGTTGGCCGTTAGAGGCACTAACACCGCCGTCGACAGGTAGATTGACACCAGTAATCATAGAGGCGTCATCGCTTGCTAAGAAAGTAATGGCAGCGGCGATATCCTCTGGAGTTGCCAAACGTCCAAGCGGACAGCGAACTAAGAACTTATCCGTTTTAGATTCATTGTCTTGGATAGCCGTAGTCATATCGGTTTTGGTGACGCTTGGATTGACCGCATTGACGCGAACACCATCTGAACCATGATCCAATGCCAATGTGCGGGTCAAATTGGTCACACCCGCTTTAGCGGCATTGTAGGCAGCCATGTTCCAGTCACCACCTACACCTGAGAGCGATGAGATATTGACGATATTACCCTTTGATGCAATTAAGTGAGGCATAGCCGCTTGAGAGACGTAAAAAGTCCCATTTAGATTCACATCGATAGCAGAACGCCAATCATCGGCAGATAATTCTGTGATTTTACCTTGGGTTGCCTTACCAGCATTGTTTACCAAGATATCAATCTTGCCAAATTTGTCGATAGCGCGCTCAACCATCTCTTGTACTTGGCTTTGGACACTGATATCGCATGTAATAATGAGATAATTATCGGTGTGAATCCAAGTGCGATCTTGTGGCAACTCTTTGGCAGTTTCTTCTAGTGTTGCTGCCGTACGTCCTACTAGAACCACGCTAGCGCCTTCCTCGGCAAAGCGAATGGCAGTTGCACGGCCAATACCAGAACCTGCACCCGTTACAACGACGGTCTTTTCTTTAAAACGCTTCATAATGTTTAATCCTTATTATTATATAATAGTCATTAAAGTTTCGATGATTAAAATTTCAATGACTACGGTTTCGATAAATACAACTAAGTACAGTTCGTCATCCATAAACTTGCACGCAAGCAATACTGCTTTGATATCATCATAACAAGTGATCGCTCTGAAAGCGACTGTCTCTGATAGTGCTTATGTAGCATAATTTTGCATCATTCAGATATTTATAATACGCGATAATGATGTTGTTATTATCATGAGCTGTTATGTGCGATATTCACCATACGATAATAGAAGGTTGGAACTTGTGTCCCATTCGATTACTACCATGCCCGACTGGGGCTATCTGACGACTGAGCTAGTCAGTTATTTACAAGCAGATGCTATGGCTGTGACCTTAGCAGGCATGAATACGATTGAGCATGAGTACAATGCTCAGTATATCGCTCGTCACTACCAATATCAGTTACCACTTGGCAAGCTACAGCTGTTAGAGCTGACACTGTATTTACCCTATGATACAGAGTCAGTTGATATTGAGGCTGTACGTATGACTGCGGTCAAGTCAGCACTTACGTGGTACAGGTCATTATCGACTCAAAATGAAGACAATGCTTCAATTGGTTATGAAGCTATGATCTTTGACATTCAGCTTGTCGGAGGAAGTAACAGTCTCAATCAAGATGATAACAATGACAGTGCAAATGATTCAAACAGTGCTCTACAGCGACTCAAACACAATTTTGGGGTTCGTTACTTTTTAGAAGACTTAGTTGTCGACATGAGCGAAAGCATGCAGCAGCTGCAGGTCTTTAGCTGGGACGACTGGTACTCGATAGCAGCAGCGGTACGAACCCCATGTGAGTTGTGGCGTTTCTTAGCTTATCATTTAGAACAGCTTCAACAGTCGGCTGTAAATCATATTCCAAGTTTTGAATCGGAAGATGCTTTGGTTGAGCGCTTCTTACAAAGCCCAGATTTGTTTGCCCCTGCCATTGTAGTTGATAATGCGCTCATCAAAAACGAAGTACAAGACGAACCTAACTCAGCACTGGTCGCCATTACGCTTGCCTACAAGAACCAAAGTTCAACTGCTCAGATGTACCATCAGCATATGATACAAGCGGCTACGATATGGTCTCAGCTAAGTATGCAGATGATAGATACGTATGGTAAAAAGCACATAACTAACAGTGACGAACAGACAGGAACACCGCTCGCTCACTGGCAACAACAATTACTAGATGAATCTTTGTTTTCACGTCACGAGCTTATTCGTACGCTATATAGACACCCTAAACAAAGTGCAGCGCTGCAAAAAGATGGCTATGTCGTACATCAACATTCTTATGAGAGTTTGGGACGACATTATGTACTGGTTTTTTATAGTCAGGAGTCAAAAGGGCCTAATAGTAAAGCCGCTGTCCAACCAAAGCTAGCGAAGATCGTACAGGACGTTGCCACACGTTTGCCAATTATTGAACTACATCATGTAGTTGTGCTTGGTATCGATTTTATCACTGAAAATAATGAGAATTTTTTTGATATTGATTTGTGGATTCAGCCAGTTGATGCGATGACTCAAAGGGAGCGCCAACTTACTAAGCAAATGCAGAAGCTAAAACAACAAGAATTAGATAAACAGAATACGCCGTCTGCTAGTAGCGTAGAAGATAGTAAACCTGTGAAGGCGCAAAAAGAAAACTTACCTCAAGTACAGATGAGCTTAACGATACCAGCGCGAAAAAATAAGCAGTAGATAGACGTAGTTAGCTTTCTACCCATTTATTAATAAGAAGAATCACAGGTTTATTAATATATTTACTGACATAAAAAAAGACAGCCTAGGCTGTCTTTTTCGTATCTAAACTAAACAATTAAAAATACTTATTTATTGATATCGTCATTGAGACCGCTACCAGGAAGTACGTCATCACTGTTGTAGATGTCATTAGTATCAACACGTGGTGTATCAACTACATCAGTACGTAAATCAGTGGTAGGTGTACTAGCAGCAGATGGCGTGTTTTCACGAACTGAATCAGCAACCTTTTCTTGAGTTGATGAACTTGGCTGTAGCGCAGATTTTGCTTTCGCTTCATTGCGTTCATGATCCATCTTGTCCTGCATTTTACGTAGGAAGCGAGCTGCAGCTTCTTGACCACCAAGACCAAATGATAGAGCAAAAGCAACGGCTACCGCACCTAGTGTTAGACCAAATGCTAGGTTAACGATTGAATCGGCAATACCCATCGCTTTTAGACCCATTGCTAATACTAGGCCCATGATTAATACACGTACGATGTTTGCTAGGAATTGTGAACCTTGCTCAGAACGTTCAACCACACCTGCAATGATATTGGCAAGCCAGAACCCGATGAATAGGATAATTGCGCCTAGGATGATGTTTGCACCGAATGCGATAAACATCGTAATAATCGCTGAGATAGGCTCGAAACCTAACAAGTCAGCAGCTGCAATAGCAGCAAATAGCATAGCGAAGAAGATAATCGCATAACCAACTAAGTCAGAGATTTTCTTGTCGCCCATGGTTTCTTGTAGACCAACTTTCGCAGGTAATTGATTGATTTGAGTGTTCTCAATCAGACCTTTGATGATGTTGGCAACCATGCGTACAACATAGAAAGTTACTACTAGGATAGCGACTGCCATAAAGATGTTTGGCAAGGCTTCCATGATTTTGTTAAGCATATTGGTCGCAGGGCGAGCAATTACTTCAATTTTTAGTGCATTTAGAGCAGCAATAATGGTTGGAATGATAACTACAAGAAATGCTAATGAACCAGCAATGTTAGGTAAGCTATTTTGCTCACTTAAACCTGCTTTTGATGCCAATTCTTGTACATTAAAAGTAGAAACAAGGTTGGTAACGATGCCGCGTACGACTTTGGCAATGATATAACCAACGACGAAGACCACACCAGCAATCAAGATATTAGGGATGAAGCTAAAGATTTTGTCGACCATATTAGTTAATGGTGCAAACAAACCATCAAGCTCTAATTGACCAAGTACCATGGTCAATACAACCAATAAGATGAACCAGTAAACCATATCAGCAATCGTGCTGCTCATTGGTTTTACACCAGCTTGTGCACTTAAACGCTCATCCATAGAGGTTTTTGCGAGTGCTGCGTTGATCGCTGTGCGTGCAACAGTAGCCACGACCCAACCGATTACACCAAGTGCGATAGCGCCGATAAGATTAGGGATAAATGCCAATACTTGATTAACCATATTTGCGAATGGTGCTGAGATAGAGTTTAAGTTTAATTGGCTAAGTGCGCCTGAGATAGCAATGATGAAAATAAACCAGAAAACAATTTTAGAAATGATACCTTCAAGGTCGTAGGTCTTACCAGTTGAAGAGTTCATACGCTGATTGAGATTAACTTTAGAGAGTACGCCGCGTACTAGTGCTGCGATACCAAGGGCTACTAGCCAACCAATAACGAATATCAAAATAGCACCAATGATGGAACCGATAGGTCCACCGAGATAGCCGTTAAAAGATGTGTACATTGGGTTCATCTTATCCTCCTTGAAGCATCTTATATAACTCGCCAAAAACAATGTTCATACAGCGATTAGTGAGCAAGACATACAGATGGTTGTCATAAATAGTATTTTTAGAATCAGTTATATAGAGATATTATCGTTTTTGAGCATAAATCATTATCAGCAGTATCTTTTATTTATATTACAGTGACTTCGCTATCGATATCTGCTTATTTTTGATAAAAATTAACGCTCGGTTACTTATCTCCTCAACTAATTCAGCTTAGCTGATGTATTGATGGATTTAAAGACAGAAAGCTTTACCTGTTACTATATTTGTGTGATAACTTGTTATTATGATAGAAGATATTAACATAGACTATACATTAGCCCGATAATTTCGTGCAAAGCGTGGTTCCCAAAACTAAGATTTGTTATTATAGAGGAATGTGACATCTCGCCACTATTCTTACAATTAGAGAGTACTTTATGAAAAAAATCACTACTTTAGGCGTTAGTGCACTTGCTAGCGCTATGTTGTTAGTAACAGGCTGTAGCACCAACAATGGCAATCAAGAAACAGCCGCTCAAAGCGTTTCCATTACTGAACAAAGCTCAGCTAGTGAAAAAGTAGGTTATAGCTTAGGTTTCATGATGGCAGAAGGCAACAAAGACGCTGTCAAAGATTTAGACCTAAATACTTTTGAAAAAGGCTTCCGTGATGGCTACGAAGGCAATGAATCAGCATTGACCCAAGAGCAAATGCAACAAGTATTGATGGACTATCAAAAAGAGCAAGAAGAGCAATTCGTTAAAGACATGGAAACCAAAGCGACAGAAAATAAAGCCGCTGGTACAGCGTTCTTAGCAGAAAACGCCAAAAAAGAAGGCGTGAAGCAAACAGAGTCTGGTTTACAGTATAAAGTTATCAAAGCAGGTACTGGTAAATCGCCAAAAGCAACTGACGTGGTTGAAGTAAATTACGAAGGTAAATTGCTTGATGGTACAGTATTTGACAGCTCTTATGAGCGCGGTGAGCCAATCGAGTTCCCACTGAACCAAGTAATCGCTGGCTGGACTGAAGGTCTACAGTTGATGAAAGAAGGCGGAAAATACGAGTTCTATATCCCATCAGATATCGCTTATGGCGAAGCGGGTAACGCTGGTATCGAGCCTAACAGTACCCTTATTTTTACTGTTGAGCTATTAAAAGTAAAATAAGTATCTAAAGCAGAATTGTTTGATTTAAATACTTAACCTAAAAAAGCCTTCATATAGTTATGAAGGCTTTTTTAGGTTAAGTATTTATGTCAACTTGATACCGAGCTTATAAAGCCGATATCAAGTTGGTAATAAACTATAGATTCTTTTGAAAGACTTTAGAGTTACGGCCATTATGGTATTTCTCTAAACGTGCTTCAGGTAAAGCGCTGGCTTCAACTTCAGCAAAGCCTTGCTCGACGAACCAATGCGCAGTACGAGTGGTCAAAACAAACAACTTATACAAGCCATGGCTACGCGCTTGCTGTTCTAGAAACGCTAGTAAATCTGCACCGCGGCTACCACTACGGTACTCAGGGCGCACGGCAACACAGGCAACTTCCGCTGACTCTGAATCTAGTGTATGCAATGCTGCACAGCCCAAAATCATACCATCGCGCTCAATCACACTATAGTTATCAATCTCTTGCTCTAAGCGCTCGCGTGAACGACTGACCAAGATACCTTGCTCTTCTAGAGGTGACAGCAGTTCAATAAGACCAACCACATCATCGATATTGGCACGGCGAATTTCTTCATAAGGGTCGTGGCTAATCAACGTACCAGAACCATCACGTGTGAATAGCTCTTCTAGTAATGCGCCGTTTTTGGCATACGAGATAATATGCGTGCGATGGACGCCTTGACGACAGGCCAAACTTGCACAGTTCAAGAAATAATTGATTTCGCAATTTAAATCACGGTCACGTAAGAAGCGATCAACTTCGTTTGGAATCATTTCACGTAATAAACGATCATCGTCGTTGATACCCGCTTCTTCACCTAAGAATATAAGCTTGTCAGCACCCAGTGCTACGGCAGCGCTTAGGGCAACATCTTCCGCCAACAAGTTAAATACTTCGCCAGTTGCAGAGTAGCCCATCGAGCCTAGTACAACGATATGGTCATGAAGTAGGTTATTTTTGATGGCTTCCACATCGATAGAACGCACTTCACCCGTCATTTGATAATCAATACCTTCACGGATACCGTATGGGCGCGCTGTCACGAAATTACCTGAAATCGCATCGATACGCGAACCATACATCGGAGAGTTGGCCAGCCCCATTGATAGCTGAGCTTCAATCTGTAAACGAATAGCACCAACGGCTTGTAAGATAGATGGCATCGCTGCACGTGGCGTAATACGGATGTCTTGATGTAGCGGCGATTCAATATTAGCGTCTTTTAAGTTCTTCTCGATTTGCGGTCGTGCCCCGTGTACCAGTACTAGCTTGATGCCCAAGCTATGCAACAAGGCAAAATCATGAATAAGTGTGCTGAAGTTCGCATGATTGACCGCTTCACCACCAAACATAATCACGAAAGTTTTGCCGCGATGAGTATTAATGTAGGGTGCAGAGTTACGGAACCAATGGACGTATTCAGGGTTGATCTGGGGCATGGAGCTAGTAGTCATAATGGGAGCAGTAGTCGTTAGAATAAGAAAAGGGGCGCAGCAAAAAAATGCCTAACGCTAAAGATTTACCATAGCAAAAAACGCGGTTATGAGCTATCTTTTATTTCAGCTGTATTCAAGCATTCTGATTGCCAATCGCTGATATACACAACCTCAACACTGGGTTAATGTACGTACAAATGCTTTTTGTTATGCTAAGCGCTATTGCTTTACAGATGCTGAGCGAAGATAATCAGGTTAGATAAGTGAGTTCATGTTTTTCATAGATTGTATGAACTATTTCACAGCGATATCTTATGTACATCGTAATGCGTTTTATCTGTTGAACAAATTATAAAAATAACTTAAGTTGCACCATCTGTGTTTTACCGATATATCAACCAGGGATAATGAAAATCATGAAAAAAAGTAACCAGTTTGCTAGCCCGTTCAGTGCTTGGAGCGGCCACCGCTTATTTCACGTTGTTGCCGGTACGCTCATCGGTGCAATGGTCGTTACACAAGCCTCAGCGATGCTACCAACACCAGAGCAAGCGGTTGATAGCTCGATGGCTATTCAGACAAATGCCAACAAGAGCAGCAACTCAAGTGCTCAAGCCGTTAACAGCAGAATTACAGCGTCGTTGGTCAGCGTTGATGCCAATGGTCAAGAAGTACTCGTCCCTGTAGATACCAATACTCGTTTGCAGTCAGGCAATGTATTGGAATATCAAGGTTACTTTACCAATACCAACGCAGATCGCGTCCGTAAAATGACTGTTACGATGAGTATCCCAGAGCAGGTAGAACTATTAAAGACGGTTGCTCCTGAATTCCCATATGGCAGTGTAGATGGCAATAACTTTGCTCGTATGCCACTACGTACCAAAGTTGATAATCAGCTACAAGACGTCGCGCTTAAGTACTATAAAGCGGTACGTTGGGACCTAGAAGGCGTAGGTCTAAATGATACCGTCGCTGTAAAATATCGCGCGCGCGTTAAATAGTCCTGAATGTCTGGATTAGAATTTAGCTAGCATCGATACAGTTAGCACTAAAAACTATCCATTTAGTACTGAAAACTACCAATAAAAAAGCACCACAGTTTATAGCTGCGGTGCTTTTTTACTGTATGTCAGGACGTTTGATAATTTTGCTGATAAGTAAGTAAAAATACTGAGCTACAGCGTGGCATATTTACTACTAGATTTCTCTTGGATAAGTTGTTTAATAGCATTGATTTGCGGCGTTGTAGCTTGAGCGCCTGCTTGTATTAGACTGCGCCGCTGCCTAGTATCTATCGAACTGTTACGACCGACATTGGGAGTAATAACAATATCCGCTCGATCTCGTTCGCTCTGGTTTGATGCGGAGCGATTAGCAGTCAGGTTAGTAGCTAGAATATTGGTTTCGAGAAATCCCCAAAAATCACTCAATGAGTTAATAGTCGGTATTTGATGGCTCGTATTATCACTGCCTTGAGCTCCCGTCACATCTACAGCAATGACAATATCAGCACCCAAGTCATAGGCGCTATCTACTGGTACTAAACTGACCACACCGCCATCGATATATTTTTTACCGACCTTTTCAGGAATGCGTGGGGCAATAAAAATATTGGGTACGCTACAGGATGCTTGTACGGCAAGCCCTGCATCGCCAGTGGTAAAGACTGTTTTGTTTAGAGTGCGCTTTTCTGCTGCTATTGCCGCAAAAGCAATGGGGAAGTCTTCTATGGCTCGCGCATTCACTTTGCTATTAATAAAGTTTTTTAACTTAATGCCTTCGATAAATCCTTGATTGGACAAGGTAAAGTCTGTGAGCTGGCTATCAGTAGTGGTCAATGCCAATTGCTCAAGCTGTGCAGGCGTGTAACCACTGGCGTATAAGCTGCCAATCAAGCTACCCACACTCGTCCCGACTACCAATGTTGGTTTGATACCGTTTTCTTCTAGCGCCTTGATGACGCCTACATGGGCAAACCCTTTTGCACCGCCACCACCCAATACCAGTGCGACAGTAGGGGCTTTAATAACTGGCTCTGGTGTGGCAGGAATAGTCGATGGCAACGTGCTACACGCATTAATATACAAACCGAGAATTGGTATTAAGCTCAACCTCAGTAGTTTTAAATTATGACGAAACTGACGAGGCAAAATAGAAATAAGCATAGAAAAACACCTTACGAAATTGCCAGAATTCAAAAAATCAGTTATTGGTATGATGAGGAGAAGAGGCTTATTTATAGTAGATGGACTGTATAGATGCTATTTTACTAAATAGCCTAGCATAAGCAATTGTATTGTCAGCTATAATGAAATGAACCGACTTTTTATACGTACTATCGTTATAGCTATTCTGTGCTACAAGTCATCATATGCAGCCTACTAAAAATGCTCGATTTAGCATACAAAAATTAAAAATAATATTGTTAGGATCTTTAATGCCAATATCGGAGAGTCATGCCTCAGCCAACTCATTAGATCACTTTAGATCTGACATGCCGCTGTCAGCACTAGATATGCCAGTGTCTGCGCTAGCAGGTGTGGGGGTAAAAGTGGCAGAGCAGTTGGCGCAATTGAATATCAAGCGGATATTCGATTTGCTATTACATTTGCCTCGTGATTATGAAGATCGTAGTCGACTGGTATCAATCGCCGATGTAGAGCATGGACAATCAGCCCTAATTACCGGTCACATCGTCCATGTCGATACCAAGCGCAGTGGAATGACTGTAACAGTGGACGATGATACGGGTACGATATCGTTGCGGTTTTTTAAGGTCTATCGTGGTCTGGTACAAACCATGAATTTGGGGACACGCTTACAGCTATTTGGTGAAGTCAAAGTTAGCCGCTACGGCAAGCAGATACATCATCCTGAATATCAAATTATCACTGATAATACAGTCATGACCGATACGGGATTGCAGCCTATTTATCCTACAGTCAAAGGCTTACATCAAAACAAGCTGCGTACTTTAATTAAGCTAGCATTGCAAACGGTTCGGAGCCAAGGTTTGCCTATGACATTGTTTACGGCTGAAGATTTTGCAGTTGTATCTGATTTGCCATTAGTGCCTTTTGAGCCAACTAAATCAGCGGTGTCAGAGGCCGAATATACTGAAGATATTTTCTCAACGTTAGCACGCAGCGTGCCTGATAATGCTCTTGGCAATAGCGTATACAAGCCTAGTCCCTCTAACTATCAGGCAGATAATGACATACATAACGTCGCTGCCAGTATTGCTCAGCACAATGTCTATAATTTAACGATATTTGAAGCATTGGTACTGCTGCATACGCCGCCTACTTATACTAGCGCGTCTCAACAATACAAACTATTCACTCAACTCAGTGCCCGTACGCATGCTGCTTGCCAGCGCTTGATTATTGAAGAATTGACTGCGCATCAGCTCAGTTTGCTATATCGTCGCCAGCAGCTACATCAGCATAAAGCGCCTAAATGCACTACCAACAGTCCTCTTGCTGACAAGCTGTTTTCTGCATTGCCTTTTGATTTAACGGGTGCGCAAAAAAGAGTGATGAAAGACATCACTGCGGATATGGCAACCTCAATTCCGATGCTACGATTGGTACAGGGTGATGTGGGTGCTGGCAAGACATTGGTGGCAGCAGGGGCGGCAGGCTATGCGCTCGATAGTGGCTGGCAGGTCGCGGTAATGGCACCGACTGAGATTTTGGCAGAGCAGCATCTACTGAATTTTAAACACTGGTTTGAGCCATTGGGCATTGGTGTCGGTTGGCTCGCAGGTAAGCAAACGGCCAAACAGCGCCGCGAAGCATTGGAAGCGGTTGCAGAAAATACCGTGCAAGTGGTCGTTGGTACTCATGCACTGTTTCAGGAGCAAGTTCAGTTCGCTAAATTAGGCCTGGTTATCATTGATGAGCAGCATCGATTCGGTGTTGAGCAGCGTATGGCATTGACCAATAAAGGCGTGGCTAATAGCACTCCGCACCAGCTAATCATGACCGCAACACCGATTCCAAGAACCCTAGCGATGAGCGTCTATGGCGGTATGGATACCTCAATCATCGATGAATTGCCACCGGGGCGTACACCAATTACGACAGTAACCATCGATCGCAATCGACGCGATGAAGTAATAGAACGTATCGCGATCAATTGCGAAGCGGGCAGGCAAGCGTACTGGGTATGCTCACTGGTAGAAGCGTCTAGTGTCTTGGATGCGCAGGCAGCCGAAGCCACTTATGAGGACTTAAATGAACGTCTAGATATTCGTATTGGACTGGTACATGGCAAGATGAAGTCTGCTGATAAGCAAGCCATCATGCAGGAGTTCAAAGCAGGTAATCTGGATTTGTTAATTGCGACGACTGTCATCGAGGTAGGGGTCGATGTGCCCAATGCATCATTGATGGTTATCGAAAATGCGGAGCGTTTGGGGCTATCGCAATTACATCAGCTGCGCGGGCGAGTCGGACGTGGCTCGACCAAAAGCTTCTGTGTACTGTTATATCAAAAGCCGCTATCGGAGACTGGCACAGAGCGACTAAATGTTCTACGCGATAGTACTGATGGCTTCGTCATTGCTCAAAAAGACTTAGAGCTACGTGGGCCAGGAGAGCTGTTAGGCAAACGTCAAACAGGTAACGTTGGCTACTATCTGGCTGATCTGATCCGTGATGAGCAATTATTCGCTATTGCTCAGCGGTTAGCGAAGCATTTGATAGCAGACCCTGCGCGAAAAGCAGATGTCAGTCAATTGATTCATCGCTGGATGCCTGAGGCAAGTCGCTATACCAATGCTTAGTGTCTAGTGATCAGTGCTTAGTGTGTAGTACCGGTATTGGCAAATAGGTTCATTGCGTCATTGAACCTAGCTCTGGATATAATCAAACAGCATGGCCGCAACGTTAAAATTCTTTATAGACAACACTCCATCCATAGTCAGTCGTTGAATACATCAGATATTCAGCGACTGGCTATACGCGATCTTATTGCCTTAAATTGGTCAATATGCCTTTAATACTGCATATATATTCGGTCTAAGTTTCAATTAAATTTATGAACGCTAGACACTATATATAAAAATAAGATGATGACCAAATATATGCTATTCTCGATAATTTGATGAACTATTATAATAATAAACAGTGCTTTAGAGAACATCGTAATACTCGCTGTAAGTAACGCTCATAGCCATATATCAGGCTGTCCAAACATTGCTTCGATTGCGTGCCACTTTTTATTATTGCTGTGAATGATTGAGATTTTTAGTCATTCTATATCGAGTATTTCAATATTGACTGTACCTACAGAGAGTTATCATGAGCGATTTTGAAGAAACCCATTCTAAGCCGTCAGCTGAATCTGAGTTGCCGCCGTATCGTCAAACTGACACTGTATCTAAAAGGCCATCTGCAAAACCACCAATATGGTTGTGGCCCGTGTTGGCAGCCGTGCTAGTGATAGGGGTGCTGCTTGGCAAGTATTGGGGCAATGATAGTAATGCAGCTACAGATGAGTCAGCAACTTCTAATTCTGTCGCAAACGATCAGGCAACTGGTAGCGATGCCAGTATTGAGCAATCAGTACTCTCAGTAGAAACAGTCAGTCCAAGCCAGGATGATATCGGTAGCACGCTCAGTGCCGATGGAACCATCAATGCTAAGGATACTGCGAACGTCAGTGCAAAAGTCAATGGTGTGGCTATCGAGCGTATTTTGGTCGAAGAAGGCGACCGCGTCAGAGCAGGTCAAGTCTTAGCCGTGTTCGATACTGATGCTATGGAGCAGCAAGTGCTACAGGCGCAAGCAGATGTCGCAGAAGCGGAAGCCACCCTGGCCAATGCCAGCGCTGATGCTGCACGTGTGCTGCCATTGATCGATATCGATGCCATCAGCAAACAAGAAGCCGATCGTTACCGTACCTCGGAAGTACGTGCCAGAGCTTCTTTGCAAGCATCCAAAGCTCGTCTGAGCAATCAGCGTTTGACATTAGAGAACGCAAAAGTTGTCGCTCCTGTCAGCGGTATTATTAGTGAAAAAATGGTAGAAGTTGGGCAGGTGGCAGGCGGGGATCCGTTATTTACGATTATCAAAGGCGGGGTTTTGGAATGGCGAGCAGATATAGATCCTAAGCTTGTCGGTGATATAAACGTCGGTACGCCTGTACAAGTCAGTCTGCCGGGTGGTGATACAGTGATGGGGCAAGTAAACCGCATCGCACCCACCGCAGACAACAACCGCCAAATTACGATTTATGCCAGCCTAGCTGCCAACTCAAAGATACGTGCAGGCATGTATCAAACAGGCGAATTCCTATTGGGAAGTACCAGTACGCAAACGATTCCTAATAGCGCCGTGGTCAGCAATGATGGTTATGACTATGTAATGCTCGTTACCGAGTCGACTACTCGAGACGATCGATCGATGGGACGTATCAAGCAGCAGCGAGTGACATTGGGTGAGCGATTGGGCGAGAGCGTAGCAGTGTTAGAGCCTTTGCCAAACGACAGTCGTATCGTAAAACAGGGCGGTAGCTTCTTAAATGATGGTGACCTAGTGCGTGTTGTTAATGGTGTAACCCAAACCAGTAAGCCAGTGCAGGCACAACCATGAGCTTAAACGTCTCCGCTTATTCGATAAAGAACCCGCTCGTTGCTATCTTGCTATTTGTGCTACTGACGTTGGGCGGCATTTACGGTTTCATGAAAATGAAAGTCCAGCAATTTCCAGATATAGACTTGCCAGCGGTGGTAGTCACGGTCACGCTACCCGGTGCTGCGCCTTCACAGCTCGAAAACGATATTGCAAAGAAGATCGAAAACAAACTGACCAGTATTGAAGGCGTGAGCCATATTCGTACCACGCTACAGACGGGTGCGGCGACCATTGCCACTGAATTTACCTTAGAAAAAGATATTCAAGAAGCGGTAGACGATGTGCGGTCAGCAGTCGGCGAAGTACGTGGTGATCTACCAGCTGCAGCCAACGATCCTATCATTACTAAAGTATCTACCGCTGGGTTTCCAGTAGTTACTTACTCTGTCGCTGCTGAAAATATGAGCGTAGAGGATCTATCTTGGTTTGTTGATGATACCGTTACCAAGCGGCTATCTGACATACCAGGCGTAAGTACCGTGAGCCGCGTTGGTGGGTTGCAGCGTGAAATCACGGTTGCTGCCGACCCAATTGCGTTAAGTGGTCTGAAATTTTCTATTTCGCAATTATCGCAGCAAATCGCTGGTATCCAGCAAGACAGTTCTGGTGGGGAGGCGGAAGTTGGCAATACGACTCAGACCATCCGTGTTCTCGGTGCTGTTGAGCGAGCAAATGAGCTAAACGATTTGCAAGTGGCTGTCCCTACGGGGGGCACACAAGCTTTAGGTCGGATGGCAAAAATCACTGATGGCGCAGCAGATCCAAGCTCAATTGCTAAGCTGGACGGTCAAACAGTGGTGGCATTTAACATTACTCGATCGCGCGGTGCCAGTGAGGTCGACGTGATGGATCTGGTCGATGAGGAGCTTGCCAAGCTGACTGCTGATGTCGGTAATATCAGTATTGAAAAAGTCTATGACCGAGCCACACCCATTGCAGAAGATTATGAAGCCTCATTAAGAATGCTCATCGAAGGTGGGCTTTTGGCTGTAGTGGTAGTCTTCCTGTTTTTGCGCAATATTCGCGCGACTATCGTTGCCGCGGTCGCTTTGCCGTTATCAGTCATTCCAACTTTTTTGGGTATGTATCTGTTTGGCTTTAGTCTAAATATCATCTCATTACTGGCATTGTCATTGGTCATTGGGGTGCTGGTCGATGATGCAATCGTTGAAGTCGAAAACATCATACGCCATTTACGCATGGGTAAGACGCCTTATGAAGCGGCGATGGAAGCCGCTGATGAAATTGGTCTGGCCGTTGTCGCCACTACTTTTACTTTGATTGCGGTGTTTTTACCAACGGCCTTTATGGGCGGTATCGTTGGACAGTTCTTCCGTCAGTTTGGTTGGACGGCTGCCTTGTCAATTTTTGCTTCGCTGATGGTAGCGCGCCTGATTACCCCTATGATGGCAGCTTATATCTTGCGGCCTGAGAAAAAGCACGTCGAAAAACAAAGCGCGATGATGAAGTACTATCTTAAGATTGTGTCTTGGACTCTACATCATCGCTGGATAACCATGGGTGCAACGCTTGTTTTATTTGTAGCCTCATTAGCTTTGGTTAAGCTGCTACCCACGTCATTTATCCCTGATAATGATATTGATCAAACTCGAGTGGCTATTGAGCTGACACCTGACGTGTCGTTGGCAGATACTGAGCGCGTGGCGGCACTAGCGAGTGCTCGCATTTTGGCCATGCCTGAGGTGACCAATATCTTTACCTCAGTGGGAGAGGCGCAGGCGTCGATGGGTGCGTCAGATGGTGGTGGCGGTAAGGCTGAAAACATCGCAGGCTTGGATATCGTACTTGCCCCGCGTGCAGAACGAGGCACTAAGCAAGAGATAGAGCGCAAAATTAGTAAGCTGATGACAGAAGTGCCAGGAGCACGGTTTACCGTTGGCTTATCGAGTGGTGGTGAAAGTGGCTATAACTTTTCATTAACCAGTACTAACCCGCAACTGCTTGAACAAACTGCACAAAAAATCATGTCTGAGATTCGGGGGCTACCAAGTGCAGGCGCTGTGACGAGTGATCGCAGTCTACCACGCCAAGAGCTAACGGTAACGCCAGATAGATTGGCAATGGCTGATAAAGGGGTCACTACGCAAGATATCGCTACGACTCTACGTGTGGCGACCGTAGGCGACTATGAACAGCAATTGTCCAAGCTTAATCTTGATACACGCCAAGTACCAATCGTCGTACGTTTACCTGACGTGGCTAAGCAAAATGTTAGCCAACTAGAAGGTTTGTACGTGCCGAGCACTATGCCTGCCGGTCAAGGCGTGCGCGTCGGTGAGGTTGCTACGCTAGACTTTGGCACTGGGCCTGCGCAGATTAGCAGACTGGATCGAGAGCGTGCTATTAGTATCACGGTACAACCTGCGAGTGGCGAGCTTGGTGATTTGGTACAAGCGGTCAAAGCAGTGCCGACCATGCAGCAACTGCCACCTTCGATTACCATCATCGATCAGGGCCAAGCCGAAAACATGGCAGACCTTTTTAGTGGTTTTATCATTGCGATGTCCGTCGGTGTGGTTTGTATTTTAGGCGTACTGATTCTACTTTTTGGTCGTTTATTGCAGCCTTTTACCATTCTGATGGCATTGCCATTATCTATTGGTGGTGCCTTTGTCGGCTTGGTTATTACTAATAGCAGCTTATCGATGCCTTCGATGATTGGCTTCATTATGCTCATGGGTATTGCGACCAAAAACTCAATCCTGCTGGTCGATTATGCATTGATTGCCCAGCGACGTGGGTTGGCACGCTTTGAGGCTATCGTAGATGCATGTCGCAAGCGTGCACGGCCTATTATCATGACAACTATTGCGATGGGTGCAGGTATGTTGCCATTGGTATTTGGTTGGGGCGATGCAGATCCTACTTTTAGGCGACCGATGGCAGCAGCGGTACTGGGTGGTCTGGTAACCTCTACGCTATTGAGCTTGGTTGTTATTCCTGTCGTCTATACTTTGATGGATGACCTATCAGGATGGTTTGCTAAATGGCTAGCTCCACATGGCAAACCTAGTGACCTTTAATAGTCACTTCTCATAGAGAGCCAAATAGCTAACCAACTAATGAGCCAAGACACGACACAATAATAGCAATCTGGAAAACGATGTATGATTAACACGCTCTCAATTAGGTCATATACTCGTCAAACTAGAGGGCATTCTCATGACTTTCATCAGATTGTTTTGCCTTTGCGAGGGGCAATCAATATCGAAGTTGGAAGCTATACTGGAAAAGTTATTCCGAGCGAATGTGTTGTGGTCAAGGCAAATGAAAAGCACTACTTTAGCGCTGAGGAGAATGCAAAGTTTATCGTTGTGGATACAGATTTATTGCCAGAAAATGTGCTTCATTCATCACAAATTGTCTTTTCTATAAGTTCGCCATTGTTGGCATTTTTGGAGTTTTCAGAGAGTCAGTTAAGGTATCAAATCAATCCTGAAGTTGAGAAGTTGATGTTTGATACCTTTCATAAAATCCTAGACCAACAAAATCTATTTGTGCAATATGACGCTCGAATTAGAGAAGTCGTCGCATATATTCACCACAATTTTGCTAAAAACCTTTCTATCGAAGTGTTGGCGGATATCTCTTGTCTCAGTGCTAAACAGTTTAAAAAGAACTTCAAATCGCAAACAAACCAGACCGTCACTGAATACATCACAAGGATCAGAATGCAAAAGGCGCAAGCTCTGTTACTGCATACTGATTCACCTATCGCTATTATAGCCGAACTGGTTGGTTATACGGATGTTAGTGCTTTTAGCCGCCGCTTTTCTAAATATTTTGGTATTGCCCCTTCCAAATTAAAACACGTCTAACCAGACATACAGACCGTCTAATCTGCACAAATAGTAGTCTATAACTCTCTATAATAATATTATTCATTATAACGTTAGAGGTAGCTACTATGCTGCAGAATAAATCTAGTCTAAGTGCTATTTTATGTGTGATAGCTGCCAGTGTCCTTTGGGGAACGACAGGTACAGCCTCTGCTTTTATACCTGACGTTAGTTCGTTAGCCGTTGGTGCGTTTTCGATGGGGGTAGGCGGTGTATTGCTAGTATTGAATGCTAAGAATAATTTATTAAGCGATAGACAGAAACTACTTTCTCAGCCTAGTCTCTTATTCATCGGTAGCTTATGCGTTGCTATCTATCCTTTAGCTTTTTATTCCTCTATGAGATTGGCTGGTGTTGCTATCGGCACAGTGATCTCAATTGCTAGCGCACCATGTTTCACTGTTATCATGGAGCGTCTGATTAGCAATAAAAGAGTCACTAGTCGATGGGTAGTAAGTTTTATATTTGGTGTGGTTGGCGTTATTTTGCTGACTTTAGGGAAAACCCAATATTTAGATATAAACGCACAAGCAAATAGTCAGATATTAGGCGTGTTGTTAGGATTAGTCGCAGGATTGACCTATGCCACATATTCATGGACAGCACGTCAGATGATAGAGAACGGGGTAAACTCGAAATCAGCGATGGCCAGTATGTTTGGTCTGTCGGCAATCTTATTGTTGCCATCATTATTATTAACAGGGGAAAACCTGTTTTTAGATGTAAAACATATAAGCGTTGCCCTATATCTGGCAATTGCGCCGATGTTCTTTGGTTATTTACTGTTTGGTCAAGCGTTAAGAGTGATTGAGGCGAGTAAGGCGACGCTTATCACGTTATTAGAACCTATTGTGGCCACTATATTGGCTATCATTATAATCGGTGAAACATTCTCTCCTATCGGCTGGCTAGGAATGTCACTCATGATAATCTGTCTTTTATTGCAGGTAATGAAGACGCCAAAACTGACAGGTTATCGAAGAAGACATGCATTATATAAGTAATCAAATAATTAGTAAAACAATGTTGCTGATAACAAGCAGTATTTTTGATGAGTGACTGCCTGCTAAGTATGACTCTTTGTATGACGTTAGTCTAAAACTGGTAAGTTGAATGGATTAGTTGGGACAGTTTTTGCTATAGTCTGTCCAATCAAATCTATTGAAGAAATTGTTTATCTCTTATAGCACTATTTTAATTTTACTAATAGATAAGTAGCTATTAGAACGATAAACCAATCTCTATAAACTAACCTCTAAAAAAACTAGAAAATAAGGAATAACTATGATTAACGCATATGCAGCAAAAGAGAAAGGTGGCAAATTTGTGCCTTATGAATATGACCCAGGCGCTCTAGGCGATCACGAAGTAGAAATCGAATTACATAGCTGCGGCATCTGCCATAGTGATTTATCAATGTGGCAAAACGAATGGGGTATGACCCAATATCCGTTTGTCGGTGGACATGAGGTTGCAGGTAAAGTCCTTAATAAGGGCAAGCACGTCAAGCATCTAGAATTGGGCGATAAAGTCGGCCTTGGCTGGCATAAAGGATACTGTAACGTCTGCGATCTATGCATTGATGGAGACCACAACCTATGCCCTGAGCAAGAAGGTACGATTATTGGTAATCATGGCGGCTTTGCAGATAAAGTACGCGCAAAAGATACTAGTGTCATCAAGATACCTGAAGGGCTTGATTTTAACGCGGTAGGACCACTGTTATGTGGCGGTGTCACAGTGTTTAACCCACTTATGCAGTACGACATCAAACCAACTTCTAGAGTAGCTGTAATTGGTATTGGTGGCTTGGGTCATTTGGCATTGCAATTTGCCAACGCGTGGGGCTGTGAAGTGACGGCATTTACCAGTGAATCAAAAATGGAAGAAGCAAAAGAGATGGGCGCTCATCATTCACTAAACTCAAGAGACGATAGCGAAATTGAAAAAGCCGCAGGTTCTTTCGATCTAATCATCTCAACAGTAAACGTCGATATGAACTGGGACGTCGTGATCAAGACACTAAGACCAAAAGGTAAGCTACATTTTGTTGGACTGTTAGAAGCGCCATTAGAGATATCGGCTGCACCAATGATTATGGCTCAGAACAGTCTATCAGGCTCGCCAGTTGGCTCACCAGCGACGCTGCGTAAAATGCTAGATTTTGCTGCTCGCCATAATATTCAGCCAGTCACTGAAACATACAAAATGTCTGAGATTAATGAAGCGTTTGAGCGATTAGAGAGTGGTAATGCTCGCTATAGAGTGGTGCTAGAAAGAGACTAAACGTCGTTACAGGCAACTAAATGTAGCCACCAAATAAGCACAATAATAGTGATACTCTAATTAATAGATAGAGTGTCACTATTTTTTTGTATCGTAATTCTACTTTTCACCAGTTTTTAATATATGCGAACTATTTGGAACTGGGTCTAAGTATTTTTATTTAGTTTTTGCTCAGACAATTATTACTACTTTTTTCTAAACTGCTGGTAGGTCGTTTTAAAATTATAAAAACCCCCTGTTACTGAGTTCACAATAGCAGGGGGAAATAATTGTCTTTTCAGAGCTGTCGTAGAGTAATTTTGCTTATTCTACCGTGACTGATTTTGCCAAATTGCGTGGCTGGTCGACATCTGTGCCACGCATTACTGCTACATGGTATGACAACAGCTGCACAGGCACGCTGTAGACGATAGGGGCAAGCGTCTCGCAAACATCGGGTACATATACTAAGTGTAGTCTATCTTCAGCGACCATTTGACTGGCTTCGCTAGCGAATACAAATAGCTCACCATGACGCGCATGCACTTCTTGCATGTTGGCTTTTAATTTATCAAACATACTGTCTTTGGGCGCCAATACAACGATGGGCATGTCTTTATCGACCAATGCTAATGGACCGTGTTTGAGTTCACCTGCTGCATAACCTTCGGCATGAATGTAAGAAATTTCTTTTAGCTTTAAGGCTCCTTCTAGCGCAATCGGGAACTGTAGCCCGCGACCTAAAAATAGACAGCTTTTCTTATCTTCAAAGCTTTCACTCATGGTCTTGATAGGAGCATCAAGGTTTAAGCTGGCGTAGAGTTGTCCTGGTAATTGATGTAACTCACTTAATAACGTATTTAAGTGTTTGTCAGTCATGCGTTTCTGCGTGACACCAACTTTTAATATCAACAATATCAATGCCACAAGCTGAGTGGTAAATGCTTTGGTAGAGGCGACGCCAATCTCAGGTCCTGCCAACGTTGGCAAGAAGATGTCTGTTTCACGTACCAACGATGACGTCGGTACATTACATAATGCCAAGCTGACTAAGCCTGTTGGCGTTTGCTTTTGGATATCACGTAATGCTGATAAGGTGTCTGCCGTTTCACCAGATTGCGAAATACAGATGACCAAAGTATTATCGACGACAACAGGATTACGATAGCGGAATTCGCTGGCAACCTCGACCGAGCAAGGTATACGAATAAGGCTCTCAAACCAGTATTTTGCGACCATACCAGCGTGATAACTGGTACCACAAGCAATCACTTGTACATGACGAATACCTGCCAACAGTGTCTCATGACGCTGTAAAAAATCGTCGCGTAGTTGAGTCGTTTCACCATTGTCCAAAGCCATCTCTATCGTACGAGCGACGGCATCTGGCTGCTCGTAAATTTCTTTGAGCATATAGTGTTTGAATTCGCCTTTATCAGCATTGTGCTGGGTTGCATCAATTTCATGTATCTGACGTTGGACTTCAACACCATCTGCATAAACCTGAATGCTATTGCGAGTTAATTTGGCGATATCACCTTCTTCTAGGTACATAAAGCGGTTAGTCACTGGCAGCAACGCCAACTGATCTGACGCGATAAAGTTCTCACCGATACCGACACCAATAACTAAAGGTGAGCCTAGACGTACAGTAATAAGCTCATCAGGGCAGTCTACGTGTACAATACCCAATGCAAAAGCACCGTGCAGTAACGGGATAATGGTGCGGACCGCTTCCAACAAGTCAGGCGTTTTTTTGTAGATATCATGGATTAGATGCGCCACAACTTCAGTATCTGTCTGTGAAGTAAACACGTAGCCTTTGGCTATTAGTTCTTCTTTTAGTTCAGCGTAGTTTTCGACGATACCGTTATGTACGACTGCAATTTTGCCTGATACGTGTGGATGCGCATTACGCTGTGCTGGCTCACCATGAGTTGCCCAGCGCGTATGAGCAATACCAATATGACCATCAAAAAACTCTGGATTGATAGCGACGGCATTAACCAGTGCCTGTACTTTACCTACTTGGCGCTCACGGTGTAGTTCACCATCACGAATAACCGTCAGGCCAGCTGAGTCATAGCCGCGATATTCTAAACGCTTTAGGCCTTCAAGTAAGATATTAGCGATATTTCGCTCAGCAACGGCGCCTACAATTCCACACATGGCTATTCCTTAGATTCGATTTTTAGTAGTTCAATATATAATGGTGCAAGACCAAAAAATTTGGTTGGTCATTAATGATGAATCATCAAATGACAAATATAGTGAAGCAGTACCACAAAAATTGCCGCACTGCTTAAATTGGTTCAAAAATGACTGAGGTTGGCTAAAACACCAATGAGCAATTATTTTTTAGTTGGTCGTTGAAAGTCATTTTTTTGTACCTGACGCGCACGACCAAATGCCAATGCACTACTATCAACATCTTTGGTAATCACAGAACCAGCGGCAACGGTCGCTGTATTCCCAATCGTCACTGGCGCGACTAAGCTAGCATTAGAGCCGATAAACGCATTGTCTTCAATGATGGTTTGCGATTTATTGGCACCGTCATAGTTACAAGTAATGACACCAGCGCCGATATTCACGCCTGTACCGACAGTTGCATCACCGACATAGCTTAAGTGATTTACTTTACTGCCTTGACCAATAGTGGATTTCTTAATTTCGACAAAATTACCAACTTTGCTGTTATCAGATAGTACGGTATCAGGACGCAAGTGCGCAAAAGGCCCGATATCAACACCAGCACCGATATCAGCGTGATCGATCACACAGTAAGGTTTGATATAGCAAGCATTCCCAATCTTGGCATTTTTGATAACACAGCCCGCTTCGATATAGACGTTGTCACCTAAGGTACAGTCACCTTCAAATACCACATTAACGTCAATAAACACATCTTGACCAGCGGTTAATGTACCACGAATATCGACACGAGTAGGGTCGGCAAACTGTATGCCAGCTTCTTGTAAGTCAGCAACTAGCTTGCGCTGCCAAGTGCGTTCTAGACTAGCAAGCTGTTGACGATTATTAACTCCTTCAATCTCAAACGTATGCTCAGGCTCAATCGCCGCGATAGTAATACCATCGGCGACTGCCATTTTAACGATATCCGTCAGATAATATTCTTGTTGTACATTATCGTTAGAGAGCTCAGGCAAATATTTGTGCAGTAGCGCATTGTCGACACAGTAAATACCGCTGTTAATTTCTTTAATGCTTTGCTCTTCAGCATTGGCATCTTTTTGCTCAACGATGGCTTCAATATTACCCGCTTGGTCGCGTTTAATACGACCCAAGCCAAATGGATTATCGACTGTCAGCGTCAGCATCGACATACCATCAGTATTGGCAGTTTTTAATGCTGTTAGTGTCTCACAGCTGACCAATGGTACATCACCGTAAAGAATAAGACTTTGTCCTGACTTAGGTAAATCAGACAGTGTCACCTTGACCGCATGGCCAGTTCCCAATTGCTCAGTTTGAGCAACCCAAGTAATCGATGCTTGTGTATATTGATTGGTAATTTCTGACTTTACTTGATCACCACCAAAGCCATGAACAATGATGGTTTCATCAACAGTTAGCTGATGACAAGTATCTAGCACGTGGCCTAATAAAGACTTCCCAGCCAATGTCTGCAATACCTTTGGCTTTGCCGACTGCATACGTGTGCCTTTACCGGCAGCTAAAATAATCACAGAAAGAGGAGATGTCATAATAGGCTCACAAATGTAACAAAATATAATATTGGATTATAGCGCAAATGTTCATTTATAAAAACGCTGTGATGTGCAGGCTTTGTAATTTGAATACCAATAACTTAAGTAAGTAAAATCAAATATATAAGACAGCTAAAACTGTAGTAAATATTTCTGTGCGCTAATATCAAAAAGACATGAACATCATCACAATGATGTAAATAACCAACCAAATGACCGCTGCCATGATGCCTGCAATAATATCATCTAACATTACCCCAAGACCGCCAGCAACTTTTTTGTCTGCCCAGCCAATCGGTGGCGGCTTCAAGATATCAAATACGCGAAATAGGATAAAGGCGGTCGGTAGCCAGCCCCAAAACATAGGCATCATCATTAACGACAATGTGTTTTCAGGCTTAGGAAATAAATAAGACAAAATGTAAGATAACGGTAATAAGGTAATCCACATGCCTGCCCATTCATCCCACACAATATGTGGATCATCATGCACCTGCATTAATTCAGAAGTACGCCCACAGATCCAGATACCAACCAAACAAGATAAAATAGTCAGCAGTAAAAAAGGAATAAAACCTAGACTCATGAGGGGCACGCCCACAATCAGCCCACCAACGGTACCCCAAGTACCAGGTGCACGGCGCGGCAGACCACTACCTAAACCTAGCCCAAGCCAATAAACCACACGGTCAAGCATACTGGCACCGACCGGTAATGGTGGGCAGTCATTTGCTTTACGAATGTCAGGCTTAGATAAGTCGTGATCAGTCATGGATTAGCCTGTAAAGTGTTGGTAGCCAGTAAGATTGGGCCATATTGCAAACGGTGCGGGCTGAGTTGGCGTCACTGGCTGATTTTTATAAAACAGTTCAAGACGTGAGTTATCAGAAGACTTAGTATCTGTCGCTATAGGGTCTGCTAGTGCAACTACCTCGCCGATACAAGTGACAGGTGTGTTGCCTATAGGCGGTTTGATATGAGCAGGCAAAGTAAATGCCAATTCATAATCATCCCCGCCCGCTAGTTGACCTAACAAACGATCAGACAAATCGACAGTAGACAATGATTCGCTACTCGGTAGCTTATCTAAATGAATGCGCATGCCGACAGAGCTTTGCTGACAGATATGACCAAGATCTTGAGAAAGGCCGTCAGAGATATCTATCATCGCTGTGGCACCCATCTTTGCCAATGCTGCACCTAGCGCAATACGCGGCGTTGGCATATGTAGACGATGCGCCAACTCGATACCTTGTGCGCTGTCAGGATACTTTAAGGCGAAAGCGGCATCACCAAGTGTGCCTGACACATAAACCTTATCACCCACTTGTGCACCTGAGCGGTAAATGGCTGGTGTATCTGTGGCCAGTAATCCCTGCGCGCTGACACTGAGCACTAAGCGCTCACTGCGAGTCGTATCACCACCTATCAGCGTCACGCCAAACAGCTGGCACGCATGAAACAGCCCTTTGGCAAATTCAGTAAGCCATTCGTGTTTTGCCAGACGTTCAGGTAGTGCCAACGCTAGCATAATGCTATGTGGCGATGCACCCATAGCAGCGATGTCTGAGACATTAACCGCCACTGATTTATAGCCAATGGCAAATGCTAGTTCATCAACTTTTTGCCAGTCAGCATGAAAGTGACGACCTTGAACCAATGTATCAATACAGCTAACCAAGCGTGATCCTGCTGGCAATGCCATCACAGCTGCATCGTCACCGATACCCTTTTCGATACCAGTTGATGGTGCATGCGTGGCCTGCATCTGTGAGAATATACGCTCAATCAGCTCAAACTCGTTCATGGCTAGTCTTAATCTTTAGTATCGTTAGCGTTTTTCTTGCTCGCCTTAAAGTCACTGATATTTGCACTGGCTTTACTAGCACTACTGCGTTTAACGTTGGCTTTATTAGCACTGATACGCGGTTTGTTTGATGCAGTCGGTTCATCGACGATCGCGCTTTCTGTTTCAGCAGCAGTTTCGATGCTATCGACTGGATTTGCTTCAGACTGTTTAGCCGCCGCTTTTTGTGACGTACGTAGATTGGCATTGGTATCTGCTTGCACCTCTAAAGCGCGCAGCTCACCGGCCATTTTATCCAGTACCGCATTAATCAGTTTGTGAGCGTCAGTCGCCCCAAAGTGATTATTTAGCTTCATCGCTTCATCAAGCACGACTTTATAAGGAATCTCTACACGGTTTTGTAACTCATACGCGCCAATCAACAAGATCGCGTGCTCAACAGTATCTAGCTTATCAACCTCACGATCGAGATGCTGACTGATAAGCGCATCGAGAGCTTCAATTTGCTCTGGGATGTCGCGCATCATTTCATGATAATAACCGATATGGACGGTATGCATGGCATTGGTTGCACGCGTGCGAGCAGCAATATCGTGCGGAGCATTGGCTTTCCAGCCAAGCTTACCATCTACATCAAAGCGGCGATCAGTAACGAGCCATTCGTATAGGCCTTGCATAGCAAAGCGACGTGCCTTACGGATAGCAGTGTGACTGGTCTTGTAAGAAGACTCACTCATATCGAATGTTTGATCACCCGCACTACTGCTCGCTATACGGGTAGCTTCAGCTTGTCCATCATTGGCTTGTGCGGTTTTCGCAGCGCTAATAGCGCGCTTGAGTTGGTCAGTCATAGGGGGTCTGTACCTAAATTTTTGAGATGATACCCAGTCAAAATATAGATTAGCAAAGTAGTTTTTTAGCTATGCTGATTCAAATCTTTAAAGGGTATAGAAATACGGCGAAAATTCAAAAAGTAGCCAATTGTTTCGATAGCTGGCTAGTGCTATGAGGTACTGTTATTACTAAATAGCAGCACCAGTTAAACTAATAAATTTGAGCTTTAAAGCTTACGCTTCATCGATATCATCAATATCTAGCTGTGACAAAACAGCGATCATTTCTAGTACGACCATCGCAGCTTCAGAGCCTTTGTTGCCCGCTTTAGTACCAGAGCGCTCGATAGCTTGCTCGATGCTGTCAGTAGTGATGATACCGTTAGCAACAGGGATATTATAATCCATTGCCACAGCGCTCAAACCTTTGGCCGACTCGCTAGCTACAATATCAAAATGCGGCGTGCTGCCACGGATGATTGCACCCAGTGCCACAACTGCGTCAAAACGATCTGATTCAGCAGCACGTTGGGCCACAAGTGGTAGCTCAAATGCGCCAGGCACACGAATAACAGTAATGTTGCTACCCAATACGCCATGACGGAGTAGGGCATCGATTGCACCATCGACTAATGACTCAACGACAAAACCATTAAAACGACCAACAACGATACCAATGCGAGCATCAGCGTTTTGATGTAGGTTACCATCGATATGAGTCACGTCGTTGCGCTGCTGTTGTAAGTTCGACATAAAAAATCCTTTGCTTAATAAGCGTTCAATTGAAATATAGGCGTCAATAAATAGCTAAATAGTCTGATGCGTTCAATCGACTCGGTCGCCTATTATTTTGGCGTTGCCCTAGTTAATTGAACGAAAATAAATGGTTAGCGCTATGATAGCATTTTTTTGGGTTTTATTTGTATATTACGAGCGTGCTAAAGACGCATCTGTATTCCTTGCGCTGCCATGTACTCTTTGGCCTCCAATACCGTGTACTCACCGAAGTGAAAAATACTGGCGGCAAGTACGGCATCTACGCCACCTTCTAGTATGCCTTCTGCCAAATGTTGTAGGTTACCGACGCCGCCTGAAGCGATAACTGGTACATTAACGCGGCTCGTAATTTGCTGCATGAGCGCCAAGTCGTAGCCTTTTTTGGTACCGTCACCGTCCATCGAGGTGACCAGTAATTCACCAGCGCCCAGCTCTGCCATTTTGCTCGCCCAAACAACAGCATCGATACCCGTTGGCTTACGACCACCATGAGTGAAAATCTCCCAACGTGGCACGACAATACCATCGACATTGATATCAGCGACACGTTTGGCATCGATAGCAACGACGATACACTGGTTACCAAATTTCTGCGCGGCTTCACCAACGAACTCTGGCGTAAATACGGCTGCTGAGTTAATCGCGACTTTATCCGCGCCAGCATTGAGCAAATTGCGGATATCAGCGATTTTACGCACGCCGCCGCCAACAGTCAGCGGAACGAATACCGTTTCTGCCATGCGTTCAACAGTATGATAAGTGGTATCGCGCTCATCATTGGTCGCAGTAATATCCAAAAAAGTAATCTCATCAGCGCCCTGTTCGTTGTAACGTTTGGCTACTTCGACAGGATCGCCTGCGTCTTTTATATCGACAAATTGCACGCCTTTGACCACACGGCCATTGTCAACGTCCAAGCAAGGAATGATACGCTTTGCTAACATAGGGTCTTTCACCTTATAATCAATTCATAGGCGCTAGTCTAGCAAAATCACTGCTATTTCAGGCAGGTTTTCGCAAGATTATTACGCTTTTCACCATAGTTTTATCATGCGCGGTACAATTGCTGTCATTACCGAATAAATTTATCCTATTTAACTTCTTATCCAATTGCTATAAGTGAGATGTCATGTCCGTCTATACCCAGTTAACCGATGACCAGTTTGCCGCCTTTTGCCAAAGCTTTGGCGTGTCGTTTGCCCGCGCGATTCCGATCACTCAAGGTATTAAAAACTCAAACTGGTTTATTCAAACGACTGACGATTTAGATGGCACATACTCTTACGTGTTTACTTTATTTGAAGAGCGTCCGCCTGCTGATATCGAAAAAATGGCCGTTATCCTCAATCAATTAAATGGCAAGTTACCAGTCGCTGCGCCGCTAGCCGTTATCGAATCAAATGGTTCGCAAACGGACGGCGACGATAAGCGCTATGTCATCCATTATGAAGACAAAGCCATTACTTTAGTACCGTGTTTAGCAGGTTCACATCCTGATCAAACCACGCAAGCGATGTGTCATGACATTGGCGCGGCATTAGCAATGTTGCATGAAACGCTACAAGCATTGCAGCCAAGTGAGCAGTACGGCGTGCCTTTGTACCCATGGGCAGATGTGCGCGACCGTGAAATGCAGTTCATGCCAAGTGACGAAGCCAAGCTGATGAGCGATATCTGGCGCTCTTATTCAGAATTACCACTGGCAACCTTGCCAAAAGGCCTGTGCCATTTAGATATGTTTGCCGACAATACCTTATGGAATCTACAAAAAGGCGAAGCGCGTTTGACGGGCCTGTTGGACTTTACCGAAGTCAGTGTCGAGCACTATGTGATGGATATTGCCATTACTATCAATGATTTTTGTACCACGTGGGGCGTTGCAGAACAAGGTGAATCCGTTAACTTTGACCGTAGTAAAATGGCAGCGTTCTTACAAGGTTATGAATCGATACGCCCGTTAAATAACGATGAAAACCGTGCACTACCTGTTATGCTGGCAAAGGCGGCAGTGATTTTCTGGTTATTACGCCTAAACGTGATTCACTACAACCGTACTGAAGGTCGTACGGGTGATAACATCATGGTCAAAAACCCTGACTTGATGAAACGTTTGGCTGCTTACCATTGGGCGCATGTTGAAAAGTCGCAAAATACCGTATTTGTACTATTAAGCAAACCAGATAATCAAATAGTTGGTGTATTTAGCAGTATTACCCAAGCTGAGCAAGCGCAGGAAACATTAAATAGTAGTGAGTTTGCAATCAAAGAATATACGCTAGATCAATTGTCTTAAGCATTACTGATTCATTTATTCTAGTACCAATTTTAGCACCGAAACCTTAGAGGCGACCCCATGACCGATCAAGTTGATAACTGGCACAAACTGGCGCGCTACGATACCAATATGCAAGGTGAGCTGCACGCCAACCTACTACGTAATAACGGCATTACCGCGTCCTTGCAGCCGCTTAGCGCTATCCCAGGTATGAACTCGGGTATCGTTCTCTGGGTAGAAAGTACTGAACTGGCAGAAGCTCAGCGCATTTTGGATACCATCCCAACTGATGGTGCCGCTTTGCTTGATGAAATGAGTGATGCTGACTTTGATGCGCTATCTGCTGCTCAAAGCAATCCTATTCAAGGTAACTCGATAATAGACGACAATAACGGCGGTAATGATTAAATGTGTCAACTCTTAGGAATGAACTGCAATACCCCAACGGATATTGGCTTTAGCTTTGCAGGGTTTCGCAAGCGCGGCGGGATGACGGACAGTCATGAGGATGGCTTTGGCATTGCCTTTTTTGAGCGCAGCGAATGCAGCAATAATGACAAAACCAACGATGAGACGGCAAATGACTCAACGGGTCTGCGTTTGTTTCATGATAATCGTCCAAGCCATCTGTCGCCAGTCGCTGATTTGGTCAATAACTATCCAATCAAAGCCATGAATGTCATTGCGCATATTCGTAAGGCGACGCAAGGGCAGAACTGTTTGGCAAACACGCATCCATTCGTCCGTGAAGTCTGGGGCGAGCAGTGGGTATTTGCGCACAATGGACAGATGAATAGCGAATTTATCAAACGCTGTCAGCGCCTACAAGACAACGGCAATGCCTCACACTGTCAGCCAGTCGGTTCAACTGACTCTGAAATGGCATTTTGTTATTTGGTCAACCGTCTAAAGAGTAGCTTTAAGTCACGCCCTGATGACAAAACGCTGTTTAATTTTTTGACCACGCAGTGTCGCTATCTCTCTGCCAATGGGTTGTTTAATTGCTTGATATCGAATGGCAGGTGGCAACTGGCTTATGCCGGTAGCTTACTGTTTTATCTCACACGTAAAGCGCCATTTGGTGAAGCTAAACTGGCTGATGATGATATGGCGATTAACTTTGGCGATGTGACCACAGACACAGATAAAGTCACTATCTTAGTCACTGTGCCACTTACTGAAAATGAGAAATGGCAGCAATTGGCTGTCAATGAATGCTTAATCTTTCAAGATGGTGATGTCATTTATAAAGATAGCCCAAGCCAGCGCAAGTTTTTGACGGTTGATGAAGGCATTACAATCGCACGAGCCGTTGGAGCGAGTGTTTAGCGGTTAATGAATATCCAATACTGTTTAAATATAACTCCCACAACAACGCTTAAACTTCTCACCAGATCCGCAAAAACATGGTTGCTTTTGGCTGACAGTCATCGCAACCGTCGGGTCTAAAAAATACCAGCGCACATCGTTATTAGCCTTGTTTTTAACCTTTACGAAGGTGGACAGCTCATGATGCGCTTGTACTTCTACTGCTAAACCACTTGTTGTTTTCTCAGAACCTTTAAAATAAGCCTTAAACTCAACCTGTGCATGACGTTTACCGAGTTTTGGCGTGTGCTCTACAATCTCTAATCCTGCCCAATCTGTCTCTTTTGCCCAACTTTCAATCGCTGCAACATCAAATAGTGCTTGCTGAGCAGGCACTGTGGTCTTGACGATATACTCTGGTTTCACCAATGCAAAGGCACTATAGCGTGTACGCATAAGCCGTTCGGCTGTCTCCGCTTTTATACCATCTGCTTTATCAACCTCATCATTATAAAAAGCATCATGATATGGCTGGCAGCAGTCTTGATAGGATAAAGCAGAGCTTGCCGTCTCTGCTGTTGGATTGATTTGGCAAGGGCAAGTATCTGGGTAAGATTGCATGTTTTACTCTAATTTTTGTTTGGGCTTATTCGTTTAGGCTCAGTGGTCTTATGATAACTTTATTGCAGCATGCTTTTTATTAATTCTGGCAATATGCCGACTTTGAGCTGCGCCCATGCAGAAGGATCACTTAATCGTGACCAAAACATCTCAAAAGGTGGGGCGGCATACACCAGTAGCGCAAGGATAGTATATAAAAGCAGATACCACCATTTGTCTTTTGGCTGATAAAACTTCATCGCTGTACCCGATGAACGTTTCATTTTCATATTGGACAAATTGACGCTATACAGCTCGTCCAATGACAAATGCACCATCGCGCCACCAAATAAAAACAGACCATAAAACCAACTGGTCGTCAGTGGCAGGTGCAAGCCATAGTAACTTAGGCACGTCAGACCCAATCCCAGTATTGCCATATACGGCACAGAGTGGATGACGCCGCGATGCACCGTCATAGTAGTAAAAATATGAAAAACCACATAACGCATAAAACCGTAGCCTGCTAGCCACAATACTATCAATGCCAGTAAGCTTAAATCACTCCGCCAATGCATGACTAGCCCAAAGGCAAATATAAACGAGGTGATATTAAAACCGAGCTTAATCGGTGTTGAATTATCAGAATCCAAGTCTGGCAGCAACCCGCCGATAGTACCAAGCGCCACGCACACCAAAAACCCTGAATCATCAATCAATCCAGCTTTATAAACCGTCAAACTCAGTGTGCCGCTGACCATAAAGGCGACATTTAAGTGGGTATTAAAATTTGCCATAAAACTCATTCATCCATAGCGCTCAAAAAGTCCTTTCGAGCGTCGTATCTAGCAGTAAAAAAGCGCACCATGATACCATAGACCGTCCATACGTCTAATAGAGATAGCCTGTAAGAGAGAGCTTCTATGCCTGCCAGTGATTTACCCGCCACACTTAACTCTGATACTCATACTAAGCAGCTGCCTGTAGTAGAAGGTCAGCTTGATAACAGCTTTGCTACCATTGACTGGCAAGTACCTTGGTTATCGCATATCACTCAATTGAGTTATATCAGCAACACGATTGAACACCTTAGTCGTTCGAAATCACAGAGAAATAGCTTGGATGGTTTAGGTAATTTGGGTGATTCAGAAAGTTTGGATAATGTGAAAAGTCTAAATAAGCACGATATAAATGCTTCTGACATCAATACGCCTGACACGATTGCTAAGGTCTTAAAAACGGCGATGGTACAGCAGGCTGAACATTTGAAACAGCCGTTACCACATACTAAACCTGCTCATGACCACAAATCTCAGACGCTACAGTTCGTCTCTCAAAATGCATTGCCTGAAGGGGAGGCCTATGAGCATTTCATCGGCACAACTGGCAACATCCCGACGCGAGATAATTTGCATGACTTGTTTAATGGCAGTATTTGGCTGACCTTTCCGAAGACTAAAGCTATGCTCAATTACTACCATATGCTAGAAATCGCAAAGCAGGGTATTAGTGAGCGTCGAGGACGTGTGCGCGACACTATTACTGTCTTTGATGAAAATGGCGCAGTGCTAGTAACTTCAGATGCTAGTATAGGTAAGGCATTAGTTGATTTTGACTGGCAGGCAAGTTTGGTGAAACCACGTGCTAAATGGGACAACCCAACCCAGCCTGATAACAGCGCTCAAGCCGCAGTCTATATCTTTGGCCATGCCCTGCTTGAACAGTTGGTACACCCACGCAAACCTCTATGCGCTCATAGCATTGTCATTCACGTTGCACAAGAATTCTTTACCTTATCATTAGCTGAACGTATGCGCTATTTGGATGACAAAGTTGCCGAATACATGGATACATTATTATCAAATAATGATGTCAAACCGCGCCAGCTTGCGCCGTTACCAATTTTGGGGGTGCCGCACTTTTGGACAGAGAATGCCGATACTGACTTTTATGAGGACAACTATGTATTCCGCAGTGGACGACGTAAAAAAGATAAAAATTGAATAGGAATAAATCATTTAACAATAGCTCGCTAAACCGTTGTTACGTTTACGATTGTGCCACGATTCGACAACGTCCAGACGTTAACAAAGCCTTGTATGTTTGTTATGGTAAAAGGGAGTTTCTGTTAATCACTACAGATATGATTATCTCTTTTGTTAACACAGGCTTATATCAGACAGTTTTGCGAAACTGCGATATTGATTCAAGACAGATCAATCATTTATTGAGCCACCAGTCATACATAAACTTATAATAATTTATGTCCAGGATTTATAACAACGATAAGGAAGCTATCATGAGTGATATTTTTGATGTAAAAGACACCCTTTCGGTTGCTGGCAAGGAACATGCCTACTACAGCCTGCCAAAGCTGACCGAAACTTATGAGCATATCAAGACACTACCATTTTGTATGAAAGTGGTATTAGAAAACCTATTGCGTAACGAAGACGGTGGCCAGTCGGTTGGTAAAAACCATATCGAAGCGGTTGCCAACTGGGATGCAGGGGCTGAGGCATCAAAAGAAATCGCCTTTATGCCAGCGCGTGTGGTATTGCAGGATTTCACTGGTGTACCTTCGGTAGTTGATTTGGCTGCGATGCGTGATGCAGTGGTCGAGCTTGGCGGTAAGGCTGAGCAGATCAATCCGTTTATCCCTAGTGAGCTGGTCGTCGACCACTCTGTACAGGTTGATGCTTATGGCCGCGAAGATGCGCTAGATTTGAATGAGAAGATTGAATTTAAGCGTAACAATGAGCGCTATGAGTTTTTGCATTGGGGCAAGCAAGCCTTTGAAAACTTCGTCGTGGTACCGCCAGCGACAGGTATCGTGCATCAGGTGAACCTTGAGTATTTAGCCCGTGTCGTGATGGCAGCGGACGTCGATGGCGAGCTGACAGCTTATCCAGATACAGTGTTTGGTACAGATAGTCATACCACGATGATTAATGGTATCGGTGTACTTGGTTGGGGTGTGGGCGGTATCGAAGCTGAAGCTGCGATGCTAGGTCAACCGTCTTCGATGCTGATTCCACAAGTGGTCGGTTTTGAGCTAAAAGGTAAGCTAACCGAAGGCGTCACGGCAACCGATTTGGTATTACGTGTGGTTGAGATGTTGCGTGCACATGGTGTGGTAGGTAAGTTCGTCGAGTTTTATGGCGAAGGCTTACACAGTATGCCGCTAGCGGACCGCGCTACCATTGCCAACATGTCACCAGAGTACGGTGCGACTTGCGGTATCTTCCCTATTGACCAAATGGCGATTGATTACCTGCGTCTATCAGGCCGTGAAGAAGAACAGATTGAGCTGGTTGAAAAATATGCTAAGGCGCAAGGCTTATGGCACGATGCCGATACACCTGCGGCGACTTATTCAAGCAAATTAGAACTAGATCTGTCGTCAGTACAGCCAGCACTTGCTGGTCCGAACTTGCCACAGCAGCGTATCAATTTGTCTGATATGCATGAGAAGTTCGGCGAAACGCTAGAAAAAATGACCAAAGATCGCAAGTCAGAAGTAGAAGGCAAAGTACGCTTTGATCAAGAAGGCGGCGAGCAAGAGCAAGCTGAACACTTGGCAGCTGAACCGAATATCGAAGTTGATACCAGTGATGACAATGCAAGTTATGCGCCAGCAAACAATGTCTTCTCAAATGTTAGCATCGATGATAAGCAGCACAAGTTACGAGACGGGTCGGTAGTTATTGCTGCTATTACTTCTTGTACCAATACTTCCAATCCAGCAGTAATGATTGGTGCAGGTCTAGTGGCCAAAAAAGCGGCTGCCAAAGGGCTTAAAGCCAAACCTTGGGTTAAGACATCGCTCGCACCGGGTTCTAAAGTCGTAACCGATTATTTAGAAAAAACCCATCTAATGGATGAGCTAGAAAAAACAGGCTTCTACTTAGTAGGGTATGGTTGTACGACTTGTATCGGTAACTCAGGGCCATTATCAGAAGAGATCGAAAAAGGCATTGAAGAAAACGACTTAGTCGCGGCAGCGGTACTGTCTGGTAACCGTAACTTTGAAGGTCGTATTCACTCGCATGTCAAAGCCAGTTATTTAGCATCACCACCGTTGGTCGTTGCTTATGCGCTAGCAGGTACAGTCGATATCGATCTGACTACTCATCCACTAGGTCAAGACCAAGATGGCAACGATGTATTCCTAAAAGACATCTGGCCAACTTCAGAAGAAATTAACGAGTTAATTGCCAACAATATCGATGCTGATATGTTCCGCAAAAACTACGGCGAAGTATTTGACGGTAGTGCAGCGTGGAACGCAATTAGTTCAGCGGATAGCCAACTGTATCCATGGGATGAAGGGTCAACGTATATTAAAAACCCACCGTTCTTTGATGGTATGACCATGGAGCCAGAAGGTATCCCTGATATCGAAGGCGCGCGTATCCTAGGTCTGTTCGGTGATTCAATCACCACCGATCATATCTCACCAGCAGGTAATATCGATCCAGACTCACCAGCAGGTAAGTACTTGCAAGAGCGCGGTGTAATGGAAGCAGACTTCAACAGCTATGGTTCACGCCGTGGTAATGATGCAGTCATGACCCGTGGTACTTTTGCTAATATCCGTATCAAAAATACTATGATGGGTGGTAAAGAAGGCGGTTATACCTATTATTTCAAAGATGACAGCGCTACGCTACAAGATGGCGAAGAAATGCCTATCTATAATGCAGCGATGAAGTATAAAGAAGATAAGCGTCCGCTCGTCGTGCTTGGTGGGTCAGAATATGGTTCTGGTTCGAGCCGTGATTGGGCAGCCAAAGGTACAATCCTGCTAGGCGTAAAAGCCGTGTTAACCAGTTCGTTTGAGCGTATTCACCGTTCAAACCTAGTCGGTATGGGTGTATTGCCATTGACGTTTAAAGACGGTCAAAATGCGGAGACTTACAAACTAGATGGTGCTGAAGTGCTGAGCATTACAGGGCTAGATAATGGCGAGAGTAAAACAGCCACGGTTACGGCTACACGTGCTGACGGTTCGGCAGAAACCTTTGAGGTAAATGTCGGTCTACAAACGCCAAAAGAGCGCGAATATGTACGTCATGGCGGCGTATTGCACTATGTACTACGTCAATTGGCTGCTGAGAGCAAAGAAGCAGGCTAGTAATGTATTAGACTTAGTATGAAAAAAGCCCAATCTCCTTTAAAGTAGGGGATTGGGCTTTTCTATGGAAGACGTTTTTTCTTCTTGTTACTTTACTTTTTAAGCCTTTTCAGTCAACAGCTTAATTCCTAGCCCCATAAATACGACACCACTTATTTTATTCATCATGGATTCAACTTTTGGATTCTCTCTTAGTTTTTTGCTGAACTTTGACGCCAGCAGTGCCAAACTCAAGCACCATATAAAGCCTGTGGTGGCAAAAGTCAGTCCCAACATCAAAAATGACAGCATGCCATAAGCATAACTAGCGTCGATAAACTGAGGAAAGAACGCCAAGAAAAATAAAGCGACTTTTGGGTTAAAAGTATTGGTCAATACACCTTGCTTATATATTTGCCAACCATCTACAGCCTTTTGGTTAGTCACGTCCTGATCTTTGGATAAATTGTTTGCAATCGAGTTAGAGTTTTTGCTCGTCAGCATTTTAAAGCCTAAATAACACAAATAGCTGGCCCCAATATATTTGACAATTATAAAAGCAGTAGGGGAATTGGCAAGCAATACGGACAATCCTAGCGCCGCCAATAGGGTGTGTACCAAAATACCCGAAGTAATGCCAAGAACAGAATAAAATCCTGCTGTTTGCCCCTGTGAAATACTACGGGTGATGATGTACATGCTATCCGTACCTGGCGTGAGGTTTAACAAAATAGCCGCTAAGATAAACCCCAGATAATTCTCGATACCAAACATCGCAATCACTTCCCTTTAATTACGCTAAGCCCATCATTTATAGTATGTGGCTGCACTTTGTAAATACGCTCGTCAGGTCGATATTAGCGAGTATTAGGTAGGTTGGCAATAGCGCTATCAACAGTAAGCTAGCAGCTATTAATAATAAGCTAACGACAACAGAATAGAGGGTTTTGAGAAACGATAGACATAAAAAAGCCCAGTCACCGTATGATGACTGGGCTTTTTTATTGTTCGCTTATTAGTCTAACCTGATGCTAAGCAAAAGTGCTAATAAGTGACGCCGAATAGTGGCGTCCCCAGGGGGATTCGAACCCCCGTTACCGCCGTGAAAGGGCGGTGTCCTAGGCCTCTAGACGATGGGGACGCATAGAGTGTTATAACCAGTGGTTACAACGGTACTTCACAATATCAGATAGCTTAGTAAATAAGCATTGCCTAGGTGCTGATATCGTCCTACTAGCGAGTATTTATTATTACGTTTCAGTAATACTGAGCGTTGCTATAAATAAGTATGGTGGAGCTAAACGGAGTCGAACCGTTGACCCCTTGCATGCCATGCAAGTGCTCTACCAACTGAGCTATAGCCCCTCGCTAAGAGTGTGCGTATTTTATGTAAGAGCGGCAGTCTTGTCAACCACTATTTTAAAAATAATTCATAAATATGCAAAAAAAAGCGATTTAGCCTATTTTAAAGGCTCAATAAGACCAAATTAGCGTGGATTTTGCTTAAGGGCGATCTCTTTGATGGCTTTATCGGTATAAAACTCTTCTTCGCTACCATCAGAAAAAATAATCGCACAGCATTCAGTTGGCATATATTGACCGCCTTTTTCTCGGATCGTTCTTATGCCTTTGACGCCAATGATGTCATATTTGCCCAATTTATCTAGATTATGCTTGGTGTAACCACAGTAAGTGCTGTATATCCATTTTAAATCCTCGAAGTCTTGGCCCTTGGTCAGGGTCAAAGTTGCATCAAAAAGCTCCTTTACAATGGCATCATAGTATTTCTGTGCTTCTTTTAGGGTATTAAAGACATAGTCTTTGCTTTCTATCGTGACGGTTTTGGCGGCCATGTTTATTTCCAATTAAAATATTGAGTAAGAGGTTTTTATATTCTGAGAGTAGTAATACTTATTAACAACGAAAAAAGGGTCAGAGATGGTCTGACCCTTTTACACTCGACAAGTTGAGCTAATTAACTGTTTAGTAGATAAGTTGTTCAGCTTCTAAACTATTCAGCAGCAGCTAAGAAATCTGGCAATTCTGCCGCTTGTTTCTCAAGTTTTTTCAGTTTCTTTTTACCGAGGCCGCCTAATACATCAATTGCATGACGCAAGCGAGTCAATGTCATGTCAGCGCCGATAATCGCCATAGAGTTCATGACTGGCGTCGATGAGGTGCTACCAGCGATAGCGATAAAGAACGGCGCCATAAAGTCACGCATCTTAATATCAAGATGAGCAGCAAGGCCTTTTAGCGTGGCATAGATGTTTTCTTCTGACCACGTTGGCAAGACTTCTAACTGCCAAAGCGCTAATTGCAGCATCTCGATAATTTGCTCAGGGGTGAGCGATTTATGAGTGAAGCTCTCAGCATTGATGTCAGGTAGGTTTTGGAAGTAGAAACCACCCCAATTAACCGCATCAGACAATAGCTCGATACGTGGCTGAATCGCCGCTGCGATCGCGGTCAGTTTGTCACTGTTGCTGGCCCATTCAAGGATTTTATTCTTTAATTCTTCAGGGCTAAGCGCACGTAGCCATTCGGCATTGAGCCAGTTTAGCTTTTCGATATCGAAGATAGGGCCACCAAGCGACACACGCTGAATATCAAAGCTGGCAATCATTTCTTCTAGCGTAAACTGCTCAGCATCATTGGGCATTGAGTAGCCCATACGACCAAGATAGTTTAGCAGCGCTTCAGGTAGCACGCCTGCATCACGATAGTAGGTGATAGAGGTTGGGTTTTTACGTTTAGACAGTTTTGACTTATCAGGGTTGCGTAGGAGCGGCATATGGCAGAGGGTCGGCATTTCCCAACCAAAATAATCATACAGCAGTTGATGCTTAGGCGCAGAGTTCAGCCACTCTTCACCGCGCATCACATGAGTGATTTCCATCAGATGGTCATCGACGACGTTGGCTAAATGATACGTTGGCATGCCGTCTGTTTTTAGCAGTACTTGCATATCGACTTGAGTCCAAGGGAACTCAACCGTACCGCGCAGCATGTCTTGTACCTGACAAGTGCCTTCGGTCGGTACACGCATACGAATCACGTGCGGCTTGCCCTCGCTTACCAATTGCTCAGTTTTTTCTGGTGCAAGATGGGCACAGCGACCATCATAACGAGGGGTCTCGCCATTGGCTATTTGCTCAGCACGCATAGCATCTAACTCTTCACTGGTACAAAAACAGCGGAACGCATGGTCTTTTTCTATGAGTATCTCAGCGTGTTTTCTGTAGATATCGCTACGTTCGCTCTGACGATAAGGGGCGTGTGGGCCGCCAATATCTGGGCCCTCGCTCCAATCTAGACCAACCCAGCGTAGGGCATCCAAAATCATTTGTTCTGATTGCTCAGTCGAGCGAGTCTGATCAGTGTCTTCGATACGTAAGATGAATTCGCCGCCGTGAGCTTTGGCAAAAGCCAAGTTAAATAGAGCAATATAGGCAGTACCTACGTGCGGGAAGCCAGTTGGTGATGGGGCGATACGCGTACGTACAGGGCGCGTGCTGTCAGTAGAGGTTTGCATGATAAAAGTCTCAAAGTTTGCTATCGATATAAGCTATCAGTATAAATAGCGATGAAAGATATGAAGTCGATGTTAAGAAATAGCGTAAAATATAGCGCTAGTATAACAGAGACATGTGATATTTTTAATGAAAAGCCCTTCTAGTGCTTGACTACAGGTGTATCCTTGCGATAATAATGCTAAGCAAGTCATAACTTGTTTATTTTCATCTAATTACTGGCCAGTACGGTCGTCATCTATTGAGTTGTTTGTGTCCCTATCAAAGTCTAAGCCAAAATCGAAAGCCAGTCCTTCTGCCGCCGCTGACCTCTCTGAGTCAGCGTCTAATCCTTCTGCTGTAAAGGATACGTCTATGCAAGATGTCGATCTGGATGTTACTCACACCCGTCATGAGGGCGATATCACGTCTGATGAATTGAGTTTTGTCCATGATGCGGTGCTGCTGCAAGAGACTGTCGCTGCGGTACTCGGCGTAAAATCCTTGCCTAAGCAAACAGAAGGCGACCAAAATAGCTTAAATATAAGTGGTATCTACGTTGATGCAACTTTTGGCCGTGGTGGCCATAGCCGACTACTATTAAGTCAACTCGCCGATGACGCCACACTAATTGTCTTCGACAAAGATCCAACAGCCATTAGTGTGGCGCAAGAGCTGGCAAGCAAAGACAGCCGTGTGCGTGTGGTTCACGATAGTTTTGCGACGTTGACCGACAGTCTGGCTGCTATGGGTATCAGTGAAGTTGATGGCTTAATGGCAGATTTAGGCATTTCATCACCGCAGATCGACGATGGTAGTCGCGGCTTTAGCTTTATGCGTGACGGGGCAGTAGACATGCGTATGGACACCAGTCGTGGCCAGTCAGTTGCCGAATGGCTCGAGAAAGTCGATGATGAAACGTTGGCCAATGTGCTTTATGAGTTTGGTGAAGAGCGTCACAGCCGCCGTATTGCGCGAGCTATCAAACAGATGGAGAGCTACGAGTCTACACTTGAGTTGGCAGAAGTGATTAAAGTAGCGCATCCCAACTGGCAACGCGGTAAACATCCAGCGACGCAAAGCTTTCAAGCCATGCGTATTTTTATTAATAATGAGCTGGGCGATGTTGATGACTTTTTAGAGCAAAGCATTCCTATCTTAAAGTCAGGCGGACAGCTTGGGGTCATTAGTTTTCACTCATTAGAAGATCGCCGTATCAAGCAGTTCTTGCAGCGACATAGCAAAGGGCAGTATCCAGAAGACGAAAACCTGCCAATGCCGCCGAATCGTCCGCGCTATTTTAGCAAACCAAAACGTGTTGGCCCAAGTAAAGCTGAGACGAGTCAAAACCCGCGCGCGCGTAGCGCATGGTTGCGTATGGCAACGCGTACTGACACAGCTTATGAGCAGATAACAGCACCATAGAACATCATGCTGCCACAAATCATAGTCGAATAAAATTGGTGAGTTGTCTAAGATTGCTAATGTTTGTCTAAATGATGCGCAAATGTCCTAATGGCTACGCCACTGTTAAAAATCTGTAAATATTGTCTGTTAGGCTCAGCAGTTGGTTTTTTATCTGCATGATAGTTGCACAGATTTATATGTAGTATAGCCATGCAACGTGTTTGGTTGTGGTATGACCTATTGATAGCCATGAGTTGTAATGATTTATGGCTCCTGAATAAATTAGCTATCGAATATATTTTCTATGTTCGGTTTTTTAAGTTTAGTTTGTACATTTATAAGTGTCTTTGGTTTTATATTTATCAATGGTATGACCGAATAATGACACGTTCATCTTTCGCAATCCGTTATCTACTCTACCGTTTACGTTCACCTTTTTGAGATCGTCATGGCAATATCTGACAAACCTGCGAATCGCCGCACTGCTACACCTTATAATACCGATGTCGGCGAGCTGTTCGTGCGCCGGTTTAATGTGGTGAGCATTTATGTGGTCGTGCTACTGCTATTGGCAGCCACGATTGTATGGAGTGGTATCAAAACTGCCGAAGAAGTTCAGCAATATCATCAGGACTACAAAACCTTGCAAGACATGAAAAAACAAGAACGTAAGCTACAAGTAGAGCATCAGCGTCTATTGATTGAGCAACAAACCTTTAGCGCCACTCCGCAGATTGCCAGTCGAGCGGTTGCTGAATTGGGTATGTATTCGCCAACATTAAAGGATAAGCTGATTATCCAGCCTGGTGTCGCTACTGCCTTGGTGCCAGTGGTTACGGAAGACTCAGATGAAGATATGTCTGACGTGATTGGGCCACGGGCCTCTACGGACATCTCTCCTGAAGAACCAGCGACGGAGGCAGGACAATGAGTGAGAAGAAGCCTAAATCCACCGTAAAAAACACTAGCAAGAAACCAGCCAGCGGCAAGGTAACCAAACCTCTCCGCCGAGCCAGTGCTGCTAAGTCTGGTCAAACAAGTAGCAAGCCTGATAAAGCTGCAAGTAATCGTAAGGCTAAATTGTTTGGTCGCATCAAAAAAAGCGACACCCAAGGCGCTTATACCAGTGTAAAAAACCGCAAAAGTAAAATGGTTTTTTCGAGCAAAGCGTCAGGTGCTTCTGCTCTCGGTGGTTTCGAACAAGACAAAAACCGTTTTCGTATGGTCTGGGGTCTAGCGCTGGTCATATTAGCGCTACTGATTAGCCGCGCTTATTATATTCAGGTTGCTAACGCACAGTTCTATCAAGACAAAGGTAATGAGCTCATTACCAGTGAGCGCACCCAAAAGTCTTATCGCGGTATGATTACCGATCGCAATAATCTACCGCTTGCGGTCAGTGCACCGCTCGCGACGGTTTCGTTTAGTCCGCATGATTATTCGCGTGAATATTACGAGCTAAAGCGCATTATCATCACCAACCCTAGCAGTCCACAATTACAGGCGCGTATGCAAAAGCGCCTAGATAATATGGACCTGACAAAGCTAGCCGCTGCTGCCAATATCTCGGTCGATGAACTGAAAAAAGTCACTGCTATTGATGACAGTATCGATGTGACCGATGAGAAAGCCGTAAAAGCAGCTTTGCCATCTGGTGCGGGCTCACACTATTTGCCACTACTTAATAAGGTCACACCTGAGATTGCCCAAAGCGTCAGCTCGCTTGATTTCCCTGGTGTCTACGAAAAGAATTTCTTTCAGCGTTATTATCCACAGCCACAATCTAATGCGCAGCTGCTGGGCTTTATGGGTCAAAACGCCAAAGATCCTGAAGGCGGTTACGAAGGCCGTGCTGGTATTGAGCGTCAGTACGAAAAAGATCTGGCAGGTGATGACGGAAAAGTTTTAGTTCTAAAAGACGCCAAACAAAATAGCCTAAAAGAAATCAAACAAATCGAGCCAGAAGTACCTGGCAAGGATGTGGCGTTAACGATTGATTCGCGTTTACAGTATTTGCTGTATAAAGAGCTAGAAAAAGCTGGGCGTTTGCAAAAAGCACGTTGGTCAACGGGTATGATTGTTGATGTACAGACTGGTGAAGTGTTGGCATTATCAACATGGCCGTCGTTTAACTCAAACAACCTTAATGAGATGACGGGTGAAAACCAGCGTAACCGCGCACTGCTAGATGTGTTTGAGCCAGGCTCGGTGATGAAACCGTTTACTGTTGCAGCAGCGCTAGACTCGGGTAAATATACGCCAACGACCTTGATTGATACCAATCCTGGTTCGATTCGCGTACGTGGCTATACCATTCGAGATCATAACAACTTGGGCATGATTAACATGGCCACGCTACTACAGAAATCTAGTAATGTTGCCTCTACCAAGATTGCGCTATCACTGCCAGCCGATGCTATTAGTAATATGCAACGACAGTTTGGCTTCGGCTCAAAGACACCTTTGCAGTTCCCAGGTGAGGGTAGTGGTTTGATCGTCACGCCAAAAGAGAAAGAAACCTCGCGCCGTGCAACGGTCAGTTATGGTTATGGTCTACAAGTGACATTGGCACAGGTTGCACAGGCGTACTCAGCCCTAGCAGCAGGTGGGGTCATGCATCCATTAACTTTAATTAAAGATGACAAGTCGCAGCCAAGCAAACGTATTATGGCGCATGAGCAGGCAATGTCGATTGTACAGATGCTTGAGAGCGTGACTGAGCCTGGTGGTACGGCAAAAGCCGCTGCCATTGACGGATATCGCGTGGCAGGTAAGACGGGTACGTCACGCCGCATCAATCCAGACGGTGGTTACTATACCGATCAGTATCGTAACGTCTTTGCTGGCATGGCACCTGCATCCAATCCAAAGCTGGTAGGCGTAATGCTTATCGAAGACCCACGTGGTCAGATTTATGCTGGTCTAACGGTCGCCCCTGTCTTCCATAATGTGATGAAAGAAGCATTGCGATTGTATAATGTGCCTTTGGATAAGCCACTAAAAACGGAAGCGCAGTAAGCGTTCAATTATTTTAAATGTCCAGTTCTACTGAGCTGACACGTTTTAACTGTTTAGGATTTATCTATGACTATATCATCGCTAGATAGCGCTACTGTGACTTTACAACAGCTTATAGATGCTAATAAAAGCCAACAGCAAAAACTGGCTGAGCAGCTTACAGCGATGATAGCAACATCGATTCAGGAAGCATTCAAGCAGGCGGGTTTAGCTCAAGCCCAATCTATTGCCCATATTCCGTTTCAACAATTTCGCTTAGACAATCGCCAACTGGAAGCGAATGACGTATTTGTCCTGTTAAAAAGTCAAACAGCCAACCCTCAAAAAAGTCGCGATTATCTACTACAAGCCGCTGAACAAGCTGCGTTTATTCTCTCAGAAATTGACCCTAGTGTTTCGCTTAGCGAAGCAGATAATTCCTCAAATACCACTAATGAACCGCAGACAGATAGTATCGCTAGTATGCAGCAACTAGCAGCATTGCCATGCCCTGTCTTATACGTTCCCAATATCCGCGACTTTTTAGGTAGCTTAATTCAAGCGCGCCTGCAATATCAGCAGCCAGCGACTCTACCGACCGTGGTTGCGGTGACTGGTACGAATGGCAAAACAACCATCAGCCAATTAGCAGCACAGCTTACCCAGTTGATGGGTCAGAGTAGCGCAGTAATGGGTACTGCAGGTAATGGTAGACTTGGCGCTCTGGTGCAAGCCAGCCATACCACGGGCGATGCGTTAGCTGTCCAGCAGTTCCTATATCAAATGGGAACAGAGCAAGCAGAAATATTGGCATTAGAGGCCAGCTCTCATGGGTTGGATCAGCAACGTCTACAAGGTATGCCAGTCACTGTGGCGATTTATACCAATTTGAGTCGTGACCATTTAGACTATCATGCCGATATGGCAGAATATGCCGCTGCCAAAGCAAAGCTGTTCGATAAAGCTCATTTCCCAGATTTGACCCATGCCATTATCAACATCGATGATGAGCACGCTCAGGTTATGTTAGATATGGCAAATGCCAGCGGTTTAACGGTATGGACATACAGTTTGGATTCATCAAAAGCTGCTACTTTTGTTGCCGCTGATATTACGCCGAGTCTGCAAGGCGTCCAAATCAATCTGCGTATTGAGTTTGGTAATGAGAGAACTGACAACATAGAGATTGTCAGTCCATTATTAGGTCGCTTCAATGTTGCCAATTTGCTCGCAGCGATAGCGGCTGTCGTAGCACTTGATGATGACTTGGCTATGAATATCGAGCGTATTGTGCCTGCTATTGCAAAGTTGCAAGGTGCGGTTGGGCGTATGCAGCGTGTACCATCAAATGATGGCTGCTTTATCGTTGATTATGCGCATACTCCAGATGCTTTAAGCCAAGTGCTTGCAAGTTTAAAAACCCACTGTAAAGGTCAGCTTTGGGCGGTATTTGGTTGCGGCGGAGATCGCGATGCAGGCAAGCGACCGTTGATGGCGCAAGCAGGTCTGGCAGGTGCTGATCAAGTTGTTTTGACTGCGGATAATCCACGTACCGAAGACCCCAAGATGATTTTGCAAGATATGCAGGCTGGTATGACAGCTGAGCAATATCAACGAACCCATATTGAGCCTGCCCGCCAAACTGCTATTGAATATGCAGTTAGTCACTCAGGTGTGGATGATATCGTTGTCATCGCAGGCAAAGGTCATGAAACCTATCAAGAGATTAACAACGTTCGTTATGATTTCGATGACAGTGTTGTTTTGCAGCAGGCATTGAGTCAAGCTGGCCGCGTGTAGTTGATTGACTTTCGATACATGCATTAGTAAAAATTGATCATTAAATATAAAAATTAAGTAGTCATCATATAAGGTAATCATTATGACAGCCGACACCGATAATACTGCCCAGTCGCAAGGGCTCTATGTCTGGCAAATGGACAATCTGCTCGCAGCGACCACGTCGCTCGATGGGCAGTGGCAACTACCACAAGGCCATGCAGAACAGACGGCCTTGTCCAGTAAACGTATAGCCACCGATACCCGCACGATAAAGCCAGGCGATATATTTTTGGCGTTAAGCGGCGATAATTTTGATGGTCACGATTATATCGAGACAGCAATATCAAAAGGCGCAGTTGCCGCTGTTGTCTCGCGTCCTATCTCGTTGTCCGGCCCAAATGCTATTCCACAATTGGTAGTCAGCGATACTCGTTTGGCACTAGGTCAATTGGCAGCGTATCGTCGTCAGCAGCATACAGATTTAACCGTGATTGCGATTACGGGCTCTAGCGGCAAGACCACTTGCAAAGAAATGCTTGGCAGTATTTTTGGTAGATTGGCACCGACCTTGATCACTCGTGGTAACCTTAATAACGATTTGGGTGTACCAATGATGCTACTAGAGCTATCAGAACATCATCGTTATGCTATTTTAGAGCTAGGCGCAAACCATATTGGCGAGATTGCTTATACGACTGAAATCGTTCAGCCTGATGTGGCCTGTATCTTAAACATCGGTACAGCGCATTTGGGTGAATTTGGTAGCCGTGAAGGTATTTGCCAGACCAAAGCAGAGATTTACCATACATTGACAGACGCGCAGTTTGCGATTGTTCCTGATAAGGATGATTTTACCAATCAGCTACGTCGTATCGCTGAAAAGCACACCTCACATGTGATTGGCTTTGGTAATACGGATGTAAGCGCAAGCCATCTAGACGTAGAGCCTGAGCGTAGCGAATTTAAGCTACATATCGGTAACCAAGTCCATGATATCAACTTGCCATTGGCAGGTGAACACAATGTCAATAATGCCTTGGCTGCTGCTGCCTGTGCGCATGCGCTAAATATTGAAGTAAGCGACATTGTCATTGGGCTCGAAAATGCGCGCCCTGCTAAAGGTCGTCTAAATAGCCAGATACTTGGTATGCATCGTCTCATTGATGATACTTATAATGCCAACCCTCATTCGGTACGTGCCGCCGCCAAAGTATTGGCCGCGCAAACAGGTACGCAGGTCATGGTACTGGGCGATATCGGTGAGTTAGGCGAGGCGGCCATCAGTGAGCACCAAAGCTTGGGCCGTACTATCGCAACCACAGGTATCAATGTGCTGCTTTGTGTTGGCGAATATGCTCCTTATACCGTCGCGGGTGCGCAAGAGGTATCTGATATCAGTGCTCATGCTTTTGCCGACAAAGACAGTTTATTACAGTATTTACAGCCGTATTTGCAAGCGCAACAAGCTAAGCCTTGTACTGTGTTGTTCAAAGGCTCTCGTTCCATGGGAATGGAAACACTTATTCATGCGCTAGTAGAGGAGTAGGCGGTGTTAGTTTGGTTGTTCGGCTGGCTTGGCCAGTATTATACGCCGTTTTCTGCGGTTTCTTCGTTGACGCTGCGAGCATTGCTTGCCGTTGTTACCGCCCTTGTATTTAGCATGATGTTTGGTGGTCGTGTCATTCGGCACTTGCGATCGCTCAAATACGGTCAGGCCATTCGTAATGATGGGCCTCAGTCGCATTTGGCAAAGACTGGTACGCCAACCATGGGCGGGGTACTGATCCTAAGCGCGATTGGCATATCGACGCTGCTGTGGGCACGATTGAACAATCCCTATGTTTGGATTTTGCTTGTGGTTATGGTTATCTTCGGCGCCGTAGGTTGGGCTGATGATTGGCTAAAAATTAAGTACAAAGATCCAAAAGGCTTAATCGCTCGCAAAAAGTATTTTTGGTTGTCTATGGGCGCATTGTTTGTCGGTGTTTCTTTGTACTATATCGCCACGCTACAACCGGATATTAATACCACACGTGAGATGCAGGATCTGCTATTGCCAGTATTCAAAGATTGGATGATTCCATTTTCAGCGGTGCCATTTGGTATTGGCTTTATCATCTTTACTTACTTTGTGATTAATGGTGCTTCTAACGCAGTCAATCTAACCGATGGGTTGGATGGTTTGGCGATTTTGCCAGTCGTTCTCGTCGCTGCAGGTTTGGGTGCGATGGCCTATGTATCAGGCGATGTACGCTTTGCTGATTACTTGCATGTGCCTTATATTCCTTATAACTCCGAAGTCATCATCGTCTGTGGCTCAATGGTGGGAGCAGGCCTTGGTTTCCTATGGTTCAACGCGCATCCAGCACAAGTGTTTATGGGTGATGTTGGCGCGCTAGCACTGGGTGCAATGCTAGGTACTATCGCCGTGATGACCCGTCAAGAGATTGCCTTTGCAATTATGGGTGGTTTGTTTGTCGCAGAAGCGCTATCAGTGATGTTGCAAGTTGGCTCGTATAAACTGCGCAAGAAACGCGTCTTCCGTATGGCACCGCTGCATCATCATTTTGAAGAAATTGGCTGGAAAGAAACGCAAGTGGTAGCGAGATTCTGGATTATTGCCATTATCCTTGTCATCCTCGGGCTAATGACCTTGAAGCTACGTTAAGCTATAACCGCCGAATATCTATATAGATATCAATTTGCATAACTCCAAAAAGCCGTTTCAATCATGATTGAGACGGCTTTTTATCGCTCAAGGCAGATGAATTTTGTTAAAATGCGAAGCATATTGCTATCACTTTGAGATGCCCGTGTCGTTATTTATTTGTCCACTTTGTCAGTCACCACTACAGCCTGCCGCAAATACTTGGCGCTGTGATGGTAGTTTGCACCCTAAACAGACTTCACATCCCTTTGATGTAGCGCGTCAAGGCTATGTTAATTTACTACCAGTACAACAGAAAAAGTCTAAAGCACCTGGGGACAGTCAAGAGTCTATCGATGCGCGTAAACGGTTTTTGAATCATGGGCACTATGCCTTGCTCCAAAACCTAATTAGCCAAAAAATGACAGAGTTGCTGTCTAACGATGAGTTAATAGATAAGCAAGATAGCAAGCCGGTCAATTGGCTCGATATTGGCTGCGGAGAAGGCTATTACACACAGGCAATGGCGCAAATGGGCTCGGATATTATAGATACGCTGATAGCTGCTGACATCAGTAAGCCTGCAGTGGTTGAGCTGGCCAAAGTCAGTAAACTAGCAGGTCGTCTATGGTATCAGCCGCGCCAAGAAGATACTGCCAAGACAACATCGGTCTATCCATTAGTGACCAGTGCTGCACATCTACCATTACGCCCGCACAGTATGACGGGTATTAGTAGTATTTTTAGCCCTATCTTACCCGAGGCATTTGATAATGTATTGATGGATGGTGGCTATCTGATCATTGCCAAACCTGATATCGGGCATTTGGCAACGATGCGTGATGCGTTATTTGATGATGTGCGTGAGCATGATTCTGATAAATTCTTGCAAGAATTGGCACCATATTTTACGTTGGTTGAGACCTGCCGTGTCAGTACGGATCTGACATTATCCGCAGGTAATTTAGCTGATTTGATGACGATGACACCGTATGCGTACCGTGCCCGCAGCGAAAAAAGGCAAGCACTATTGGCAGCTGTAGAAACAGCAGCATTTAGCACAGAGGCGAAGTTTGTGGTTTATATTTTGCAGAAAACGTCTGTTTAGCACATTTAGAGCATAGCAGTATGGAGTATTGCTATGCTCGTGTTAAATATTAGCCAGCAACTTCACCGTTTCCGTATTTGCATTCTTCAACAATCAGCTAGTCATTCGCGTTTTTATAAATATCCTGTTTACGATGCTTACCGATAAAGCCTAAATACGCTGTCATTTAACCAAACATTACGCCAATACCTAATATGCCTTTGATCGCGCATGCCCTCGTAACAATCGCAACCTTTCTTCAAGTTTCATAAATCTACTTAATACTAGAATCATTTATCATTCTCTTTGTCGATAGAGTAAAGCTTTATCACGATAGTTCATTTAACACTAAGTGAATTATCTATAACTACTCTAAATATGAATTCAAAGGAATAAAATGATGAAAAAGATACTAGTTAGTTCGATTTTAGCCGCTACTGCTTGTTTGTCGATGGTGGGTCAAGCCAATGCTGCACCTAATTTTGATAAGCATCATTCAGCTCAAGTACAGCAACAAAAACACAGCAGCAATAAAGCGAGTAATAACTATAAGCATGCCAAAGCTAAGGCAGCAAAGTCACATCACAAAGCGAACGTAGTGGCTGCTAAGCACAAAGCAATAGCCAAAAATGTTCATGCTAAAAACAGCCACGACAAAAACAATCATGACCGTCGCTCGTAAAAACCCGATTTTACTATCCAAAAATAGCGCCTTAATGAGGCGCTATTTTTTTGTTCTTATATGACACTATTGATCGTTACTAATTGAGCAAATGCTACTGACTGATAAACGTCATTGATTTGGATATGCCGCTTTTATTAGGCTGAGTGAGTGTCACTTTACTACTCAAAACATCGCCTTTGGCATTGATTTTATAGCATTCTGAAGAAGTACCTGCAGCATCAGAAGTCAAAAGTAGATTGCCTGAAGTTTTTATACAGAGCCACGCCGTGTTATTTGTATCTTGTGTGAGCGACCAGTCCTGCTTATAAGTGGCGGTTTTCTGACGCATACTGCTGTCAGCATATACGTTTTCAGTGATGAGCTGATTTGAGTCGCCCACCGTAGCTATCTTAGGGATACTTGTCGTTTGGTTAGCGATTGAATACTCACCCGTACTATCCGTAAAACCATGGAACACCAATGGATTTAGCGTAAAGTAATTGATAGCGACTGACTGATCCGTGATCTGCTGATTCACAGTGTTGATTGTGCTGACTTCTGCGCCTTGTACCATTTTATTATTAAAGCGCATGCTGCCTTTAGGGGTGATTTGAATATCTGCGGCTACGTTTTGGCCGCCGACAGTAGCGACCAGTTTTTCACTACGTTGTTTGGTATAGATATTGAGTAGGGCAGTCTCAATTGGGTATTGAGTGATAATTTTAGCAGAGCTGTCATTTTGGTTGGTATTACCTGTTGCCACGCCGCCCATGCCAGTAGCGCAAGCACTCAATCCGAGTCCTGCTACGATACACATTCCTAGTGTTTTCATTGTTGTATCCTTTAGTTTATTTAAATAAATATTACCGATATCTACTATAATCCAATTTTTTGACAATGGCATCTGCCGAGTATTAGTGACTCTACTGTTATTACATTTTTGTACGGTATAGCAATGATGGTAAACATAGATATAAAGATAAATCGAATTTCAAAGAAAAACTAGAGGCCTTTTCGTATAAGGGTCTAGGGATAAAATTAAGCTGATAGTAAAACGAATCGTAATAGAGTATCTACTCATTTAATGGCAGTTTTATACAGCCAAACACGACTGAAAAAATTCTTATAATCTGCGCGACTGTAAAAAAATCTATCCAAAAAGAGATAAAAACGAAGCTTGCTAATACGACTCGGCTTTATTCGAATGCGTGAAAATAGGTTACAATAGCTATCCAAGAACATATATCTCTAGTACGTCGTAAATAAGCCACTTTAAGTGGCTTATTTATTTGGTAAAAATAAAAGAATGCAAAAAGATTAGATGGTTTTCGCTGTTCAAAAGTTGATAGCGCGTATCAATGCCAACGTCGGTATATCAATACATACTCTCAAAGGGAAAAATAAATGTCAGTTAATGAAGCATTATTAGATGAAGTCAAACAATGGCGCAAACAGATTCATAGCCAGCCTGAGCTCGGATTCAAAGAATTTAAGACCTCTTCATTTATCGTAGATAAATTACAATCTTTTGGTATTGAAGTTCATCAAGGCTTGGGTGGCACTGGTGTGGTGGGCACTTTGAAAAACGGTGCAGGCCCTACTATCGGTATAAGAGCCGATATTGACGCGTTGCCAATCGCAGAACAAAACGACGTTGAGCATAAATCTACCCATGCAAACTGTATGCACGCCTGTGGTCACGATGGTCATACCTCTGTTCTGCTAGGAGCGGCAAAATACTTAAGCCAACATAAAGAGTTTAGTGGCACCATTCACTTTGTTTTTCAGCCGGCAGAAGAGGTGTTAGGCGGCGCCAAAGCCATGATTGATGATGGCCTATTTGATAAGTTCCCGATGGATGCTGTTTATGGTTTGCATAACTGGCCTGGGCTGCCAGTAGGAGAAATCGCTGTAAACAATGGTCCTATGATGGCTTCTTTCGATACTTTTGAGATTACATTGACGGGTAAAGGCACGCATGCTGCCATGCCGCATTTGGGCGCTGACCCTATCGCCGCAGGTGCTGCACTAATCACCAATATTCAATCTATTATCTCTCGCCGCGTCTCGCCATTGCAGTCGGGCGTTATCAGCGTGACGCAAATGAACAGCGGCGATACCACCAACGTGATTCCAGATGTTGCCATCTTAAAAGGCACGGTTCGTAGCTTTGATATGGATGTGCGCCAAACTATGCAGGAGATGCTCACAGAAATGGTCGCCACCTTGCCGCCTTTATATGGTGTCAAAGGCGAGATGGATTACCATATTCGTTATCCAGTAACCACCAATGACAGTCAGGCTTACCTTGAGATTAAAGAAGCGGCTACTAAGGCGTTGGGCGTTGATAAAGTCAATACCGATGTAGAACCTTCGATGGCTTCTGAAGACTTCTCATTTATGAGTCAGGTAGTTAAAGGCGCCTATTTTTGGTTGGGCGTTGATGGCAGCATACCTTCTAAGCCGCTGCACAATGCCTCTTATGATTTCAATGATGATGCTATCGAGACCGGTATCAAAGTATGGGTTTCTTTGGTTGAGTCGGAGTTACTAAAGAACGCTGAATAAAATTTTATTATCGACAGATAAAACTCAACAGACCAAGTTCAATCAATAGAGTCATCATCAAACTCAAAGGGAATTCATATGAACAACAATAGCGTGCTGTCACCTACTATGACAAAGCACCTGCTTGATTGGAAACTGCATTTATTAGTGATTGCTGTATCGTTATTAGCAGAATGGATAGGCATTATCAAAATCCCTATCGGTATTGGCATTTTAGTGTTATTGCCATTACTTTATGCTTTCATCTTTGCGATTTTATTAAATCCCAATGTCGTGCCTTCGATGAAAGCGGTTATAACCAAAAAACGCGCCAAGTTCGCCAGTTATGCCATTCTGTTAAGTATTATGCCTTTTATCGCCAAATTCGGTGTTGGCGTTGGTCCCAATATCGAAGAAATCATCGCTGCTGGTCCAGCACTACTGTTGCAAGAATTAGGGAATGTAGCGACCGTTTTGATTGCGCTACCCGTTGCAGTGCTTGTCTTTGGTATGGGCCGAGAAGCCATCGGTGCCACGCACTCTGTTGCTCGTGAACCCAACGTTGCTCTGATTGCTGATAAATATGGTTTACAAAGCCCAGAAGGCATCGGTGTCATGGGCGTCTATGTTATGGGTACTTTGTTTGGTGCGATTTACTTCTCACTAATGGCAGGTATCATTGCTTCGATGGACATCATGGATGTACGCGCACTTGCTATGGCATGCGGTATTGGTAGCGGTAGTATGATGGGTGCTTGTTCAGCAGCATTGGCAGAGACGGTGCCTGCCCAAGCAGAAACCATTACTGCATTTGCCGCCACTTCTAACCTGCTAACGTATGCCACTGGCTTATTTGTTAGTTTATTCGTAGCGCTGCCTTTTACAGAGTTCTTGTATAAAGTAGTCAGTAAATTTAAGAAGAACCAGCAGACAGTCACTACGACAGAAACCAATCTTAATGCAGTCATGGAAGAGCCTGCCAGTCTGTCAATCATGCAGTCTTTTATTTTATTGGCTGTGATTTGCGTAGTCTTGCTACTAAGCAATTGGGTAGGGCAAGATGTAAATCCATTAGCGGCATTACCTGCCATGCTCATTTTGTTTGCATGTTGCGTGATTGGTATGTTGTTAAAGCGTTTTATTCCAGTCAATGTACCTGCAATTGCTTGGATATCTATTGTAGCCATTTTAATCTCTCTACCACAGTTTCCATTCAATGCTTATGTTTTGGAAGAAACCGCTAAACTGGGCGTATTGCAGTTATTGACACCAGTCCTTGCTTACGCTGGTTTTGCCATCTCGCAAATGGAAGTCGATTTGTTTAAGAAATCGGGCTTTAAAATTGCCATTGTTGCGATATTAACCTTTACAGGTACTTTCATCGGATCAGCGATGATTGCGCAAGCCATGCTCTAAAAGCTAGGTTAGTATTTGAAGATAGTAAAAAACCCCAGTTGACCAACTGGGGTTTTTATTGTTTGATCTTATAGAAGAGCAGATAGTTATCTTGTGTTATAACTCTTATATGAGTCACTCTCAGTCCATGATACGAGTTTTTTAGTTTGGTCAATCAATGTGTTATTAGAGTAGATATATATTTATTAGATTCAAACAACACACGGAATTAAGGCTTAAAAGGAATGTTTCAGGCAGCAGTAGAGGATGAGTATAGACTGAAAGTCTTACCGTTAAAAAATATAAAGAATATTTAGAGAAGGGTAGAACAAGATAGAAAAACTGAGGTTTTGCTTAAGCAGAATAAGATTGGCGGTGAAGGAGGGATTCGAACCCTCGATACGCTATGAACGTATACACACTTTCCAGGCGTGCGGTTTCAGCCACTCACCCACTTCACCGTTTTTTGAACGCCTAAGTATAGCGGATACCATTTAGAATGTCACGACTTGCGCGCTATCTTTCTTTATTGGCAAGCGCCTGCTAGGATAGCAAGTATGTAACGGCAAGTATAAATGGTTGAGAGTTGAATGATAAGTTTTAGTAGGCTTAAGTACGGATGTAAGAATAGTGCGCTGATGGCAGTATTGCTTGTCGCAACGGGTATTACCCAAACACACGCTGATGATTTGACACAGTGTAGCCAGTCTTTTTATGGGGGTGTTTATCCTGAATTTACCAATACCAAGCTAAAAAAAGACACACAAGCGCTGTGCATGGATGGCTTTGCGGTTATGTATTCAGGGGTATCGCGTACACCGCTATGGTCAGCAGAGCATCTCGATCGTACACGTCTACAACAAGCTAAGCAGATCGATCGTGAAGATAGCTTCCACGAAGAGAGTAAACTACCAAAGTCAGCACGAGCCTCATTGTCTGATTATTCAGGTTCTGGCTATGACAGAGGACATTTGGCACCCAACGCCAATATGGCCAATCGCAGCCAGCAGTATGATAGCTTTAGTTTAGCCAATATTGCCCCGCAGTCACCACGTAATAATCGCTATATTTGGCGTAATATTGAATCTGCCACTCGGTATTTAACGCAGCAATACGGTGAGGTGTATACCATCACAGGTGTGGCATTTACTGATAAAAAAACCAAGCAGCTCGCTAACCGTGTCCTTGTGCCTAGTCACTTCTTCAAAGCTGTATATATCCCAGCAACCAATCAAGCAGGTGTGTATTACGCCCCAAATGATGAGTCAGAACGCATCGATGTGATCAGTATCGATAAGCTGACCACTGAGATTGGTATCGATGTATTACCTATGCTAGATAGTCAGTCCAAATCTCAAGCGTTTGATTTACCATTGAAGGCAGGTGAAAGCTCAGATACACCTCAGGCTCCAGTGGAGGAGCCTGAGTGGATGCTATTTGTCTGGGCTATTTTAGAATGGTTAATTGCACAATTGCAGGCTTAAGCTGAAAGTAAGCCCCTAAAATAGCCTCATTTTGAAAAAAATAAAATGTTACTGATAATAAGGATAATCAAATGATTGAGCCATTCGCCAACGACCATCAAAGCATGCAAATTGGTGATCTTGTCATTGAAAATCAAAAAGACAAGATTATTATATATGGTGATATTGATCTCACTTTTGATGAGTTAGGATACGAGCAAGCCCAACAGCTACATGAGCTGTCGGAGAAAATCGTACAAGCATTTGCAGATAAAAATCTATATAGTAAGAATGATGCTAAGTCAAAGGAAAATGATGACCAATTAGATAAAGATATCGACAATCCTTTCCTATAAGTCTTTGATATGGTTTTATTTTTATAGAAATAAGAAACTGTAAAAAAATTACTAGGCAAAACCTAAAAATTGCTTATAATGAGTTAAGACATCGCTTGTGTCGCTCGAATCTTTAACCAAAAGCTTATAAGTTGTCATGGTAACTATCATTTAAAAAGGTCGAAACCGTAAAGCTCGTAATGAAAGGTTCTAGCAAAGGATAAGCATAGGACAACAGAAACATAACGTTTCGAGTAATCATTGTATGAAGGGAGTCAATCTATGAAATTATTTACAAAGACCACTTTAGCAGTTGCTGGTATTGGTATTGCTAGCATGGCATTCGCCGCTGACCCATTAGCCAACACTACTTGGCAGACATATGATGACGGTGAACCAAAAGGTACGGTAAAAATTACTGAGTCAAATGGTGTTCTGACCGGTACTCTTATAGCTGCCAATACTGCCAAAGGCAAAAAGCACGTTGGTACGACCATTATTAGAGGTCTAAAAGCTGACGGTGGTGGTAAATATAGTGGTGGTACGATTACTGATCCAGCAAAAGGTAAAGACTATCGTATGACTGCAAGCTTAAGCGGCAACACATTAAAGCTAAAAGGTTATATCGGTCCATTCTCTCGTAGTCAAGAGTGGAAAAAGAAATAAACTAAAAAACTAGTTTCAGCGTAATACATAAAAATCCCGCGTTACCGAAAGGTCTCGCGGGATTTTTTACGTTTTAGATTCAAGCTTATGTCTGCAATAGGGGAATTCTTTAAGCACTAAAATTATAAACGCCGATACTACAGTGGGTAGTATCAGCGCATTTGACATCAATCTTTAGCTTACTTGAAAGGAGCTTATCTTATAAATTCTGGGTAAGCTTCCATACCACATTCTGCAATATCAGCACCTTCGTATTCGTCTTCTTCAGAGATACGTAGACCGATAACCAACTTGATGATAGACCAAACCACTAGGCTGGCAATGAATACCCAAGCAAAGATAGTTGCAGCGCCCACAATCTGACCGATAAAGGTAGATGCTGGGTTAGTGATAGGTACAATTAGCAGACCAAATAGACCAACCACACCGTGAACTGAGATTGCACCAACTGGATCATCAATTTTGATTTTGTCTAAGGCTAAGATTGATAACACCACGATAATACCGGCGATAACACCAAAGATAGTAGCTTGTAATGCAGAAGGCGTTGAAGGCTCAGCAGTAATGGCAACTAGACCAGCTAGTGCACCGTTTAGGAGCATGGTTAGATCCGCTTTACCAAAGATGATGCGGGCTAAGATTAAGGCACCGACAGCACCACCAGCAGCAGCAGCATTGGTGTTCAAGAATACCATTGCAACAGCATTAGCACTAGCGATGTCGCCTAATTTGAGCACTGAACCACCGTTGAAACCGAACCAACCCATCCACAAGATTAGTGTACCGAGTGCTGCCAATGGTAGATTGGCACCAGGAATGGCGCGTATCTCGCCATTAGGGCCATATTTACCTTTACGTGAGCCTAAGAGTAATACACCTGCTAGAGCTGCTGCTGCACCTGCCATATGCACAATACCAGAGCCTGCAAAGTCAGAGAAGCCCATGTCGCCTAGGTTGAATAGACCAAAGACATCGTTGCCGCCCCATGTCCAGCTACCTTCTAGTGGGTAGATAACACCAGTCATGACCACAGCGAATAATAAGAATGACCACAGTTTCATGCGCTCAGCAACAGCACCTGATACGATTGACATACAGGTCGCTACAAAGACTACTTGGAAGAAAAAGTCTGATGCGGCAGAGTAGACAGAGTCGCCACCGAAGCCGTTTTCAGCAGAGGCTGCTAGGGCGTCTTCTACTAACGTATCACCGCCTGCAATTCCGCTTAAGAATAGATCGCCACCATACATAATCGCATAGCCGCATACCATGTACATGATACTAGCCGTTGCAAATAGTGCGACGTTTTTGGTTAAGATTTCGACTGTATTTTTTGATCGGACCAGTCCGGCTTCTAACATAGTGAAGCCTGCTGCCATCCACATGACCAACGCACCACATATCAAAAAGTAAAACGTATCGAGCGCATATTGGAGCTCAAAGATTTGACTTTCCATTTAAATTCCCCCTTGAATTTATAATATAGATATCGGCATTACCGATAGATAAAATGCTGTAAGAGTCTGTACCTATAAGTTTATGCCCGTAGGTAGGTTTTCAAATTTAGATAGCGTCAGGTCCCGTTTCACCCGTACGGATGCGGATAACTTGCTCAAGTGCAGTGACGAAAATCTTGCCATCACCAATCTTACCAGTGCTAGCGATACGAGTGATTGCCTCGATAGCGGGCTCAACCATCTCGTCGATCACAGCGACTTCGACTTTTACTTTAGGTAAAAAGTCCACCACGTATTCTGCGCCGCGATAGAGCTCTGTATGACCTTTTTGACGACCGAAACCTTTGACTTCAGTGACAGTGACACCTTTAACACCGATGTCGGAAAGCGCTTCACGCACGTCGTCGAGCTTAAACGGTTTTAAGATCGCAGTGATTAGCTTCATAAAAAATTCCTTATTTGTGTGATGCCGCAGATTGATAGAAGTACTATGGTGCATTATCATATCTCTGCCTTGCTTACTGTAAGTTATTCAAGAACCGTGCCAACCTACTCAAGGGGGGAGGTAGAATTGGCGTTATTCATTAAAAAGTAATGACAGTAGTAACATAGAGTATGGGCTACGATGCAACGATTAGAGCCATCGCTACAAGCATAATAAAGGTGAATCAATCTTTAGCGTTTGGTTAACGAAAACTTTATTATAACCAACTTTTTGAGTGCTTGGGGAGGCTATCCCTTTATTTCATGTGACGATTTGCTAACTTGAGTTTGGTCGTTCGCTTGGCCTTTTCATGCAAGCGTATCAAAGATGAATGGTGGGAAGGTAGAGAGAAAATAGAGATAAGCGGCAGAGACTAACATAGCAGTCAGACCCTTGAACCTAGGTAGATAAAGGACTAAGGCGTATTTATATATACGTCGTTATGCTTTAGGAAAGAGTAGATAAGGGGTTTTTGTACTGACCAATAGCTTTTTAGTGTCACTACCTTGTAGTAATTCGCGTAGACGAGATTGGCCAAAAGCCCCAGTCATAAGTAAACCGATATCATGTTGGTTTTGATAGTAGTTCAAAGCTGCAGCTACATCTCGGCAGTCGAGCAATGTCTTTTTAGATTTGATACCCGCCTGTTTGAGCTTGGCGTAGGCTTCACGTAACGCATCACAGTTATCAGAAGTTTCCTTGCCAACCATCACAATATGAACCGTTAGTGCACGCACCAGTGGCGTTTTACACAGCCAATTTAGTAGTTTATGGCACGTTGGACTGTTATCAAACGCAAATAAAGCGGTAGTAGGGGGCAAAAATGGTGCATGTGTCACCAAAATGGGGCAGTGACTGACTCGAATGAGTTGGCTCAATGTTGATTTGCAAGTGACATGATGACCTATAACGATCATTTGTGCTTTGTCATCGACGTAATCAATGCTCTGATTTAGGTTCTCATGACGATGCAGTGTATATGTCTTTAGCTTATGGCGTTGCTGTTCACAATACGAGGTTGCTTGAGATAATAGCAATCGGCCCTGTGCTTTTAGCTCACAGTTGCTCAAATGTTCTTTGGATGTGAATTGTTCGAGCAAAGCATTTTCGTCATCAATATTGAGGCAACCAGAGTAATTAATAGCGGCTTTTTGCTGCAAGCTTGGCATCGAGTGCAATAAGCCAACAGGTGCGCGCAGGCGAATAGAAGCCCACATACTGGCCTCTAGTACCGCTTGAACATGATCAGGACAGTCCAAGCAAGCAATCACACTATCTGGTTTTAAATTACTCATAAAACGACCACATCATTTTAGTAATAAAAATCGGCTATCTCAGTTTATGGTTGGCGTATGAAAAATACATCCAACCCTTTTACCAATATAACTGTCTATTAATATCCGATACATTAGCCATAGACTAAGAATATAGCCACATGGCAACCGCGTAGATTCGCTTAACAGTTTCGCTTAGTCTAACAAGCCAATGTCTCGGCGGTCATGAACAGAGAAGCGATCAATTAGTGTTCGACTCGCATTGTTGAGTCCTACCACTTTGACATCAATGCCTTCACGTTGCAAGCGCATCACTAGCTTGTCTAAGGTATCAACAGCGCTGACATCCCAAAAATGTGCTTGGCTCACATCAATCTGAATACTATCTACAGCTTCTTTAGTATCGAAACTATGTAAGAACTGGGTGGTAGAGGCAAAGAATACCTGCCCTTGAACATAATAGTAACGGGTATTGCTGCTATCATCATACTCACTAAAGATCGTTAAGAACTGACCAATTTTATTAGCAAATGCTAAAGCAGATAGCAAGACACCTACGCCCACACCGTAAGCTAAGTTGTGAGTAAAGACAGTAGTCAATACAGTCGCCAGCATAACGATATTAAACGACATTGGATGCGTCTTAAACTCGCGAATAGACTGCCAGTTAAACGTACCAATCGATACCATAATCATGACTGCAACCAAGGCTGCCATTGGAATTTGACTGACCCATTCACTTAAGAACACGACCATAATAAGAAGAACAACACCAGCCATCAAAGTAGATAGACGTGTACGACCACCCGATTTGACGTTGATCATTGATTGGCCAATCATTGCACAGCCTGCCATGCCACCAAAGAAACCTGATACGACGTTAGCCATACCTTGACCACGACACTCTTTGTTTTTATCACTTGGGGTATCAGTCAATTCATCGACGATCGTCGCTGTCATCATAGACTCTAAAAGACCGACAATGGCAAGCGCGATAGAATAAGGTGCAATAATCAGCAAGGTATTTAGGTTTAATGGAATATCAGGCAACAAGAATACTGGCAATGAATCTGGCAAATCACCCATGCTGCCAACGTTGCGAATGTCGAGATTCATATACATTGCAACGGCGGTCAAACCTACAATACAAATAAGCGGTGAAGGAACGATGCGACCGATTTTAGGAATAAGTGGAAACAGATAAATAATCGCCAAACCAGCTGCCGTCATGATATAAACGGTCATGCCAACACGCTCAGTCATTGGGTTTAATTCTGGTAATTGCGCAGCAAAAATCAATATTGCTAAAGCGTTGACGAAACCGATAACCACTGAGCGGGAGACAAAGCGCATCAGATTACCAAGCTTTAGAATGCCCATCACGACCTGAATGGCACCACAAAGCAAAGTTGCGGCAAGCAAATATTGCAGACCGTGGTCAGCAACCAAATCGACCATGACCAATGCCATCGCGCCAGTTGCTGCCGAAATCATACCTGGACGACCACCGACAAAACTGATCACTACCGCGATACAAAATGAGGCATATAAGCCAACCTTTGGATCAACACCAGCGATAATAGAAAAGGCAATGGCTTCTGGAATGAGGGCTAGGGCTACAACCAAACCCGATAAAACGTCACCGCGAACATTGGAAAACCACTCGTCACGCAAGTTATCAATAAAAGATGTCATAAGTAAACTACATAGGGTTAGAGGCAAAAAAAGTAATCATTACTCATTTATAAAATGATCGCGTCGCTAATAATAGCTATTCATTTTTCTTTTACTTCAACATGCACTAAGTCATGTTGCTGTGTTGAATTGTGAGAAACTAATAACCAAGATATCTAACTAATAACCGAGGTATCTAACTAATAACCGAGGTATCTACTGATTTTTTTGGTATCAAAAATACGCTCATCAATAATCAATACGATGATAAGGGCAGTAAATTACCTAAAAATATTTTTTAAAAGATTGCTTAAAATAGGCAACTAGATAGATGTACCTACAATAATATATAGAGTCAGCAATCACTTGCTGTAGTAGAAGGTGATATATCACTCGTCAAATTATCAAAATTGTCTGATACACCCTTATCACAACAAGAATCGTTGATGAAGAGGCGTGACAATAGCGCGATAAATGTGACAACATGCTAAACTAAAATGCTTGAGCAATGCGCTCAGCAAAATACTGATAAATATTAATCAAGCTGACTATTATAGCATTAGCCACTTAATATAAAAACAGGCGAATAATAGCATAAACTCATAAAAAATCAGTACCGAAATCTGAACGATGGCGTTAAGATGCTGCATATCTTAGCGGCGTCGTTTAGAGTCGCTATACAGCATACTTATTTGATGCAATTTTTCTCGTTTAATAGAAGGAATAGATATGACCACTAATACAGCAACAGAAGCCTTACTTCATAAGGGTAGTGGTCTACAAGTCGTGGTCGGTTTGGGGCAGTCTGGATTGTCAGTCGCGCATTATCTGGCCAAGCAAGGCTATCAAGTCGCAGTTACTGATGCTCAAGTTACCCCTAAATTGGCCGATCAGTTGCCAGCCGAGATAGAGATTCGTCAGTTTGGTGCGATAGATGCCGATTTATTGCAGCAAGCGGCACGTATTATTATTAGCCCAGGTATTTCTCTTGAGACTGCCGCTGTGGCTGCTGCTCGCCAAGCCAATATTCCTGTAGTTAGTGATATTCAACTGTTCTGTGAAGCGTGTACCGTACCAATCGTAGCGATTACAGGTTCTAACGCTAAAAGTACGGTCACTACGTTAGTTGGCCAAATGGCAGCAGATGCTGGCGTTAACGTGGGTGTCGGCGGCAATATAGGTGTACCAGCTTTAACATTGCTAGCGAATCCTGATATGGAGCTTGCGGTGCTTGAGCTGTCTAGCTTTCAGTTAGAAACCGTCACCAACTTGGGCGCAAAAGTAGCAACTGTGCTCAATATGTCGCCTGATCACTTAGATCGTCATGGAGATATGCTTGGCTACCATCAAGCCAAACACCGTATATTCCAAGGTGCTAAATCGGTGATGATTAACCGTGAAGATGCACTTACTCGTCCATTGGTCGCAGACAATCTACCGAGAATTAGTACGGGTATTCATGCCCCTGATAAAGGTCAGTATGGTCTGATTACCGACACAGAGGGCCAAACTTATCTTGCTCGTGGTACAGAACGATTACTGTCGGCAGACAAACTGTTGATTAAAGGTCGTCATAATCTACTGAATGCGCAAGCGGCTCTGGCACTTGGTGAGCTTGCAGGATTACCGCTAGAGAGTATGCTGACCACTTTGCAGCAGTTCTCAGGCCTTGAACACCGTTGTCAATATGTGGCAAATGCTGCTGGTATTGATTATTTCAATGATTCTAAAGGCACCAATATTGGTTCGACCATGGCCGCTATCGAAGGCTTGGGCGCAGTCTATGCGCCAAAAGATGGTAAGCTATTACTGCTCTTAGGCGGGCAAGGTAAAGGTCAACAGTTTGGTGAATTAACGCCTTTTATCAATCAATACGTGAGCCAAGTCTTGTTTATTGGTGAAGATGGTCAGCAGATTGAACAACACTTAAGAGCTGCGAAATTGAGTGATGATGTCGCACTACATCAGTGTCAGACATTAGAGAATGCCTTTGCGACTATCCAACAAGTCACTACCAGTAGTTTATCGCAAGTACAGGCTGTATTGTTGTCACCCGCTTGTGCTAGCTTTGACCAATATAGTGGTTATGCGGCTCGCGGTGACCACTTTAGCCAATTGGTCAATCAATTAGATACCGCACAATCAGAAGCTTGATAGGTAGCCCAATATATTAAGCAGCTATATAGGTTGGCATAGCAGATGTCTATTCTCTAGCAACAACCAGTATTTTCTCGATAAATGATTGTTTTGCTTATAGATTGCTGCTACTGTCAAGCATATAATCCTGATTGCTGAAATAGATGCTAGTTAAGGCGCTTGCCGATGGTTAAGGGCTTTCTATCATCTATCTAGTACGATTTATTTTATGATTTTTTAAACGGTGGCGTTTCATAGACGCCGTGTTTTTTCGTTTGTTAGTGTATATAAAATTATGGCGCTCTCTTCTTTTTTTCGTTCCTCGCCCCAAACCAAGCAAACCTCTGGCTCAGACGGTGTTCTGTCTATGCCGTCAGCGCGCGCAATTTTATTATCGAGCGTTGGCTGTATGATGGTGCTTAGTCTGCTGATGGTTGCTTCTGCTTCTATTCCTTTTGCGCTTAGCCGCGGTATGACTGAGCTGTATTTTTTCAAAAACCAGCTGTTGTATATGACGATTGGTTTAATCGTTGCGGTCATCCCTTATTATGGCGTGTCTTTGCGCACACTTTATAAAACTGAGACCCAGTTTGCTTTGTTAGGCATCACAGGGCTATTACTTGTTGCTACGTTGTTTAGTACGCCAATTAATGGTTCTAAGCGCTGGCTTACGGTAGGCGGTTTTAACTTTCAGGTAGCCGAGTTAGCCAAACTGGTCATGATTGTATTTGTATCTGACTTTGTGGTGCGCCGATCTTTTGAAGTTCGTAATGGCCTAGATGGTTTTTTACGAATTATGTTGGTAGTGGCGCTGATAACGATACTGCTATTGTCGCAGCCAGATTTTGGTTCTTTTGTCGTCATTATTGGTACGCTGTTCGCGATTTTTTATATCGCTGGGGCGCCTTACAAGCATTTCTTAGCCTTGGGTGCTGCTGCTGTTGGCGGTGCAGTGTTGATGGTGACTACGGCAGAGTACCGATTGGTGCGTGTGATGTCGTTTATGGATCCATTCGATGACGTGCAGGATACCGATTATCAGTTGGCACGTAGTTTGATCGCCTTTGGTCGTGGCCAGTTCACAGGTGTCGGCTATGGCGAAAGTGTACAGAAACTGTCGCATTTGCCTGAGGCACATACAGATTTTTTATTAGCCATTACGGGTGAAGAGTTAGGGTTCGTCGGTGTCAGCATGGTACTGATACTTGAAGCGTTGATCATCGGTAGTGCGATGCGCATCAGTTACAACGCGCTGAAACGCCGTCAAATGCGTATGAGCTATACCGCTTTCGGAATCGGTGTAGTATTTATTGCCCAGACGATTATTAACGCTGCGATGAATATGGGTGCCATTCCAACCAAAGGTCTCACTATGCCGTTCTTTAGTTATGGCGGTTCGTCTATGTTGATTAGCTTGGTTATGGTCGCGCTATTATTGAAGATATATAAAGAAAGCCCTGAAATAGAAAAAAGCCAATGCCGTTACTATTAATAGGTTTTGTATACAATGGGCTTGGCATAATGTAGCTTCAGAGTTTCGGTAAATAGCGTCTAGCATTATTGCAATAAAAGCGTCACTCATAGTGGCGCTTTTTATTGTCTACTTATAGCTTTTGAACTCCTATTAATAGGACAGGTTTAACTGTTGCTTGCCTTGTAGTGGGGTATTGTCCCATTGAGCAATGGCTTGTTTGAGCATGTTTTCTGGGGTATCGACATCGACCTTTGCTTGATGTAATAGCGATAAGGCTTCAGCAATAAGTTGACTCGGATCTGATGTGTCGATTGGTTGAGCAAGGTTTTGTTTAGAGAGTTTTTGACCGTCAGCATTATTAATCAATGGCAAATGATACCATTGGTCAATAGTGGGTAGGCGGGCGGCTTGCATAATGCCGATCTGTGCAGTCGTCATAGGTAGAATATCAAGGCCACGCATGATATGAGTAACCTGCTGTAGACCATCATCGAGACTGGCTGCCAGTATGTAATTGATCATACCATCTTGGCGACGAGCGACCATATCGCCTAGTGTCTGCTGCGGATTATCCCATTGTAGTCCCTGAATACCGTCATTGAAGCCAATCCGATAGTCTGGTAGTCGAATACGTAGCTTATGCTGCTGTCTATCAAGGTCAGCTGCCACACAGCGACGTGGATACCGCTGTCTATTTGGCTGTACTTGATCAATTGATGAAACTTGTTCGTTTAATGACGTTTGATCGGTCACCGCGGCTAAGCTAGCACGACTATGGTTTCTACTTATCTCTTCTTGCGCCCAGTACTGTTCTAAGTCTTTACGGGAGCATTGGCAGCCATAGGTCAACGGCCCTAGGTATGATGATAGATAATCGTTGTAGATATCAATGCGCTCAGACTGATAAATAACATCACCATCCCAATGTAGCCCAAGTGCCTCAAGATCCATTAAAATTTGCTCAGTGAACTGCCTGTCACAGCGTTCAGTATCGGTATCTTCCATACGCAACAGCCACTTACCACCGATTGATTTGATATGGCAAAAGCTGGCAAGCGCGGTGGTTAGAGAGCCAAGATGTAACTCACCCGTTGGTGAAGGCGCAAAGCGGCCAATGGGCTGTGATGGTGGCGTTTGAGTTGGCATGGTGGTAGGCATTGTTTTCAAAATAAATGGCTGTCTATAAGAGGTAATAAAGATAGAATAATAAATATGAGTATCAAAAGATATTCATTAAATGAGATTGTTTTGTTAGTCATGTCATTATTCAAGCGATTGTGTTTTTCAGAACAAAGTCAGCAATACAGCAAAGTAGTGACAGTCTAAAATGCAAAAAGCGACCTATTATAAGGTCGCTTCTGCTTACATTCATATCTGTAATATCTGATCTAAGCGCCTTGGTTTTGACGTTCTTTGATTTCAGATAAGGTTTTGCAGTCGATACATTGGGTAGCGGTTGGACGTGCTTCAAGGCGACGTAATCCAATCTCTACACCACAAGTCTCACAAAATCCATAGTCATCATTTTCGATTTCTAACATAGATTTGTCAATTTTGCGGATAAGTTTGCGCTCACGGTCGCGAGTACGTAATGCCAATGCAAACTCTTCTTCTTGAGTGGCACGGTCATTGATGTCTGGCATGGCGCTTGACTCATCTTGGATGTAGTTTTTGGTACGATCCGCTTCGCCAATCAGTTGGTTTTTCCAATCCAATAAAATAGCCTTAAAGTGCTCCAACTGCGCATCAGACATATACTCTTCGTCTTTGGCCGGCACATAAGGAGTAAATTTAACTTCACTCGGATTCGTGGTCAGGGTGCTCATATGGGTATCCTACTTTTTCAAATTAATTCAATAAAACGACGTATCAAAAGACAAGACGTTATTAATGCTACAAACGCTACAATTTGTCCTTTTATCAAACGTTTCACCACTTGGTAATACAAGTAACACAGCTGATCAAATAATATCGTAGACTTTATATCTTGACAGTTATATACCGATTGTTAGATAGGTTGTTATATAAACTTCGGTATTTAATAATACTGTCTAAAGCATGCCGTAGGTCATTGATTGTGAAAACTGAGCTTGTGGTTAATGGGCCATCCTAGCTATCGTGCAGTGACTTCATATTAGATATTTGGCCACCCTTGCTTTATTTCATAAGTTGTATCATTGTTTGTAATAATAATGAAGTGATTTTTTATATTGAATGCATCTTTTATTTGTTCATCACTGCATTTTTGATTAGGAATTATTGACGAAAGCTATAAGTATAAAGGGTTATAGCTTTTACTAGTACCAATAATTCTGGGCATCAAGTATCCAGTCTTTCAACCCAGCTTGCAACTGTTCCATTGTTGGCTAATTGCAACCAGCGATATCCTGGTAATGCATGTTCATCATAAGAAAAATCATCTTCGTAGGGTTTGAACTGATAGCAGGTGGATGGCGTGCTGTACACCGTGACGCCTTGGCGCAGTCGAACTTGCTCTTGGTGAGTATGCCCACTAATCACCACTTGTAGCTGTTCAAATGGTGCCATATGCTGCCAAAAACTCTCAGTGTTTTCTGCCATATGGGTATCAATCCAGTCAGAGTCAACTGGAACAATATGATGGTGTAGGGCGATTAATGCGGGCTTATCACAGGTGCTGAGTCTCTCACATAACCAATTGATATCAGTAGGCGTAATCTCGCCTGCGACCTTACCAGAAATGGAGGAGTCTAATAACAACAGCTGCCAGTATTCAGTCTCAATGACATGACGACTTAACAAACGTGAGTCAGCAGGCTGAGCGACAAGCTCTCGCTGAAAAAACGGCAAGTCTTTACCATTCTCGTCCGTCACATCATGATTACCAGCAATACAAGCAAAAGGAATCTGAGTCGCCTGTAATACAGTAAAGATATGATCATAAATTGAAGACTTTACTCGATTGACCAAGTCACCAGTCACAATAATCAAATCACAGCGAATATCTTCACTAAGCGCCTGTTGAAGCACGGCTTCAAAACTATGCTGACAAGTCACGTCATCACTATAGGTATTACTCTCATCAACAAGGACAGGCGTCGATAAATGCAAATCAGTAATCTGTAAAATATTTATCGTTTGGTCAGAGGTGCTTAACTTATTGGCAGGATAATTTGGCATTGGTTCAGTCCCTTATCGAATCACAACAATAAGTATTGTTAGCGCGAGTCTGGATAAATGAGCTACTATTTTTCACTGGGTATTTATAATCATCATGAATCTACTATAAAAGAGCACAGCGTTTGCCTAGAGCTTACTTTGACTCGAATCAACGATATTTATACTATCAACTAGCAATAGCAAATTTAAAGTCTAGAGCCACCTTATAGTATTATCGAGCTAAAGCATTCATTATATTAATAAAATAAAGTCGAACAAAAAGGTAGCGAAAAACAGTCATGTTTTATTTATTATAACGTATTTACAGCGACGCTAACTAAAGTTTTATCTTTATTAGCTTCGAAAAAATGAGTGCAGTAAAAAATAAAGCAGCTAATATCAAGACGATAGAAAGACCTGTCTGAATATCTAGCCAAATACTACCCCACACACCAAGTGTCACACCTAGTTGAGCGATTATCAACGCTATAATCACCATTTGTTTTGGCGATGCCGACCATAGACGTGCGGTCAGTGCAGGTAACACTAATAATCCGCTGATTAATAGACTTCCAACCGCTTGTAGTGCAATCGCACAAAACCCTGCCAGCACACCCATAAAAAACAGCCGTTGCCGTGTTGGGTTGATACCTTGAATACGTGCCAATGCTTCATGCGTTGCCAGCTTGATTTGCGCGGGCCAAATATAAATAAGCAGTCCCAAGCCAGCTAACACGCTACCAGCAAGCAAAGGCAAATCTGCCCAATCAAGGTCTAGCAAGTTGCCGAATAAAAACCCGAGCACATTGGCCTGTTGGTCAGTCAATTGGGTCAAAGCCAGTAAGCCTAGGCACAAGAGCGACACTGACACGACTGCCAATACAGCATCCACTGGCAGACGCTCATCATCAATCAAGACCAGTCCCAGCACGACCATGACACTGATCAATGCAATGCCGATACCCATTGGCAGTTGCCACCACACAGCCAAAGCCACACCTAACAACGTGCCATGGGCTAAGGCATCAGCGAAGAACGCCATGCGCCGCCATAATACTAAGCAACCTAACGGCGCTGATAACAACGCTAATATACTGCCAGCGATCCAAGCAGGCGCAATGATGGCTAACCAAGCAGTCATAATAAATGTCCGTAAAATTTTTATAAAAGAGTAAAGCCGTATTATTTATATGTTTGATATTTTGGCTTTAATGAGCTAGATTTTAGCGATTTCGAGCCTTGATTACTAACGCTATAACTCGCTTGGTGCATGGTGTTCACAGGCATGGGGCTGATGCACGTATGGTTGTTCATAATGATGACCAAATAGCTTTTGAAATTCAGTACTAATAGCCAGCTCGCTTGGTTGTCCTTCACAGCAAATATGCTTATTCAAACAAATGACGCGGCGGCTGCCTTTCATGACCCAATGCAAATCGTGAGACACCACCAGCATGGCGCAACGTAAGAAATCAGGCAGCTCGTCAATAAACTGATATAGCCAAACTTCAGTCTCAGGATCGAGACCTTGCATTGGCTCGTCTAAAATAAGCAAGTTGGGTTTGTCTAGTAGCGCTCTGGCCAATAGTACGCGCTGCGTCTCACCACCTGATAAATGCAACATCTGCCGTGACAGTAAGTGCGTTAATGATAAGTTATCAAAGATAAACTGCCGCTGCTCAGTGGTTAGACGTTTCTTATCTGCTTGCCCCAACAAATCGCAAACGCGCAGTGGCAATATCGGTGGCACAGCAAATCGCTGCGGTACGTAACCAAGCTGTAGCGGCTGATGTGCTGTCATAGAGCCATCAGTTGACTCAATCAAACCTAAGATAAGTTTGACTAGCGTTGACTTACCAGCACCATTGGGACCGATAAGGCTGACCGTCTCATTAACAGCAATGTCAATATCGATGTGAGAGAGCAGACGTTGAGGCCCGATATGATAACTGATATTGTTTAAGCTCAATAATTTGTCAGCATTACTCACAGTACTGCTATTCGCAACAGCAGTATTTGACTGATTAGAAGGTAGGGTAGAGGTATTCATAATATGACAACGCATAGGTAAATAGACAATCGACGAATCATGCTTAAAACGTTTACACAAACTATAGTAGCTTTAATTTTACTGGCAAGCTTGGCAACGACCGCTAAGCTCAATGACGCTACGCTCAACCACAAACCCCACATCTTGCTCGGCAAAGCTCATCATTTCCTGAACGGGCAGGCTGCTGCATTCTTGCACTCGTTGACACTGATCGCAGATTAAGAAGGCAGCTGTATGCTGGGCGCGAGGATGACAGCAAGGAACATAAGCATTAATAGAGGTTAACTGATGAATCAACCCTTCACTTAGTAAGAACTCTAAACTGCGATAAACCGTCGGTGGCGCGACATTTTTCGGCGCGCGTTTTTTGGTTGTCTTAGTGTCCACTGACAGTGTCGGTGAGCTCGCTACTTTTTGAATATCGCTATCATCAGGTATAGACAGTCGCATTTGCTGCAACTGAGTGATTAGGTCATAAGCGCCAACGGGCTGATCTGCCTCTAAGACCAATTGGTATATCTGCTGACGCAAAGGCGTAAATCGCGCGCCATTTAGACGGCAATGCTCTTTAGCTGCTGCTAAGCGTTCATGGACATCATGCGGAGTCAGATCTTGCACATCATGCAAATGTTCGCAGATCGATGAAGTAATAGACATGGTACAAGTTCCTAAAAATAGCATGGTAATCGCATGACATTTTTTATGATAGCGTTTTTTATTGTTATAGTATAACATACTAAAATAAGAACTGAGTTAATTGTCTTATAGTAGTCTTGTATATCTACTCTTTTCACAGGAGTGGGGCAGGACACTATTACTTATACGTTCGTTATCCAACAATGCTATCTAACAATAAAAGAGCTTACTATGAACGCTGTTTTTACTTACTCCGTACGTTCGCTTATCACATTACAGCGCTTGCTAATGACAGGACTGATAGTTCTAGGAACTTTCACACTGAATGCACAAGCTGCAACGGTCAGTGTTAGTAATTATCCGCTATTCTTGTTAAGTGAAGCAGTAACAGAAGGCGCGCCATCAGCCAATCGACTATTGCAAGCGGGGGAGGTGGGTCATCATGGTAGTATCAGCCCAGGTGATATCAAGGCAATCAAAGACAGCAAGTTCGTCGTATGGTTCGGTGAGCCGCTAGAAAACAATCTAGCAGCAAGCCTAAAAACAGCCCCGAATGCCATTGCTTTATTTGAGTTTGATGCATTCAATCGTCATCCATTACGTGATGTAAAGGGCGACGCTATCGCGGGCACACTAGATCCACATATTTGGCTAGATCCTGAAAATGCCAAAGCCATTACTCGTGCATTGGCTGTAATTCATAGCCATGCCAATCCGCAATATAAAGATCTATACCAAGCCAACGCGAAAAAATTTGCACAGCAACTAGACAAAGAAGTTACTGCATTTGAGCAAACCTCTATTCAAAGTGCCTCAAAAACACGACCTTATTGGGCTTATCATGATGCTTATCAATATATCGAAGACAGCTTACACTTAACGCTCGTAGGTAGCCTTAGCGTGGATCATCATCTATCACCCAAAGCAAGCCAACTCCGTTGGTTGAAGGAGCAGCGCCCAGCCAAGCAAATGTGTTTGGTTAGTCCAAGTGAGCCAGCAAAAGGCTTACTTGCGAAATTGCAACCAGTGAAAAGTACGGTACAACCCGAAGATATGAGTAGTAGTGATGACTTTATCAGCGGTTGGCAGAGTATGGCCAAACAGATATATCAATGTATCTCGTAATGTAATCAAGAACAGCAATTTGCTAGGATTGTTTAAGTTGGTTGTATAGCTTCGCTTCAAGCATTTATTACAGACTAAATAATATAATAATCTTAGCAAAATGCGTTAGGTGACTGATAAAAGTCATATTTTACTTGCTTAATAGTTACGCTCTACCTATAATAAGTAGCGTTTTATTTTGGCCGAAAGGTAATGCCTGTAGAGTAAGTCATTCACGGATAAAATTATCATAAGTATGATATATTGTCCCAATGCTGTAAGGGCTATAGGAATACCGATGACCAAGCCTGCCAAACGCACGCAAAAAGACAAGATTGGCATTTATATTAAACGACAAGCATGGATACTATTTATCCTTATTATCATTGCTTGGATAGTAGATACTATTTGGCTACATAGTGAGCTTACGATAGCAAAAAGCGCTGCAATTGGTGCGCTACTAAGTTTTATCACTCAAGCAGTATTTGCGTTTTTTATTTTTTGGTACACCGGATATCGCGCGCGCCAACACATCGTTAGCCAGCTATATCGGGGTCAAATGTCAAAATGGTTATTGACCGTGTTTGGTTTTGCACTAATTTTTATTACCGTACAACCCCTATCTGCGCCAGCGCTGTTTATCGGTTTTATGGTAATGCAAATTAGTCACAGTTGGATGTTGTGGCATATACGCTAGCGCTAATAAATGATCGCTAAACAGATGGTTTATTAATAGTACTGGCAAGTCACCCTGCCGTCCAGCTTCTCTATGACTAGTTCGAAAAGTCGAAGCACAACGCTGTCTTAGGATAGCACCAGTGATTATAAAGACCGCACTATGAGTCTCAATGTTAGACGTAGTATGCAGTGAGAGGGTAGGGGTTATTCAACTATCTGTATTGCTGATAATTAGAGTACTGTTATCTAATTATGGTTAGTAGCTATATTAGCAAGTAAAACTGGTGGCTAACTTATTCATACAGTGGATAAAAAAATCACAATTGACTTTACACGAATACAACGCTGCATTAATATAGGCGGCTAAATATTTTGCTTATAAGCGCTACATTAAGCGCCGATCGTAAAAAAACGGTCAGTGGGCAAGCACATATATAATAATTTTGCGTATAAAAATGCAAGGGCTATTACTGAGTTATCATAAGCCCTTTTTTGATAGCTAAAATTTATCTCACGCTATCAAATACTGCATATTAGTAATAGAACTATGGGTTGGATGTTGTTGGTTACATGAGTGATTTAGTACGGTTTATTTGTCTGCTTAATAGCAAGATAGATATAAATACTACACCTCATCAGATGACAACCATATTTTTGGTAGTTGATTAAATCGTTGATTAATAAGAAGCTTACATTATGGCATCCGAGCAAACATCATCAGAATATATCTCTCACCACTTAACGAATTGGACGTATGGCTATCTGCCGGGCGAAGGTTGGAAAGTTGCTCATACTGCTGAAGAAGCAGGGGCAATGGGCTTTAACGCTATCCATCTTGATTCTATGCTATGGTCGATTGGTCTAGGTATCTTATTTTGCGCCGTCTTTTGGATGGTTGCCAAAAAAGTCACTTCAGGCGTGCCAGGAAAAACTCAGGCAGCAGTTGAGATGATCGTTGAGTTTGTTGATAACAACGTTCGTGATTCATACAGTGGTACATCAAAACTGATTGCGCCATTGGCGTTGACCATTTTTGTCTGGATCTTTTTGATGAACTTGATGGATTTGATACCTGTTGATTTCATTCCAGGTATTGCTGGGCAAATCGGTGCCGCTATGGGCCATGATCCACATCATGTTTTCTTTAAGATTGTTCCAACGACTGATCCTAACATCACGCTTGGCATGTCGTTCTCTGTCTTTGCACTGATTATCTTTTATAGCATTAAAGAAAAAGGTTTGGGCGGCTTTATCGGTGAGTTAACACTACATCCGTTTGGCGCCAAAAACCCAATCGTACAAGCGATTTTGATTCCCATCAACTTCATCCTAGAAGCAGTTACTCTAATAGCCAAACCTGTATCACTTGGTTTGCGTCTATTCGGCAACATGTATGCTGGGGAATTGATTTTCATACTGATTGCTCTAATGCCGTTTTGGATTCAATGGGCGTTATCGGTACCGTGGGCTATCTTCCACATCTTAGTTATTACACTTCAAGCGTTCGTATTCATGATGCTGACGATAGTTTACATGTCGCTTGCATCATCAACTGAACATTAATTAGACATTCAATAGGTAAATGAGGATACATCAATGGATCCAGTATTAGGTGGTTACACAGTTATCGCAGTAGCACTACTTATCGGTCTTGGCGCACTTGGCACAGGTATTGGTTTTGCTATTCTAGGTGGAAAATTCTTAGAAGGCGTTGCGCGTCAACCAGAGCTTGGCTCACAATTGCAAACTCGTATGTTCATCGTAGCAGGTCTTCTTGATGCTATTCCGATGATCGGTGTTGGTATTGCTATGCTATTGTTGTTCGCTAACCCTCTAGCAGGTTAATCCGAAAGCTCAGTTGTAAATGTTTGGTATTCGGAGACTTTCTATCAAATATAGTCAAGATTTGACTACCAAACATGATCAATGAAACTGATTTTTCATTAACAAAGAGGTGATCACGTGAATATCAATTTTACCCTCGTCGGTCAAGCCATTGCTTTTGCAATATTTGTGATTTTTTGCATGAAATTCGTGTGGCCACCACTTATCGGTGCCATCAATGAGCGTCAGCGTAAAATTGCTGAAGGTCTGAATGCCGCAGAAAAAGCAAAAGCAGATTTGGCGACCGCGGAGCAAAATGTCCAGCAGGAACTTGATCTTGCAAAGACCAAGGCTGCCGCTCTAATCGAGCAAGCGAACAAGAGTGCCAATCAGCTCGTCGAAGATGCAAAATCGCAAGCCCAAGCGGAAGGCGAGCGCATTCGTCAACAAGCGCAAGCATCTATCGATCAAGAAATCAATCAAGCGCGTGAATCATTACGTGCCCAAGTTGCTGAACTGGCTGTACTTGGTGCAGAGAAGATTTTGCAAGACAAAGTCGATGTGCAAAAACATGCCAGTATGTTAGACCAACTGGCGGCGAAGCTGTAATTGTGAGGATATAATGGCTGACTTATCAACCTTAGCACGACCGTACGCTAAAGCCGCGTTTGACTATGCCAACGAAAACGGCGCAGTCAACGAGTGGGAAAACTTCTTACTTGTTGCTAGCACTGTTGTCAATGACAAGTCGTTCAGTACTTGGCTAGACAATCCAGCTGTTTCTGCTGAGCATAAGTCAGCTGCTTTGGTCGATCTTTATGATACGCAAGTAGCTAGCGCTAATGATTCTGCTTTTAAGCAGTTATTAAGCGAAGCTCAAGGGACTAGCCTTGACAGTAACGTAAGCTATCCAAAAGTATCAGTAGCACTTAGTAACTTCGTTAAACAGTTATCAGAACAAGAGCGTCTGGCGCTGCTTCCTGAAGTTTATGAGCATTATCGCCGTCACAAGGCAATAAGCTTAAAGCAGCTTGACGCATATGTGACCTCTGCCTACCCATTGACTGATGAACAGCGTCAAACGCTACAAACGCGTCTTGCTGCCTCGCTAAATGCTAGTGTAGTGATTCACGAATCAGTTGATCCAAGTCTATTGGCAGGCGCTACAATCAAAGTCGGTGACAAAGTCATTGATGATTCGATGCGCGGCAAGTTACAACAGTTAAAAACACAGCTAACTGCCTAATGCCAATCATCAATACAGTCAAATATTGACTGTATGATTATAAGAGCAATTAAGTCAGTGGGCGGGTTATCATAAATTAAAGGAAACAAGGCAATGCAACAATTGAATCCAGCGGAAATCAGTAACCTGATTAAGCAGCGTATTCAAGACCTTGATGCGGGTGCAACTGCAAAGAATGAAGGCACGATTGTCAAAGTATCTGACGGTATCGTGCAGATTCATGGTCTTGAAGATGCCATGTACGGCGAAATGATTGAGTTTGAAGGCGAAATCTACGGAATGGCTCTAAACTTAGAGCGTGATTCTGTTGGCGCGGTAGTACTTGGTGATTACCTAAAGCTGCAAGAAGGTCAAAAAGCCTATTGTACTGGTCGTATTCTTGAAGTACCAGTAGGTCCTGAGCTGTTAGGCCGTGTTGTTGATGCTTTGGGTAATCCTATTGATGGCAAAGGTCCTATCGATGCCAAGATGACTGATAAAGTCGAAAAGATCGCTCCAGGCGTTATCGACCGTCAATCAGTAGATCAACCAGTAATGACTGGTTATAAAGCCGTTGATACTATGATCCCAATTGGTCGTGGTCAGCGTGAGCTTATCATTGGTGACCGTCAGACTGGTAAAACAGCGATGGCTATCGATGCGATCATCGCACAGAAAGCGTCAGGCATTAAATGTGTATACGTGGCTATCGGACAGAAACGTTCGACTATCGCTAACGTCGTACGTAAGCTTGAGCAAACTGGTGCACTAGAATATACCACTGTTGTGGTTGCTTCAGCATCAGAGCCTGCAGCACTTCAGTATATCGCACCGTACTCAGGTTGTACGATGGGCGAATACTTCCGTGACCGCGGCGAAGATGCACTGATTGTATTTGATGACTTATCAAAGCAAGCAGTTGCTTACCGTCAGATTTCACTACTATTACGTCGTCCGCCAGGTCGTGAAGCTTATCCTGGTGACGTATTCTATTTACACTCACGCCTACTTGAGCGTGCATCACGTGTAAATGCTGATTATGTAGAAAAGTTCACTAACGGTGAAGTGAAAGGTAAAACTGGTTCTTTAACCGCTCTACCAATCATTGAAACACAAGCTGGTGATGTATCTGCATTCGTACCAACTAACGTGATTTCGATCACTGATGGTCAGATTTTCCTAGAGTCTAGCTTATTCGCCTCAGGTATCCGTCCAGCAGTAAACGCTGGTATCTCGGTATCTCGTGTTGGTGGTGCCGCTCAGACTAAGATCATCAAAAAGCTATCTGGTGGTATTCGTACCGCTCTAGCTCAGTATCGTGAACTAGCAGCATTCGCTCAGTTTGCATCAGATCTTGATGACGCAACTCGCGAGCAGCTTGATCATGGTGAGCGTGTGACTGAATTGATGAAGCAGAAGCAATATCAGCCGATGTCAATCTCTGAGCAAGCAGCCGTTATCTATGCTTCAAACGAAGGCTTCTTAGCTGACGTACCTGTCGAAAAGATTGGTTCTTTCGAAGAAGCGTACCTACGTTATATGCATGATGAGCAAAGTGAATTGATGCGTGAAATTGATGACACTGCGAACTACAATGATGATATCGCAGGTCGTTTAAAGTCATCTCTAGAGACCTTTAAACAAAATCACAGTTATTAATTTAACGGGTTAAGCCGAATTGGTTATAACTGTAGCTTAGAGCTGATAAAGTGGCGCGTTGTCTGACCAGATATTTGCGCCACTGTTTTAACCATTACCGGTATTAGATCGCGTAATGCCACAAGATATAAAATGTTATTCTGTAGGATTGATGTTGTATATCGAACGATTGTCGCATGCGCCAATGCTTTTTAACCCTCTTATATTGGAATCATTATGGCAAGCTTAAAAGAGATACGTGCCAAAGTCACCAGTATTAAAAGCACCCAGAAAATTACTCGTGCTATGCAAATGGTAGCGGCAAGTAAAATGCGCCGTGCACAAGAGCGCATGGAAGTGGGTCGCCCGTATGCTGATAGTATGCGCCGGGTTATTTCACATTTGGTGCATGCCTCATCAGACTACAAACATCCGTATATGGTATCGCGTCCAGTCAATAAGGTTGGCTATATTGTCATTACCTCTGACCGTGGCCTAGCGGGTGGTTTGAATATTAACTTATTCAAAGCCCTAACTAAAAGTATCCAAGATTATCAAGATCAGTCTGTACAAGCTGAGTTTGCAGTCATCGGTGCCAAAGGTGTGAGTTTCTTTAAAAACTTTGGTGGTAAAGTTACATCGGCTGTGACCGATTATGGCGATAAACCAACGTTTGAACAATTAAATGCACCGGTTCAAGCGATGCTTGAAGACTATAGTAACGGCAATATTGACCGTATCTATGTGGTCTACAACCGATTCGTCAATGCGATGACTCAGAAACCAACAGTCAATCAGTTGGTTCCTCTACCAGAGCAGTCATTTGATGATGAAGACAGTGGTCTACAGACAGAACTTAGCTGGGATTATATCTACGAGCCTGACATCAAGACTTTGATTGATGAATTGCTTGGTCGCTATATTGAGTCGATTGTTTATCAAGCGGTAATGGAAAACATTGCCTCTGAGCAGTCTTCACGTATGGTTGCGATGAAAGCGGCAACAGATAATGCTGGTGACCTTATTAACGATTTACAGTTGGTTTATAACAAGCTGCGTCAAGCGGCGATTACCCGAGAAATCTCGGAAATCGTTGGCGGTGCTGCTGCTGTTTCATAATTGACTACACCTATATATAGAAGTTCAAGGAGAACGCAATGAGTAGCGGTCGTATTGTACAGATTATTGGCGCGGTTCTTGACGTTGAGTTCAACCGTAATGAAGTTCCTCAAATTTTTGATGCCTTGCAAGTAGATGGTACCGAAACTACCCTAGAAGTACAGCAACAGCTAGGTGATGGTATCGTACGTACTATTGCAATGGGTTCAACCGAAGGTTTAAAGCGTAACCTACCTGTTACTAATACTGGCGCACCTATCTCTGTGCCTGTAGGTACTGGTACGCTAGGTCGCATCATGGATGTTCTTGGTCGTCCTATCGATGAAGAAGGTCCTGTTGTTGCTGACGAAAAATGGTCTATCCACCGTGAAGCGCCAAGCTACGCGGATCAGTCAAACAGCACTGAGCTACTAGAGACTGGTATTAAAGTTATCGATCTACTTTGCCCGTTCGCTAAAGGTGGTAAAGTTGGTCTGTTCGGTGGTGCTGGTGTTGGTAAAACCGTTAACATGATGGAGCTGATCAACAACATCGCTCTAAAACATGAAGGTTTGTCAGTATTTGCTGGTGTTGGTGAGCGTACTCGTGAAGGTAACGATTTCTATCACGAAATGCAGGAAGCTGGCGTTGTAAACACTGAAGACTTCAGTAAGTCTAAAGTAGCAATGGTATATGGCCAGATGAATGAGCCACCGGGTAACCGTTTACGTGTTGCACTGTCTGGTTTGACCATGGCTGAGTACTTCCGTGATACCAAAGATCCTGTTACTGGCAAAGGTCGTGACGTACTATTGTTTGTTGATAACATCTACCGTTATACACTAGCGGGTACAGAAGTATCAGCACTACTTGGTCGTATGCCGTCAGCGGTTGGTTATCAGCCAACACTAGCTGAAGAGATGGGCTTACTGCAAGAACGTATTACGTCAACTCAGTCAGGCTCTATTACTTCAGTTCAAGCGGTATACGTACCTGCGGATGATTTGACCGATCCATCACCTGCTACAACGTTTGCTCACTTAGATGCAACAGTTGTACTAAGCCGTGATATTGCATCACAAGGTATCTATCCTGCGGTTGATCCATTGGATTCAACATCACGTCAGTTAGATCCACAAGTAATCGGTGAAGATCATTACAATGTTGCTCGCGGTGTTCAGGAAGTTCTACAGCGTTATAAAGAGCTTAAAGACATCATCGCTATCTTGGGTATGGATGAGTTATCAGAAGAAGATAAGCTGGTTGTTTATCGTGCTCGTAAGATTCAGCGCTTCTTGTCTCAGCCATTCCACGTAGCCGAAGTCTTCACTGGTGCACCTGGTAAATACGTACCACTACGCGATACCATTGCTAGCTTTAAAGCAATCATCGCTGGTGAATACGATGACCTACCAGAGCAAGCGTTCTACATGGCTGGTAGCATCGATGAAGTAGTCGCTAAAGCTGAAAAAATGAAGTCTAAGTCAGCGTAAGTTGTATAAGCATAAGCTAACGAGTAGATATAATATAAATCTTGTATCTACTCTTCAGTAACGCATCGCAGTTTTACTGTTTTTTGATCGCGCTTTGATGGTAAGGAATTAAGTATGGCAACGTTACAATGTCGCGTCGTAAGTGCTCGTGAAGAGTTGTATTCAGGCGAAATTAGCATGTTAATAGCTACTGGTACCGAAGGCGAGATTGGTGTATTGCCAGGTCACACACCGCTTATTACTTTGCTAAAGCCAGGTGCAATGCGAGTGCAAACACCAAACGGTGAAGAAGAAGTAATTTACGTCTCAGGCGGTGTACTAGAAGTACAGCCTAAGATGGTTACGGTATTGGCTGATACAGCCATGCGTGCACACAATCTTGACGAAAGCAAAATCGTCGAAGCACGTAAAAAGGCTGAGCAAATGCTAGTTAACCAGTCTGATACACTACAAACTAATGCGGCTTTGGCTTCACTTGCAGAGTCAGTAGGACAATTACAGACTATTCGTAAGTACAAAAACCGCGCGTAATTTATTACTGATAGCTCTAGCTAATCGTCTAGAGTTATCGCTAGAAGTAATAATAAAAAGACAGTCCATTATATGGGCTGTTTTTTTATGTCTACTCATTATGAAATTAACTGTTCTGCAGTAAATACATATAGTTATGACTTGTCTATTATTTATGGCAGTTCAATCTATTCTCAAGAAAAATCTTTTATTATCAATGAATCATCGCCTATTAGAATTTTCTTAAAAAGACACTGGCGACAACGTTAATATATGGTTATATTAGACATAACGTATTATAAGTAACGAGCAGTAACTGTACGCGATAATGTTGGCTCGATGGTTTGGATAATTAGCAACCGATAGATAATACAGATTGCGATGTACTGACAAAGTAATTGACATAATTTCTGGACGCAAACTAAAGTTTTGATAGGGGTAGTTTATAGGTTTTGTTACCGACTATAAGCTATAGTATAGGAAGCTGATAATTTAATAGTATACTGTGCTACCAAGTTTGTAACAGCTATACGAACATCAATTGTGCCACTATATGGTGCTATTAATTTTACCGCTCTTACTTTTACTACTTTTAAATTAGATGTATTAGAGGATATAACAATGACAACGAATGAAGAAGACAACACCCCCCGAATCTTGATTGTTGAAGATGATGAGCGTCTGGCCATGTTGACTCAAGATTACTTGGTCAAAAATGGTTTAGAAGTGGCAATTGAAACTGATGGTAATCGTGCTATTCGCCGTATCGTCAATGAGCAACCAGATATGGTTGTACTTGATGTCATGCTACCTGGTAGTGATGGTCTGACTGTCTGCCGTGAAGTGCGCCCGCATTATCAAAATCCGATTTTGATGTTGACTGCACGTACTGAAGACATGGATCAGGTATTGGGTCTTGAGATGGGTGCTGACGATTATGTTGCCAAGCCTGCTCAACCACGTGTATTGCTTGCTCGTATTCGTGCGCTATTACGCCGCTCAGAAAATGCACCATCAGAAGATGTGCCACAACGTCTAGAGTTTGGCGAGTTAGTAATTGATAATGGTGGTCGTTCAGTTAACCTAGGTGATGAGTTGGTTGATTTCACTAGTGCTGAATATGATCTACTATGGTTACTTGCTTCTAATGCAGGTCGCATCTTGTCACGTGAAGATATCTTTGAGCGTCTACGCGGTATTGAGTATGATGGTCAAGATCGTTCAATTGATGTACGTATCTCACGTATTCGTCCAAAAATCGGTGATGATCCAGAAAATCCAAAGCGTATTAAGACCGTACGTAGTAAAGGCTATCTATTCGTAAAAGAAGGCAACTAATATTGTTGCTTCTATAGGTTGATTAATTATTAATCGCTATTTGAAAAAACCAGCAACGATGCTGGTTTTTTTGTGGCTAAATTTTAATTTTTAAACTTAAATGTAGTGTTATGTGGTTTAATTAACCCATTATTATATACGCTGACTAAATATATGTCATACATATAAGTCTTTGGATGATTGCTGCATATGGATTAAAATGCGGTAGTTAAAAGTCAAAGTTAAAGTCTATCCCTATTCGATCATGTTCGATATTATCAATCACATAGTACTGCCTATATGTTTGATGATATTGGCAATCTCTATTTATTAAGTTGGTCACGGCACGTATGTCATTAGTCTCTTCTTTAAAACACAGTATTTTTGTTCGTATCTATGCTGGGCTACTTATAGTCTGCTTGTGTGTGGCACTGTTTGCGCAGTTATTGATGGATACCATTAATAAGGAGCGTGTGCAGTCCTATCGTGAAAATATGGCAATGGGGGCGTTCCATTTGGTGAGTGAAGGAATTGCTCACCAAAATAGCGAAGAAGAGCGTGAATATTGGTTATCAGATGCGAGTAGTTTGTTTGGTACTACTTTTAAAGTCTTGCCTATTGACGAAGTAGATTTTAGCGCCAGTGAGCTACGCCGTTTTAAAAATGATAATACCGTTGTACGTTATTTCAACCAGCCTGTATATGCAGATGTTTATTATCGTTTGCCGGATAACAAGAGTGTGTTAACAGCAAGAATCTCTCAAGTCACCGAACAGCAAGTACGGGCAATCGCGGTCTTTTTATTAGATGACTTGTCTTATCACATGACATTATCGGACAAGCGTGCACGTTTGGCTGAATTGGAGAAAAAGTTTTCTTTTCCTTTAGCGTTCAAAGCAGTCAATACACTTGAGTTAGATTCAGATCAGATGTCTCGTCTGCGTCGTGACGAAGTCGTCATATCACTGCAAGATACTAATAGTAGTACAAGTAACTCGGCGATTAGAGTAGTGGTACCCTCTGAAATCAATGATATGGCAATTTTGATTGGGCCTATACCGTTATTTAATTGGTTTCCGCTTAACTTAATTATTAGTATGATTCTTATCAGCATGTTCCTAATTAGCTTAGGTGTATATGCGCTCATCTTCCCGCTTGAACGTAAGCTACAATTGATTCAGGTAGGTGTAAATGAGGTCAGTCAAGGTAACCTTGATATTCAAGTACAGGTTATTGGTCAAGATGAAATAGCGCGTTTGTCAGCGACTTTTAACGCCATGACCTCGCATATTAAGCGTTTGATTGAATCACAGCGAGAGCTTACCCGAGCGGTCTCACATGAGCTGCGTACGCCAGTGGCTCGTATTCGATTTGCGGTAGATATGCTTGCTGATACGGATGACGAAGACTCACGTTTTATGCAGCGTGACTATATTGATGAAGATATTGAATCGCTTAATGGTTTGATTGATGAGATTTTGACTTATGCTAAGCTTGAGGAAGGGTCACCAAAGTTAGATTTAGAACCAGTAAACTTAAGAGAGCTGTTAGAGCAGATCGAGCGCGAAACCAATGCGCTAGGCAAACCTATCAAAATAGTAACCAGTTTGCCAAATGCAAAAGTAACGGCAGTTGCAGATAGACGTTACTTACACCGTGTGATTCAGAACCTTGCAGGTAATGCGTTACGCTATGCAGAAACAACCATTATCATTAGTGCAGGTGTCAAAAAAGGCAATGCCTTCGTTAGTGTCGAAGATGATGGACATGGTATTCCTGAAGCGGATCGTGAAAAAGTATTCATTCCATTCTCACGCTTAGATGACAGCCGTACACGCGCGTCAGGTGGCTATGGGTTAGGGTTATCTATTGTATCGCGTATCGCCTTTTGGTTTAATGGTAGTATGAAAGTAGATGAGAGTCGTGAGTTAGGCGGTGCAAGGTTTGTGATGACGTGGCCCATTAAACCATTGACGCAAATTCTTGCTGCTGATGAATTGACGCAAGAGAAAAGCGAGCGCGACTTCGATACTAAGTTGTCAGATTAGGTCAAGTTATAGGGCTAATCTACAAGAGCAAGCTATCAGGCTAAATCATCAGGCTAGGGCATAATTATTAGTCATGATACTAAAGACAATTAGCGCCATTTTAATGGTATAACACGATAGTGCTTTATAGCTAGGTGACGCACTTGTCGCTATTTTTAAGACAGTTGGACAATGTCATAGGAGAGCATAGGATGCCATATTTATTTGGTGGCTTGGTAGTGTTGAATGCGATTACGCTAGGCTATTATTTATTTTTAAAACAGCCGTCAACGACCCAAACACTACAAACAGCTCAGGCTGAAATTACCCAACCATTAGCTTTCACTAACAGTGCTGAGTATATTCCGCCGGCTATTGGTAGCAAAGACTAGCGTTTACCTCTTTGCTTATTCAGATTAAAGTCTCATCGCTATTTTGAATTTGGCACCGTACTGTCTACCTCAGATACCTCTTCTACTTCAGCCGCTAATGTCGTATCTCCAGCGACTTTGGAGAGTAGGGGAATACGTACACATACTTGTAACCCACCTTCAGGGTGGTTGATGGCTTCGACGGTACCGTGATGTAATCGTGCAATACGATCAACAATCGCAAGACCTAGTCCGCTACCTTGAGTAGTACGCGCCGTCTCTCCACGTTCAAACGGTTGCATAATACGCTCTAATTGATCGTCAGCGACACCATCACCGCAATCTCGTACACAAATCACTAGTTGTTCTTGAGCTTCTTTGTTCACCACATTTTCGCTGACCACATCCGTATCTTCGTCTTCGACAGTTTCTATAAATGTCGGTACAACCGTTGCCGATAAATAAATAGGTGGCTTTCCATAACGATTGGCATTATTGACCAAGTTGATAATCAGACGCTTGATGGATAATGGACGTACGGGAACGACCTTGTTGCATTCTGACTCATATACAAACTTCATTGGCGCAAACTGCACCATAATTTCACTAAATATAGTGTCTAGGTTGGTCAAGCTGACTGGCTCATCAGAACCGTCTTTCATAAATGAGATGAACTGCTCCAAAATAGCATCCATATCCTCAATATCGTAGATTAGCCCTTCACGAAAGAAGTCATCTGGTAGCATTTCTGCGGTCAAGCGCATACGTGTCAACGGCGTCCGCAGATCGTGTGAGATACCGGCAAGCATAATTGTTCGCTCTTTCTGCGCTTGATTCAATGTCGTAAACAGTCGGTTAAACGCCATATTAACCTGACGTATTTCTGTGGGGCCTTTCTGAGTGGGCAGTGTGGTTGCATGACCAAGACGAATATAGTTAGTAGCTGCTCGCTGTAGGTAGCGTAGCGGACGATTTAACTGACGCGCTAATAGAATAATCGTGAGTAACGATAGGATAGGCAGTCCAATCAAAAACAGTACCAATAATGTCGGGCTATATTGTGAATAGTAGACGACAGGCTCACGCACCCAAAAACTGTCATCACGGCTATCTTGTACCCATAGCTGCGGCGTTGGCTTAAATTTAAAATAAACCTCTACAGGACGACCAAGCTGTGCACCGATTTCACGTTGTAGTACGTCCGTAAAAAAGCTCACGAACGGCTTGTCAGCGACTTCTGGAAAGTCGCTAGGGTTGTTTACCACGACGACATGAGAGTGCTGGTAAATCCATTGGCGTACTTCGGGACGACCTTGCCAGTCTTTATTAACACTATTGATCAGCTGCAATTCACTCGTCAAATAACGCGCATGGTTTTTTAGCTCTGGCAGATATAGACTGCGCCAAAAGAACAAAATTGATAAGCTCACACTGATAAGCACGATAAAGGCAACCATCAAGGTCGTTAGCCAAGTGTTGGAATAAGAGCGTGGCAGCCAACCTTTACGACGCGGCTTTGGGTTTGGGGAAATCATATGTGTCCAACAGAGTAAAAGAAAAGTTATTGTGATATAGCGTGTAGTTCTCTAAATATGATTGTCTTAAAGCTAGTCTGTGCATCAATCTATAGCGATATATCATAGAATAGCATAATCAATAAATAGTACTGATACAGTATGCAATCGACGAGCGAGCCAGATAGTTATTGAAATAGGTATAAAGTTAAGCTTAAGGATAAATGTATTTAGCAATTGTCTATTTTTCAGAAAGAGCGATAGTAATTTATAGAATCTAAAGAAAAACTTTAAAAATAAGCCATTATCATCAGTTATATTTTACTTAGGTCGACATTTAAGCTATTGTTAATAAATAATTAAATATGCACAGTTTATGTTTTCAACAAATAAAGACTGTGATATAATTATGCCCTTTTTGGTATACCTGCGAAAGAGAGAATTCACATGGTTGTTATTCGTTTAGCACGGGGCGGTGCCAAGAAACGCCCATTTTATCAAGTAGTTGTTGCTGATCAACGCCGCGCGCGTGACGGTCGCTATATTGAAAACATCGGCTTTTTTAACCCACTCGCTAAAGAGTCTGAAGAAGCAGTACGCCTAAACATGGAAGCGTACAATGCGTGGATCGCAAAAGGTGCACAACCTTCAGATCGCGTTGCTTCATTAGCAAAAGCTTACAACAAGTCTGCAGCTCAAACTGAAGCAACTGCTTAAGTTTTGGTTGTTACTGAGACGTTCGTAGCAAAACTATGACATGACTCAGTAGACTTTAGAATACATAGCGTAACTGGTCTGACCAGGGTGCGCCATTAACTGTTTATCGCTTTTGACGCAATTGTTTTTGCAATTGCTGTTTTAATCATTGTTAGGTTAGCTGCTATGTCATCTGTTCCAAACGCTAGTGCCCTTATGAAAATTGGTCAGCTTAAGAAGCCTTACGGCATTAAAGGCTGGCTTTGGGTATTCAGTGATACGGATGACCGTACAGCGATATTCGACATGAAGCCGTGGTGGATGAAAACTGCCACTGGCATGAAACCTTTAACTGTGAAGGCTTGGCGTGAGCAAGGAACAGGAATTGTGGCTCAATTTGAGCAGATTCCTGATCGTAATGTTGCTGAGACTATGAACGGTGTTACCGTTTGGGTCGAACAAAACGTCCTACCTGAAACAGCTGAAGACGAATATTATTGGTCGGATTTGGTCAGTCTGCGCGTGATGAACGAGCAGGATGAGTATCTAGGTAATATCACTGAAATGTTTGAAACCGGTGCCCATGACATCATGCGCGTAACGGCAAATTCAGACAGTTTGGACAATGAAGAACGCCTGATTCCATGGCATAAGCAAACTGTGATAGAAGTCAATATGACTGAAAAAACAGTGCTTGTGGCATGGCCGAGTGATTACTGATAGCGTTTCTGGCTTTTTAGTCAGACGTTGTTATTACTTACACCGATTGTTTTAGCCTTAACGCAAGTAGACATCAGATGTATTTTGCCGTAATTAGTATTTTTCCTGAGATGTTTGCCACGATTCGTGAATTTGGAATCACGGGCCGAGCAGTGACTCAAGAGCAAGTTACGATTGAATGCATTAATCCACGTGATTATACCACCGATAACTATCGCCGTATTGATGAGCGCCCTTATGGGGGTGGTCCTGGAATGGTGATGATGGCTGAGCCATTATCGAAAGCCATTGAGGATGCACGATTGCGTGCCAGTCAACATGGTTGCCGTGTCGATAGTGAGCACTGTCCGGTGATTTATATGTCGCCGCAAGGACAGACGCTTAGTGAGAGTAGCGTAGTCAATATGACTGATTACGATGGCATGATTTTATTATGCGGTCGTTATGAAGGTATTGACGAGCGTTTACTATCACAATATGTCGATATGGAAGTATCGCTAGGTGATTACGTGTTGACTGGTGGCGAGTTGCCAGCAATGGTGCTGATGGATAGTGTGATACGTCGTCTGCCCGATATCATGGGTGATGACAAGTCAGCGGAGCAAGACTCTTTTGTCGATGGCTTGCTTGACTGTCCACACTATACTAAGCCGCATGAGTTTGCGGGTATGGCAGTTCCTGAGGTATTACTTTCAGGTCACCATGCCAATATCGCTAAGTGGCGTTTTAGTCAGCAAGTCAGTCGTACGCAAACGCGTCGTCCAGACTTATGGCAAGCGTTTACCCCAACGGTAGAGCAAGCAAAGTGGTTGAAAGCATTGGCCAAAGCAGATAAAAAGTAGATTTTTAGAATCTGATTTTATCGTTAGTAAGTTTGATAAACAGTTAAGAAACAGAATTTTGAGCAATAATAAAACGAGTCATAGCATAGTGGCCGTTGGTTATAACCCATTTACGTTGTGTCTCACTATAAAGAGATGCGATTAATTATTACAAACAGGTGATATGCGTCAAGCCTCTATTATCTAATGTGAGGAGATAACTCTCATGAGCAACAAGCATCCATTGGTTCAGGTCATCGAAAACGCTCAATTGCTTGAGCGCCCAAGCTTTGCACCCGGCGATACCGTTGTGGTACAAGTAAAAGTACGTGAAGGTGAGCGTGAGCGTTTACAGGCTTTTGAAGGCGTTGTAATTGCTAAGCGTAACCGCGGTTTAAACTCAGCGTTTACCGTACGTAAAATCTCAAGCGGCGTTGGCGTTGAGCGTGCATTCCAATTGCATTCACCAATCATCGAGAGCATCGAAGTGAAACGTCGCGGTGCTGTTCGCCGTGCGAAACTATACTACTTACGTGAGCGCTCTGGTAAATCAGCACGTATCCGCGAAAAACTTGGTGCTCGTCCAGTTGCTAAGAAAAAAACTGACGCTGGCGTACCTGATGCAGTTGATACTGCACCTGGTATCTAAGCACAAGTTTGCCGTTTTGAGTTAATCCTATAATGTTAGGATTGGCTCAAGACAAGGTAATAGTAGATACAAGCCCTTATTCATAGGTTTATTTATAAATAAGCGGGCCATACCAAAAAAGACGAAACCCCAATCTATGCGAAAGCTAGATTGGGGTTTTTGTATGTATAGCATTAATAATTTGAGTTTTATCAGCTCCGATATTATCAGCTCTAATAGTGCCAGTTATAAGCTAAAGCTTATTGAGCATCAAATGTATCGATGCGATTTACTTGCTCTTTGGACTTACTGTATTTGCGCAGTCTAATGTATAACGTCTTGGTAACGGTCGCAATGAGCTTTTGCTGCTCATCAACGATATCGACTTTGTATTCACGGAATACTGCTTCGCCTTCTTTTGCCAACTCTTGAATAGTAATGATTTCAGAGCTAGGTATTTTCATGCGTGCAGTGACTTTGCTACTGCCAGGCGCAACAAAATCAATGTGCGAGCTTTTGTCCCATACCACGTAATTGCTACCCAGTTGATGCATCAGCATAAGCATATAAAAAGGGTCGACCATTGAATACAAGCTACCACCGAACTGAGTACCGACGATGTTTTTGTTTAGGGTATTTAGCCCCATGCTTACCACGCACAAACCCTGATCAAGACTGATATGATCGATTTTGATACCTGCGCCAATATATGGTGCATAAGTATTAAGCCGCAGCTTTAATAAATGCGGTGTCAGCAGTGGCATGATGCTTTGCTTGGCCCGTCGTTTCAAAGTCTCAAGGTTGGTAGGTAATACGCTCATAAACTTGTCCTGTTGCCTTTTCTCAATTTTTTGATTGTATCAATAATGCGATTTTAAACAGTATCACTGAGAAATAAATCGATAAAAAGTATTTATCATAATTAAAAAGTACTCAGCCCGCTAGCTCTAAAGCGTAACCAAAATGACATATTTATGCCCACTTATAAGTAACGATCGTTATTTATTATAACTATCTTTGCTATTCATCTATGTGATAAAAATCTACCTAGATGTAAACCATTATCAATAAAACGGTCGTTTATTCTAATTCAACATCTATAACAGAGAGATTTTTTCCTCATGGTTTTCTATTAAGGTCAATTTTGTCTCAAATAGAAACTTTAGTTTATATATTATAATGAGATACATAGTATCTTTAAATGGTTTTAGGTTCGCATTTCATCAAATCTTGGCATACAATAGTTCGCAGTTTGTAATAGGCGCTTTGGTCTATGACATTAGAGCAGAGCGTGTGTAGTCAATCAAAGACGTAATCGACACAAGGAAATGTGATGAGTAACCCTCAGACCCCCTCTTCAGGGTCTAATACGCCGACCTCGAACGTAAACCACGACAGTCAAGCACAAGGCAGTTATGTAGATTTACATAAACCCAGTTCTAGTTTTGACAGTCGTGATGCTTATTTAAACCATGAATTACAAATCATGCAGCCGAAACGCTGGCGTCCTAATTTACCATTCCGTGATTACCGTTTTGAATACGAAGATACTATTCCAGCAATGGCCGCGACCATCGGTAAAGTTGTTATGGTGGGCGCCATTGCAGCAACCTTTGCAGGTCCACTCGGCTTAGGTGATGCGTTTGTCTTAGAAAACGTGCGCTATGAGCTATTGATCGTCTCTTTCTTTATTATCTTATTTTCGGGCTTTCTACTGCCGACAGCCAACCTCGCAGGTACTCACGGTCCACTTATTCCTCTGATTCCTATTGTGGTAGCAGCTGGTGGACACCCGATGGCTTTTGGTTTGCTTATCGGTGCTTTTGGTCTGCTCCTCGCAATTAGTAAAGGGGGGAGTCTGCTTGCTAACTTAACCAGTAAAGGTGTGTGCGGTGGCCTCTTGATTTACTTGGGCTTTATTGGAACCACATCACAGGTCAAAAACCTTTTCGCTTGGGCCGAAGGGATTGGCATGTCGCATATCGCTTTCTTTATTATTCTGGCGACTATCCTGCTGTATGCATTGCTTGAGCATTGGCAAAAACGCTGGCTCGCGGTTCCGCTAAGCTGTGTGTTGGGTGGTGGTCTTGCCTTCGCATTGGGCGCACCTTTTGAGTTCAAAACAGCACCAGGTCTACCAAACATGAATCCAATGTATTGGTGGGGCGAAAACACAGGTTGGATGTTAGGTCTGCCGACGATTGAAAGCTTCATTGTAGTATTGCCATTTGCTATTTTGGCCGTGGCGATGTGGTCGCCAGATTTCTTGGGCCATCAAGTATTCCAAAAAATCAGCTATCCTAAGCGTACTGAAAAAGTGCTTATGGATATCGATGACACCATGACTAGCGCTTCATTTCGTCAGGTAGTCGGCTCTGTATTGGGCGGTGCTAACTTTGCGTCATCGTGGGGAACGTATATTGTTCCTGCAGCGATTGCTAAACGTCCGATTCCTGCCGGCGCTTTATTGACGGCTCTATTCTGTATTATCGCAGGAGTTTGGGGCTATCCGATGGATTTGGCCATTTGGCAGCCAGTGATGTGTGTGGCCTTGATCGTTGGGGTGTTTATTCCATTACTAGAAGCTGGTATGGAGATGACGCGTGAAGGTAAAACCACGCAATCTGCTGCTATCGTGGTATTTGCGTCGGCATTGGTTAACCCAGCCTTTGGTTGGTCGCTCACGTTATTGCTTGATAACTTGGGCTTGATTGGCTCTAAAGAACGTAGTGCCAATTTGACTAAGATGAGCCGCTGGATCATACCAGGTATTATGTTTGTGGTATTGACAGGTGTTATGGCTATCGTTGGTATGCTGCCGGGTATCCCAGCATTGATGGCAAACTTTCGTCATTAATAGTATGTGATTGGATAAACGATAATAGAACAAACTAAGCCGGCGAAAGCTGGCTTTTTTATGGGTAGCGCTGCGATAATAATTGGCTTGTAAAACAATGACTCCCGCCCCATAACTAGCAGTATTACTAAGATTTTTAAGAGCAATAAATTCTATGGTTAATGTCTCAGAATCGAGTCCTGTCGATGATAAAAAAGCCCGTCTTAAGCATCTGATTAAACGCCTGCCTAACTTGCCAGGGGTATATAAGATGCTGGGTAAGAACGGCGATATATTATACGTTGGTAAAGCTAAGTCGCTAAAGAGTCGAGTAAATAGCTATTTTGCCAAGACGATTGACCATCCAAAGACACAGGCGCTAGTGGCGCGGATTCATAATATTGAGACTATTATTACGCGTAGTGAGACCGAAGCGCTGTTGCTTGAACAGAATCTAATCAAAGAGCATCGTCCGCCCTATAACGTGCTGCTGCGTGATGATAAATCCTATCTTTATGTGTTTATCTCAGCCGATAAACCTTATCCACGTTTGGCTTACGGTCGCGGCAAGGGCAATCACCAAAAGGGTCGATTCTTTGGCCCGTTTCCCTCTGCACATGCGGCAAAAGAAACGTTGGTCTTGATGCAAAAGATGTTTCAAATGCGTCAATGTACCAATACCTTTTTTAAGCAGCGTCAGCGTCCTTGCCTTGAGTATCAGATCAAACGTTGCCGTGCGCCTTGTGTCGGTTTGGTGTCGCCAGAAGAGTACGCAGAAGACGTGAATAATACCATTCGTTTTTTAAAGGGAGATTCTAGCGATATCCATAGTACGCTGATTGAAAAGATGGAAGCGTCAGCTGAAGCGTTAGATTTTGAGAAAGCAGTATTTTATCGCGATCAGCTGTCCATGTTACGTGAAGTACAAGCAAGGCAAGCGGTCTATACCGTACAAGGTGAGGCAGATGTGATTGCCATTGCCAGTCAGGCTGGCATGACCTGTGTGAACGTGCTGACGGTACGTGGGGGCCGTGTATTGGGCGGAAAAAACTATTTCCCAGATGTGGATAGTAGTGAGTCGTTAGCAGATAACTTATCGGCCTTCATTACGTCATTTTATTTCCAAGTGACCGATGATCTGCCAGCTGAAATCATATTGAGCCATCAGATACCAGATCAGGTGGCAGTGAGTGAAGCATTGGCAACACACTTTGGTAATAAAGTAGTCATCAAGACCAATGTGCGTGAGCACCGTTCAGAGTGGCTAGACTTAGCCACACTGAATACCAGTAATGCATTAAAAACCAAACTTGGCGATTATTTGGAGCTGCATGCACGATTTGGCGCACTAAAAGACGTACTGGCGACTGTCACTGATCGGACGATTGATCGCATTGAGTGTTTTGATATTTCACATACGATGGGTGAGGCGACCATTGGTAGCTGCGTGGTATTTGATCAAGGTGGCTCGCGCCGTCGCGATTACCGTCAGTATGCTATCCATGATATCCAAGGTGGCGATGATTATGCGGCGATGAAACAAGTACTGACTCGACGTTATAAGAAGCAGCCGTTACCGGATTTGCTATTGGTTGATGGTGGTAAAGGTCAGCTTGGTATTGCCAAAGAAGTATTAACTGAGTTGGGTATTCTTGGTGACACCTTGCTCATCAGTGTGGCAAAAGGGGAAGGGCGCAAGGCTGGGCTTGAGGTATTGCACTTTATCGATCATGAGCCGTTAGATCTACCGATGGATAGCAAAGCACTGCACTTGCTGATGCATATTCGTGATGAGGCGCATCGTTTTGCAATTACCGCTCACCGTAAAAAACGCGATAAGCGTCGCTCGTCATCAGTGCTAGAGGTAATACCGGGACTGGGTGAGAAACGTCGTCGTGATTTGCTCAATCACTTTGGTGGTATGCAGCAGCTATTAGGCGCTTCGCAGCAGGAGTTGGCAGGCGTACAAGGCATCGGACCAGTACTCGCAAAAACGGTTTATAAAGTATTGCACGAGTAACGGATTAGATGTTATCAAGCAGCAGTTTTTATTGATTGTCTATAAATAAGACTGTGTGAAGATTAAACAAAAAGAGGGGCAGTCTTGGATAAGTAAAATTATCCAAGACTGCCCCTCTTTTAATAGGCTTTTACTACTTATCAGTTTCTACTTCATAAGTCGTAAACTTAAAGCTTAAATCGCTTTTTTCATCGTGCATTTGCTCAGATTCGTCTGCTACTTTAAAGCGTTCTGGCAACTCAGGGTAAAATGCATCGCCGTCTGCAATATCAGTATTTACATGAGTCAGCTCAATACGGTCGGTGTACATCAGAGCATCACTAAATACTCGCTCGCCGCCAATCACCCAAATCGTATCGAGATGCGCGCCATGTGCAAGGCTCGCTGCTTGTGTCAGAGCATCGTCTAAGTTGTGTACCACATAAGCATTGCTGCTATCTGCTAGACCTTTTGTCTCAGCATAATCCATCTGTGTCGTGACAATGAAGCTCACACGCTTTGGTAATGGTTTGCTACCCATTGACTCAAATGTTTTGCGACCCATGATCACGATACCTTGAATCTTACTATCGTTTTCTTTGGTCGTCATGCTTTTGAAATGTTGCAAATCTGCTGAGATATGCCACGGCAGCTCATTGTTTTTGCCGATACAGCGATTGCTACTAATAGCAGCGATTTGGGCAACTTCGGTATGGGCATAGCTCATAATATATCCTTTTTATTATATTCTTAAATTTTGCTCTTATTTGGCGTAGTTAACCAGACTAACTTTATACGGCAACTTTGGCTTTGATAGCAGGGTGCGACTCATAGTCATTGACACTAATGTCTTCGTACTCAAACGCAAATATGTCTTTCACTTTAGGGTTCAAAGACAATGTCGGCAATTTATATAGCGAGCGAATTAACTGTAGCTCAGCCTGCTCACGGTGGTTTTGATAGATGTGACAATCACCACCTGTCCAAACAAATTCTCCAACTTCTAGACCACACACCTGCGCGATCATATGAGTCAATAGCGCATAGCTCGCAATGTTGAAAGGCACGCCTAGGAATAAGTCAGCCGAACGTTGATATAGCTGGCACGACAGCTTATTGTCTGCGACAAAGAACTGAAATAACGTATGACATGGTGGTAGGGCCACTTGCTCTGCTTCACCCGGATTCCAGCCAGAAACAATCAAACGACGGGAATTTGGATTGGTCTTTATCTGTTCAACGACTTGTGCGATTTGATCTACACCATCAGCGTTATAACTGGCATCTTCATTTTTGGTCGCGCCATAGTTACGCCATTGATGACCATAAATAGGGCCCAAATCACCAGCAGGTCTGTTAAAGCGCGCGGTCTGTTCAGCTGTCGCCCACTCATTCCAGATACGAACGTTATTCTGTTGTAGATAATCGACATGAGTGCTGCCACTTAAAAACCACAATAGCTCATAAGCGATAGATTTAAAGTGAACCTTTTTGGTCGTTAGCAGTGGAAAGCCTTCTGCTAAGTCAAAGCGTAGCTGTGCGCCGAAATGGCTAAGCGTACCAGTACCAGTACGATCGCCTTTTTCAGTGCCATTGTCGAGAACGTGGCGTAATAAATCTAAATAGCCTTGCTCATTATTACTTTGGGTGCCATTGATCATAAAATGCTCTTTAGTTACTGCTGACAGCGCATACAGGCTAGATGGGTAGTCGATATATACACTGTCATTATTGAAAGTATTGCTAGGGTAGGTGTTTGAACAGCTTACCCTATTTTAAGTCCTCAACCTTTATCACAAAAGGGTAGGCTTAATAAGCAGCTTGCTTACCCCAGTCGTAGATGCCGCGTTTGTAGGCACAACCGATCAAGAACAGACCAATAATTATCATTGGGGCGCTTAGTATCTGACCTTTGGTCATCCAACCTAGCAAAATAAATCCTTGGTCGATGTCTGGCTGGCGGAAGAACTCAATGATAAAGCGGCTAAAGCCATAACCAAGCATAAAGACACCGGTCACTGCCATCCGAGGACGGGGTTTCGATGAGTACCACCACAAAAATAGAAACAACAGCAGACCTTCTGCAAGGGCTTCATACAATTGCGACGGATGACGAGGCAACAGGTATTGGCCATTGACTTCAGTCATCAGATCTTGTAGCGCAGGGTTAGCTTGTAGCTGCTGCATATCAACGCTAGCGGCCTGCGGGAAGTAGGTCAACCAGTTGTAGCCACCATCAGAAACGCGGCCCCATAGCTCGGCATTGATATAGTTACCAATACGTCCGAACAATAAACCAGTTGGTACACAGGGAACGACAAAATCGAGCACTTGGAAAGGTGTCTTTTTATATTTGCGGGCAAAATACAGCATACCCAACATGACACCAATCAGGCCGCCATGGAATGACATACCGCCTTCCCAGACCTTGAACAGATAGGCAGGGTTTTGGAGTAGCTCACCGAACTGATAAAATAATACATAGCCGACACGGCCACCTAATATCACACCAAGTGCGCCAAAAAACACTAGGTCTGAGACCATATCTGTCGTCCAGCCTTCACGCTTGGTACTGCGGTACCATGCCAGTCCGTAGGCGGCGGCAAATGCCAACAAATACATCAGCCCATACCAATGGACTTCGACAGGTCCAACTGCTAATGCTACAGGATCGTACTGAGGATGAATCATCATAAGGGCATCATAATATTGATAATAAAATGCTGACTATAATAGCAAATTTCGTTCGCTGGGCATACATAATTGCTATGACGCCAATCAGAGGGTATTGGTAATGTGAGTTTTTGAAATGGCACAGAATATATAGGCTAAGAGTCAAAAAAGATAAGAAGTGAGGTGAAAAAAGTGACTTTAATTAGAGAGTGTTTTCGTGATGATATGTAATCTTGGTAGCTAGCAGCTTAGGATAAGAACGCTATTTTTAGCGTTATCAAGCGTTCGCTACCAAGTTGTATTATTACATCTATTATTAAAAAAGATCAGATGGCGACCAAATCTTGTACGTTATTTTCGACCATCGTGTCACCTGCGCCTTGTGACACTACCTTACCACGTGATAGTACGGTGTAATTGTCAGCAAGCTCTTCGGCGAATTCATAGAATTGCTCAACCAGTACAATGGCCATATCACCTTTATCTGCTAGGTCTCGTAGAACTCGGCCAATATCTTTGATGATAGAAGGTTGGATACCTTCAGTTGGCTCATCTAAAATGAGCACAGTCGGCTCGGAGGCTAGGGCACGGGCGATAGCAAGCTGCTGCTGCTGACCACCAGACAAATCACCACCGCGCCGATGCTTCATCTCATCGAGTACCGGGAAAATATCGTATAAATGCTTGGGTACGTGTTTGGCCTTACTGCGTGAAAACTTGGCCATACCAATTAATATGTTCTCTTCTACGGTCAGTGTCGAAAAAATATCGCGTCCTTGTGGTACATAAGCCAGCCCTGCTCGGACACGTTGCTCGGGAGACATCTTGCTGATATCTTTATCATTGAGCAAAATCTCTCCTGATTTAATCGGTAGTATCCCCATCAGGCATTTAAGCAGAGTAGTTTTGCCCACGCCATTGCGTCCAAGTACCACGCTGCATGCGCCTACGGGCGCTGTAAACGAGACGTCTCGTAAAATATGACTGCCGCCGTAATACTGGTTGATATCGTTCACTTGTAACATGGCTGTCTCCTAAACTCTAAAACTTTTTTAATATTTTAAAGGGAATATTCGTTTGGCTCGTCTAGATGATTTTTTCGGCTATCGACCTAAGTAGGACTCAATCACTGCTTCATTGGCTTGTACTTCAGCTAACGTACCTTCAGCCAAAATCGCCCCTTGTGCCAATACCGTGACTTTTTCACTGATGGCATCGATAAAGGTCATATCGTGCTCGACTACTACTAAAGTGTGGTTCTTTTTAAGCCGTAGACACAGCTCGGCTGTATGTTCTGTTTCGGCATCGGTCATACCTGCCACAGGCTCATCAAGCAGAATCAGTTTGGGACTCTGCATCAGCAGCATGCCAATCTCTAACCACTGTTTCTGCCCATGTGAAAGCAAACCAGCGGGCTTGTTGATCTTATCGGTCAGGCGGATTTGTTGTAGGGTCGCGTCGAGGGTATCGCGAGTATCGGCATTGAGTTTGTTGAACAAGCTTTTAACCACCCGTTTGTCTTTTGGCGCAGCAAGTAACAAATTATCCATTACCGTAAAGTTCTCAAAGACAGTAGGTTTTTGAAACTTACGGCCGATACCCGCTTCAGCGATTTCTTCAGTAGATAAGCTGGCAAGGTTATGAGTTTGACCAAAAAACACGCTGCCTTCGGTAGGGCGGGTTTTACCTGTAATGACATCCATTAGTGTGGTTTTGCCAGCGCCGTTGGGGCCGATGATACAGCGTAGCTCGCCTTCTTCGATATAGAGCGACAAATTATTAAGTGCGCGAAACGAGTCAAACCAAACGCTCACATCTTCTAAATACAGAGCAATACCATGGCTAAAATCGACGCCTGATTTTTTGGGATGACTGAGACCGTCACGTCCATCAGTATGATCATATTCGGATAGCGCTTTGGTCGATTGTTCAGTCGATGAGGACTTCTCGTTTAGCATTATTGTTTCTCCTTTTTGAATCGATCGAACAAGCCCATAATGCCATTGGGTAAAAACAATGTCACGACGACGAATAGCCCGCCTAATATCAACAGCCAAAATTCAGGGTAGGCGACCGTAAAGTAGGTTTTCACAGCATTAACCACACCAGTTCCTAAAATCGCGCCAATTAAGCTTCCTCTCCCACCAGTCGCTACCCAGACGGCTATCTCAATTGAGTTGACAGGGTTCATCTCACTCGGATTGATAATGCCTACTTGCGGTACGTATAGGGCACCTGCGATACCAGCGATGACTGCGGATAATACCCAAGCGGATAGCTTGTACCACAACGTACGGTAACCTAAATACTGCAAGCGGTTTTCGCTGTCACGAATGGCACCAAGTACTCGACCATAAGGCTGATTCATTAAATGACGCAAACCCATATAAGAGACTAATAATGCTACGGCCGTGACAAAGCACAGCATTGAACGAGTAGAGGCAGCGGTAATGTCATAGCCGAGTAAGGTGGTAAAACCAGTAAAACCATTGTTACCACCGAAACCTGTCTCATTACGGAAGAATAGTAAGGCTGCCGCATAGACCATAGCCTGGGTGATGATAGAAAAATAAACGCCTTTAATTTTTGAGCGAAAGGCAAAGAAACCAAAGAGAAAAGCAACCAAGCCAGGCACTAATACAACCAGTGCGACTGCCCACCAAAAATGCTGCGTGCCAGCCCAGTACCATGGCATTTCGGTCCAGCTCAAAAAGCGCATAAAATCAGGAAGCGCGTCGCCAGCAGTCTCACGTGTTAGGTACATGCCAAACGCATAACCCCCTAAGGCAAAGTACAGGCCATGTCCCAAGCTCAAAATACCGGCATAGCCCCAGACGAGATCTAGTGCTAAAGCCACCATCGCTAGCGCCATGATTTTGCCAATCAGGGTAATCCAGTAGGCTGAAAGGTGAAAGGCTGAGGTCTCTGGCATAAGATGTAGCCAAGGCAGTATCAATAGTATGGCAAAACATAAGCCAATTAAAACAGCACTACGCGGCTTATCAGACAGTAATTTGGTCAGTATCATAGGAGTCTCCTTATTCGACAAAGCGGCCTTTGAGTGCAAATAAACCTTGTGGCCGTTTCTGAATAAACAGAATCACAAGAACCAACAATACAATCTTTGCCAATACCGCACCGATACCAATCTCGAGTATCGTACCGCTGACTCCAAGTCCTAAGGCGGCTAGTACTGCACCCCATACTTGGCCAACCCCGCCAACGACGACGACCAAAAACGTATCAATGATATAGGTTTGTCCCAAATCAGGACCTACATTGCCTACTTGGGCAAGGGCACAGCCAGCCATACCAGCCAGCCCAGATCCCAGACCAAATGCCATCATATCGATACGTGCAGAAGGAATACCAACAGCACGCGCCATTTGACGGTTTTGGGTAACGGCTCGTATAAATAATCCAAATCGCGTTTTGTTGAGTAAGTACACCAGTAGCGCCACGATAATGACGGTAAAGCCAATAATGGCGATGCGGTTGTAAGGAAGTACCAAGCTTGATGACACCTGATACGCACCGCTGAGCCATGCCACGTTACTGACTTCAACGTTCTGCGCACCAAAAATCATCCGAACTAATTGCATCAAAATCAGACTGACGCCAAAGGTCGCTAACAAAGTCTCTAGCTCACGACCATATAATGGACGAATAACAATGCGCTCAATAATCATACCGATGACAGCGCTGACTAAAAAAGCAGCTGGAATAGCAGCAAGCAAATACCAACCTGCCATATCTGGCATATAAGCTTGAAAGAAGTTTTGTACCATATAAGTGGTATACGCGCCAATCATGATTAGCTCACCATGCGCCATATTGATGACGCCGAGCAAACCAAAAGTAATGGCGAGACCAAGTGCCGCTAGCAGTAAAATGCTGGCGGTACTCATACCGGTGAAGATATGACCCGTCCATGTGCTGATCTCGATACGGCGTGACACGCTAGATTCAGCATCGATAAGCGCGGCTTTGAGCGAGGTATCTAAGTTATCCGCAGCGAGGGCAGACTCGATATCGACCAAAACTTGCGGATTATCACTATCTGCAAGTAGATTGACCGCTGCAATCTGAGTGGGCAGGTCACCGTTTTTGAAATCAATACGAGCTTGTAGTGCCGTTAGTGCTTTTTGAACTTTAGCGCTGTCTTCATTTGCCGCTGCTGTCGTAATAATGGCTGGATCTACTTGGTCAATATTATCGGCCAAAATCTCTACAGCCTGCAGGCGCTGTGCTGGCTTGTCAGATGCTAGTTTTACCTTGGCTTGACCAAAGATGAGCGCTGAGCGAAGGGCATTGGTTAGGGTGATTTGTGATAAATCACTTGGCCAATTGTCAGTCTCTTTTTTATCAGGATAAGTAAATAGCTGATCATCTGCATTGAGCAGATACGTTTGCCCACCGTTGCCTTGATATAGCTCATCATTGGCAATGAATTCAACCAAACTATCTAAACTCTCAACGGATCCTGGCCAACCACTTAGCATGGCTTGGCGCTTACTAAAATCGCCGGCCACAAATTGTTGAATGGCATCGCCTGAACTTGTAGAAGTTGCTGTTGAAATATTTGAGGTGCTGACTTGAGTAGAAGTGGCTACGTTGACAGGTGTGACCAAAGATTGCTCACTATGAGCGATATCCGTATCGTGGTCATGTACCTGACCATCATGATCCGCATATGCTGTGGTGGTGAAGGTTGTTATGCATAATGCCATCAATGCAAGTAATCGCAGAGGCGCATAAATTGAAAAACGAGGCGCATACTGCATGACTTCACTGGCTGATGCTTGTGGGTTACTACCATTTTTGGACGATGTTGGCCCTACAAACGGGCGTAAAGTATGGTGCGGCATGTGCGGCTCCCTGTTTTTCACAGACAACAAACCCTTAGCCACTACTGCTTAACGGATTAAGCGATAGAAGAGTTGATAAGGTTTGGTGTTATTTAAAAGTTGAGAATAAGTGTTGAAAATAAATGTGAAAAGTAGGCTTTAGGATTGTTATTAGTGTCGTTTATCCATCCGCCTACTATTCAATGACTATCCACGTGCTTTTCAGTGCTGATTTATTTAGGGAATAGCCTATTTAGGAATGTACTCGCTCCATGGCTGGGCTTGGATGACTTCTGGCGTTTTGAAAATCGTATCAAACTGTCCATCGGCACGAATTTGTCCAATCATGACAGGCTTCCATAGGTGATGATTTTCTTCATCCATTTTTAATGTATAACCTGAAGGTGCGTCGAACGTTTGTCCCGCCATGCTAATACGTACTTTATCGACATCAGTCGTACCTGCTTTTTCGACAGCTTGCTTCCACATGTTGATACCGACATAAGTAGCTTCCATTGGATCATTGGTCACGACTTTTTCAGCATTCGGTAGTTTTTGGTCCAATGCATACTGCTTATAGCGTTTGGTGAAGGCACTGTTGGTTGGGTTTTTGATCGACATGAAGTAGTTCCACGCCGCCAAATGCCCTTGTAGCAGACTGGTATCGATACCGCGTAGCTCTTCTTCACCGACTGAGAATGCCATGACTGGAATATCTGAGGCTTTGATACCTTGGTTCGCTAGTTCACGATAGAACGGAACGTTTGAGTCGCCATTGATGGTCGAGATAACCGCGGTCTTTTTGCCCGTTGAGAACTTTTTAACGTTAGATACGATGGTTTGATAATTGCTGAAACCAAATGGCGTGTACTCTTCCATTATGTCTGCATCAGCCACACCTTTCGATTTCAAAAATGCCTTTAAAATCTGGTTGGTAGTGCGTGGATAGACGTAATCAGTACCTAACAGTACAAAGCGCTCTGCACCGCCGCCTTCTTCACTCATCAAGTACTCTACTGCTGGAATGGCTTGTTGGTTTGGTGCCGCACCAGTGTAAAAAATGTTTTCTGACTGCTCTTGTCCTTCGTACTGTACTGGATAGAACATCAATCCGTTTAACTCTTCAACCACAGGTAATACGGATTTGCGTGATACTGATGTCCAACCGCCAAAGATAACATCTACTTTGTCTTGAGTAAGTAGCTGGCGGGCTTTTTCAGCGAATAATGGCCAATCAGAAGCAGGGTCGACGACGACTGGTTCTAGCTGCTTACCAAGCACGCCGCCATTGGCATTGATTTCATCAATCGTCATCAACGCGGTATCTTTTAGAGAGGTTTCAGAGATGGCCATGGTGCCAGACAGCGAATGTAGTATGCCGACTTTGATAGTGTCGCCATCAGCAGCAGGCTCGGTGGTTGTTTCTGTGCTGGTTTCAGTGGTTGTCTCTGTCGATGCTGCAGTTTCGGCAGGTTTTTGACAACCAATAAGACTTAAGCTGCCAACGACGGCCACCGCTAGTAACGAAAAACGTGATTTTATTTTTCCGTGTGATTGAGGGTCTACTACTTGAGTATTGGCTAAAATTGGTAACGAAAACATGGACATCTCCTAATAAATGCAAAAGGTAAAATAATGTTCCTGAACACTCATTAAGAGTTCAAGTTCCGTGCCAAGTTAAAAAAGCCAATAATCGAGTAATAATTGAGCAATAATTAAGTTCTGATTAATATATTCATTAATTTAGTGCAGGGTGGTTAATAAATTGCACCATAAAGGGGAGATGAACAAAAAAATGGTGCAATACAGAAAACCAAATTTTTAAAATTGAAGAGCTACCATATGAAGAGATTTAACACTAAAGGCGCTGTTTACTAAAAATGCTGTCTGCCAAAAGCATTTATTGCCAAAGACCTGCAAAACGGCTACGGTAATATCTCTAAGATAGTTACTATTTTGCACGTTGAGCCAATGCGTGTCTGCCATGATGGATTTTACTGCTAAGGAATGATGTATGAACGCACAATTAACGGATTCGCCTGTCTCAACAGGGCATGGCAGCGTATTGCCGCCACTTAATCAAATGACCAGATTTGCTATCTTGCCATTTGTACTTGGTAGTAGTGGCATCTTGGGATTGTCTTCGGCACAAGCAGCAACCAGTAGCGTCGAGCAAGTGACCATTTATCAGGGGCTGGCGAGCGTGACGCGCGCATTGCCAGTCACAGGTAGCGGTGAGCAAATGGTGGTGTTTTCGTGCTTGTCACCTTATATGGATAAAGAAAGTCTAAGCGTACAGGCGACAGGTAGGGTCAATATTGGGGAAGTCAGTATCGAAGAGCTGACAGGTGAGCAGGCAGCCCAGTGCCAATATCAAGGTGACGCCAAGGTACAGACGCAGCAAAATACTCTAGCCAATATCAATGCTGAATTAGAAGCAGCACGGTTAGCAAAGGCTTACTTGCAGAATTTGACCAAAGCCACGCAAGTCAATACAGACAGCACGATTGCCAATAATGCCCGCGATATAGAAACTCAAGCGACCAGTCTTAACCAAAGGATTTTAGAGATTCAACAGCGACAAGCGCGTGCCCAAGACGCACTGAATCAACTGATGGCAGGTAGCGCGACATCGACCTTTAACAAGGTGACACAGGTGAGTGTACGTACGGCAAGTCGCTCGCCAAGTAGTATTAAGTTGCATTATCAAGTGCAAGGTGCAGGTTGGGAGCCTGCGTATCAAGCTCGTCTAAACACAAATAGTGAGCAGTTAAGTATCACAGCTTCTGCGATTATCGCTCAGCAAACTGGCGAGAACTGGACAAACGTACCACTGACACTTAGCACCGTGAACCCCAATCAAAGTACGACGGGGCAATTGCCGTATGTGCAGCGTCTATCATTGTATGAAGAGAGCGAAGATGCTCGAGTAAGACGTGAGCTACCTATGATGGATGCGTCCCCTGTTATGATGGAAGAGCCTGCTTATAACAAAGGAGCAGGGGTAGCTATGGCACCGCTACCTAATTTTAGGGTCAGTAGCCAAAATAAAAATGGCATTATCGAGTATCGTTTACCGCAGTTGGTCAGTATTCCGAGTGACGGGAGACGCGTACGCACAGTGATTGGCGAGCAGACAGGTAATAGTAAGCTTTGGATTCGCAGTACGCCAAGTGTTGAGACTGCTGCCTACTGGTATGCGTCAGCGCCGTTTTTGACGCCGGACTGGGTCGATGGTTCGCTACAGTTGTACCGTGATGACAATTATGTGGGTCAGTCGCGTTATAATTATCAAGTGCTAAAGGAGCAGGGGATTGGATTTGGTCGTGACTCAAATATGCTCGTAAAAGAGCTGACCAATGAAGATAAGCAAGGTGAAAAAGGCGTGCTAAACCGTACGCAAACACTGACGACTACCAAGGCCTATCAGTTTACCAATCAGCACAATCGCAACGTACGCTTGCAAGTACTGGGCAGTGAACCTATCAGTCGTGACGATAGTTTAAAGGTTACGGTGACGCATACGCCGCCTGTCACTGAGCGAGATTGGAATGACAATCAAGGCATGGTAGCGTGGGAGTTTGACTTACCAAGTAAACAATCACAAGTAATACGTTCAACCTCCCAAATTAGTTATCCTGCTAATAAATTACTGACTGGCAATTAATAAGTACTGCCTATAAAGGCTAACTTATTAATAGGTAAAGTCAGAAATAATATTTTTGCCTTTATTAAAAATTACCTGCATAACGAAAATTATTATAAAAGGAAAGCTATGTGTATTGTCGCTATTGCTTGGCAATTATTTGATGAGTTACCGCTGGTACTACTGTCTAACCGTGATGAGTTTTTGCAGCGTCCAACTGAGCCGCTCCACCAGTGGTCTGACCAACCTATTTATGCTGGACGCGATAAACAAAGCGGTGGTACGTGGTTAGGCATTCATCAGCAAGCATCGCCAGCGCAGAGTCCAGAGTATCATGAACAAAATGGTCGTTGGGCTGCGGTATTGAACTTTCGCGATGGGGTGCAGGCAAGCAGTGATGAGCGCTCACGTGGTGCGCTGGTCACTGAATTCTTGACAGGGACTTTAAGTCCGATGGATTTTGCACGGCAGATTGATTTGCAGGATTATGCGGGTTTTAATCTGATTATTGGTGACGCTGCGCAAGCTGTGATCGTCAATAATCGTGGTCATGTACCCACGCCATTATATGCAGGTCTACATGTTATCTCTAATGGTCAACCAGAGGACAGTTGGTTTAAGACAGAGCAGTTGCGCGGGCGACTACGTCAAGAAGTGCTGCCATTGATTGCAGAGGATAGCTCGCCTGCGTACTGGCAAGTGGCGGCTTTTAATGTCTTGTCAGATAGTACCAAAGCACCAGAAGACAAACTGCCTGTGACTGGCGTGGCATTTGAAGTGGAGCAGATGTTATCGTCTGTTTATATTGAACCCGTCGCTTTTGGCGATACTGAAACTAGCAAACCTACTTATGGTACCCGCACTCAAAGCATCTTAACGTTGCGCAAAGAGAGCGATGCAGATTGTATTGCTAATATGATTAGCCGTGAGTTTGGCAATCATAATCGTAATCACTGACAATGACTGTTAGTAGATAATAAAAAACACCCACGGTAATTGCTAATATTCTAGCTACTATCGTGGGTGTTTTGCATTGTACTATTGAGTGACTCATTACATAAGCAAATGATTATTTTGCTCAGGAATGATCAGCTCTTGCTTTAGCGGGAGTTCGCGTACCAATTCTTGTAAGGCACGACGATAAACGCCTCGTTTAAAGTGAATCACTTGTCCGAGTGGATACCAGTAGCTGACCCATTGCCAATGATCAAATTCAGGTTTCCCTTCATCAAAGCGGATATGTTGAGTATTTGGCTCATCTAAGCGTAGCAAAAACCATTTTTGTTTTTGCCCAATACATAAGGGATGCTGACCATGACGTACATAACGTTTTGGCAAACGATAGCGCAACCAGTCTTGCGTGACTGCCAATAAGTCTACGTGACGCGGATGTAAGCCGACCTCTTCCCAGAGCTCGCGATACATTGCATCCATCGGCGTTTCCCCGCGGTCGATACCACCCTGCGGAAATTGCCAAGCGTTGTGACCAATACGTTTTGCCCACAGAACCTGCCCTTGTGTATTTGCCAAGATGATGCCGACGTTGGCGCGAAAGCCGTCTGCATCTATCATGACTAAACCTTTTAATTTGTTTAAAAATAGCTTGTTTTGACTTGAAACCGTGACAGCAATCGTAATTATTATAAGGTGATTGTTATCGATATCCGCTCAAAACAAGATTCATTACCGTTATTAAACCAAGAAACAAGCAAAATGTGTAACAGTATTTTGCTATAAAATGTTTCACGAGTTTTACCTTTTAAAATCAACTATTTATAAGCAAACTTTTGTAGGTTTTTATACAGTATTTTTAGGCAAGTGTCGAAGAGTAGTAATAGGCGTATGGACGTACGATTATTCAGTAAAATATCGAACTCCACTATTTCGATATGTATAAAGTGGTAAAAGTACAGATTTCACTGGTGAGTTAGCAGCAAAACAATGAGCCTATAAAATCTTGCTTTGGCTTATGCTACACTAGCTGGGCAATATATTATTCACACAATAATAATAGGCAATACGCCATTTAAAATAAGGAACATCTACAATGTCAGAATCAAAAGCAAGCGTAATATGGCAAGAGAACAAAGCCTTTATGGGTGTGTCACCATCAGGACATAATGTACAAATCGATGCTGATAAAGAAAAAGGCTCAAGCCCAATGGAGCTCATTTTGCTAGGACTAGGTGGGTGTGCCAGTTATGATGTCGTAGAGATTTTACAGAAATCACGCCAAGCAGTGACGGATGTACGTTGTGAGCTAACCGCCCAGCGCGCTGAAACCGTACCAGCGGTCTATACCGATATTCATATGCATTTCATTGTCACTGGTCAAGATGTCAAAGAAAAACAAGTCGAAAAAGCCATCCAGTTATCAGCAGAAAAATACTGTTCTGCCAGCCGTATGTTAGTAGCAGGTGGGGTCAATATCACCCATGATTTCGAAGTGGTTGCAGGCTAGGGACTTATATAATGATAAGTGCATTTTTTGAGTTGGTAACTGATAAAGTGGCGTCTGCCATTTTGGCCATGGTGGTAGCAAGTCTATTGCCATGGGCGGTGTCAATCGTTGCAAAAGTATCTGGTGGCTTTAGAGTCAGAAATAATGCACATCCTCGCGAATTTTTTCAAAATGCGACAGGCATGGCAGCACGTGCTAATGCAGCACAACAAAACAGCTATGAAACCTTGCCAGTATTCTTGGCAGCAGTATTGGTAGCTATGCTTTTCTTTGTACCGCAATCGATTATCAACGTATTGGCTTGGCTGTATGTGATGATACGAATTGGTTTTTGTGTGGCATATATTACTAATTTGGCAATGTTCCGCTCTATCCTCTGGGTATTATCAATGGCATGCTGTCTGATGCTATTTTATTTAGCGATACGAGTCAGTGTATAGCGCCACCCATCCATACTTATCAAATACATCAGATCAGAATAGGTGATTAATCTCGTACGCTTGCTTGTAGTGCGCTAATAATCACCGCTTTATTTTTTTCTCGTTTGATACCTTCCCACACTGTCTGCGCCTCAACATAGCCTTTGGTGAGCATACCTAGCCATTGCTTATAGCGTCCGACTAATACCACATCGTTCTTTGCCTCACCTTCCAAAAACTTAATCTGATGGGCAATCAAATCTTGCCATAATAATGTAGCCGTATTATCTCCGTTGTCAGCACTGTTTTCAGTATCATTATCAACCTGTGCCACTAAATCAGGACGTGTTACTGCACCGCGACCTAACATTAAGTGCTGTGTACCTGCTTGCGTCATACAGTTTTGCGCATGCTCAAAGTTCCAAATTTCTCCATTGGCAATGACTGGAATGGCGAGCGCATTAAAACTCTGGATTTTGTCCCAATAGGCGGGCGGCTTATAGCCTTGGGTCTTAGTGCGCGCATGAATGGTTAGCCAGTCGGCACCACTGTCGTTAATTGCGCCTCGGATATCATCCATTCGACTGGTGTCGGTATAGCCCAGACGAATCTTAGCTGATACTGGTATATGGGCGGGAACGGCTTGGCGTACGGCACTGATAATCTGATACATTGTTTCAGGTTCATCTAACAATACAGAACCACCGCGGTGGCTATTTACAGTTTTTGCAGGACAGCCAAAATTGATATCAATCGCAGGTGCACCAAGCTCGCAAGCATAAGTGGCGTTTTCGGCCATCAGCTGCGCTTCGCTACCCAAAATCTGTACATGAATGGGCGTACCAGAAGCCGTTTTGGCATCATGATGTAGTTCAGGCACATATTTATAAAAAACATGCGCAGGCAAGACGTGCTGAGTGATACGGATAAATTCACTGACTGACCAATCATAAGGACGGCCTAAGTCAGACGCAATTTGGGTTAAGATTTGACGCATTAATGGATCGGTTAAGCCTTCCATAGGCGCGAGCAAACGCACGGGAGCTGCAAATAACTGATTAATAGTATTTCGACGCGTTTGAAGTTGTTGGTTATTATTCATGCTGGTGATTCACTGCTAAAGGGTCACTATGAGAGATTGAATAAAACTTGAGGCTGACAAAGGTGGAGGGTAATTAAGTATTACCAAAAATCACTTTTTTGCCCGTCTGCAATCCGGAGATCAGGTCTTTAATATTATGAATATCCAAATTGCTTTGCGCGCGAGTACAGGCGACATAGAGCAGGCGCAACTCTTCTGGGCTAATCTTGACTGCATTAGTAGTCACATCATAGTAAAAATCATCATCTAGTTGTACTTTGCCCCACTCGAGCCCTTTGGCTTTATGAGCGGTGGAGATGACATAGTCAGCGTTTTCAATGCTGGTCAGACTATTGACCGCTTGGCTCAAGACATTGGTACCATGGTCATCGACCAGTTTGACCAGTGTTTTGAGATCGCTGCCCTCATTGGTTTCGGCATACTCTTGTACATCACCCCAATTATAAAAATATGCTAGCTCAGGAACACCGTAAGCTGATTTACCATTTTTTAAGTTTTCGGCTGCCTGACAGAATTTGAGCATACGGTCGGTATCCGCTTGTAGCGCCACGCGATGTCCGTGCTTTAGCCCTGTCAACAGTTGTGACATGGCAGCAGCATTGGTACGGCACAAAATAGCATCTTTTTTGCTATGTACCATGCCCTTATCGGTAGAAGACTGCTTATTCGGGTTACCTTTTAGCGGTACGTCCTCTTGTAGTGCTTTTAGTAGAGTATTGGCCACTTCTGCAATCGGCTCACCAAAGCGAAAAGATTGCGTCAATAATGTCTGCGGCAATGGCAACTTTTTCATCGCATTGACCGCGCCGCGCCATTCATAAATCTGCTGATGCGCATCGCCCACATAGATGACTTGTCTCGACTGCTGAGTCAAGATACCCATCATCAATGGGTCCGCATCCTGTGCTTCATCGAACAAGATAAAGTCCGCTGGAATACTAGGCTTAGATAGTGCCCAGAGCTTGAGATAAATATCATGGCCAATACCAGCAGGGTGACGCGCATCAATCGACTGTAACCAGCGCTGCTCGACAGCAGGGTAGAGCATCTCGCGTAACTGTTCTGCATCTGAGTCATCGAGCCAGCTTGGGAACAGTATGTGCCTTGGTGCAGGATAGCTGGCATGCGTGCTGCAAAAATTACTCACTGCGTCGCTGACGAACCGAGACAATCGTGCGGGTGTCAGCGTAATGTATTTATTAACCCCATCCATTTGCCGACGCACTTGCACAGGCTGTAGTCCCAAATCATCACCGAGGCGCTTGGGTGAAAAGCGCGGCAGAGATAGCTTGGCGGTAATATCACGAGCAACATGACGATACGCAAGTGAATGAAAAGTACGGCACTCTACATGTGGCGGAAACTTTGAACGAGCATCATTGGCAATCGCTTTGTTGAAGGCCAGATATAGTCCGCGGCCACGTAAGCGCTCACCAATTAGCTTGAGCGTCGTTGTCTTACCGGCGCCCGCATAAGCAACCACTTTAAACGACTTGTGATCCATCGCCATATTCAGCGCGCTCAGCTGCTCGTCAGTGGGATCGCTCATATAAGCTGGCATAGATGCGGACATAATAAAGCTACCTAAATACAAAAATTGATTAAAAATAAAAGGGGCAAAAAAAGCCACTGGGTAAACAATGGCTTATAAATGATGGTGATGCTAAAACGTGATAGTAAGCAATCAGCTTACTAATGAGGCAAGAATAAAACGGTGTAATGGTAGTTTAACGCATAGCTATATGTAATCAATAACTTTATTTTAGTCTGGATTAGAATGACAAGTGTTTTATTCTTTGTCTGTCGATACAAGAGTAGGACTGGGCTCTTCTTTGATTAAAATCTTCGCCAAAAACAAACCAAGCTCAAACAACAACCACATCGGAATCGCTAGCATGAGCATCGATACGCCATCTGGCGGCGTGACAACGGCAGCCACAGCAAAACAACCCACAATGATATAACGACGTTTTTCTTCTAAGCTCTGAATGGAGACAATACCTGCCAATATCAATAGCAAAGTGACAACTGGAATCTCAAACGTTAAGCCGAATACCATAAATAGTTTTAAGGCAAAACTAAGATAGCTGTCGATATCCGTCATGGGTAGTACGTTTTGCGGGGCAAACATAATGAAGAACTTTAAGACCCCTTTGAGCACAATAAAGTAAGAAAAAGCCACGCCAGCATAAAACAAAAATATAGAGGATAGCAGCACTGGAATAGCAATTTTCTTTTCTTTTTTATACAGACCGGGCGCTACAAATGACCAAATTTGATAAAGAATGTAGGGCATCGCCAAAAACGCAGCTACGAATACGGTCAAACGTATCGGTGCCATAAAGTTTGACGTGATATCGGTGGCAATCATGGTCGAATTGGCAGGTAACTGCGCAACCAACGGGTCAGACAACAAGTTGTATAGCTCGCGCGAATAACCGACCAAACCTAAAAATATTATCAGTACTGCCACACATATTTTGATCAAATGCCGACGCAGCTCAATCAAATGCTCGGTAATAGGCATATCGGCCAAAGGGCTTAAAACATCCTCTGATTTTTGATCTTGAGTGGTATTGGTTTTTGTTTCAGTATCTTGATCAATAACGTCTTGGTCAGTAATGGCAGAAACAGCGATTTTCTCTTGACGACTTTTTTTGCGTTTGAGTAGTTGCATCAGTCAGTCTCCTGCTTATGGTCAGAAGTCTGCATGTTGGCAGGACTGTTGAGTAGGGCATCCGCTTTATAATTTGGCACATATGGTGGCATTGGGAGCCGACGTGCTTTGTCATAAGCGCCAAGTCGAAACCACATGTTTTCCCAAGGTCGGGTAGTGATGGTCTGAACAACTGGTGCTGCTTTGGCGTTTTCACTCACATTTGCATCATCTACATTTGGATCATTTATATTGTCACCGCTGTGACCGCGCTTCGATAATTGACCGTTTTCTAATGTATCTGGCTGCTCGTCAGTGGTATAAGCATAGTCGAACGCTTTTGGCGTGCCTGATTGCTGCTTTTGTGTGCGGTTATTTTCATCAGCTTCGTCACCCTTGCTGTTTTCAGCATTCGTAGATGCTTCAGAAGCAGGACTATGTGAGCTTTCAAAAGCTTTCATATTGCCGCGCATCTCAGCCATCTCACGCCTCATTTCGGCTTCAGTCTGGCGAATTTTGGCAAGTTCTTTCTGCATTTGCTGGCGTGTCTCAGCCAAGTCAAGCTCAGCCTCTATTTCAGACTGCAATGTTGAGACTGTACGGCGAATTTTGGCATACCATTGCCCAGCCGTGCGCGCTGCCTGTGGCAGTTTTTCTGGGCCCAGTACGATTAGGGCGATAACGCCAAAGAGAAGTAGTTCAGAAAACCCGATATCAAACATAATGGTCCGATGTCACTGTTTAGATGCTATACGTTATGCTTATCATCAACCTTGGTGGTTGAGCGCTCTTCAGTGTGTGCCGTTGCATCGTGGTCAAGAACCGCGTGTTTTTTGGCATGCTCTGTATTTTCATCTTTAACAGCTTCTTTAAAGCCTTTGACAGCACCGCCCAAATCTTTACCAGCATTTCTGAGTTTTGAGGTGCCAAACACGACAACGACAACGACCAATAGTATCAGCCAATGTGTAATAGAAAAACTACCCATAATGGTATCCTTGTGACTTGGTTTTGTGACTTGGTTTTCAGTCTTTATATGCCTGCTTTTAGTTTGCAAAAAGGTCTATCTAGCAAACAAAAAGCATCGACATATAATGCGAGATAAAACAGAGCTATATTATAACCTGCACTTATTACAAATAGGTGAAAGCAACAATAATCCAATAAAATAGACGTTTATTTTTTATTTAGGCTTATCTAGCGGCTTTTTCATCGATACCGGATAACCCAAAACGTCTGCCTAGCTCGTTTAACACAGCATCCGACTCTATATCAAACCATGCTAGCCCAACCAAGGTATGGAACCAGACATCGGCGACTTCATAGATCAGCTCATGACGCGCTTCATCGTAGCTTGCTTTGTCTGTACTCTCATCGCAGTTAGCAAAATCTTTGGCAGCGATGATACTCTCTGTGCTCTCTTCACCAACTTTTTCTAATATCTTATTTAATCCTTTAGCATATAGACTGGCCACATAAGAGCTGTCGGCATCGGCTTGTTTGCGCTCTGCTAATACGCTATCAAGCTGCTGCAATACAGAGGCTTTATCGACTTGTGCTTGAGCAGTATCAGATTGTGTTTGGATAGTATCAGAGTCAGTATTCGCGCCAGTGTTTTCCGTTTCATGAGTGTCGTTAGTAGATTTATGAGAATGATAAATATCTGCAGGGTCTTTTAATACTTTATCGACGGTTTGCCATTCAGGCGTTTGGCCTGATAAATCTAGACGCTGATAAAAGCACGACTCACGTCCCGTATGGCAAGCAATGCCGCCAGCCTGAGTGACACTAAGCACAATCACATCTGCATCACAGTCTAGACGAATATCATGCACAGTTTGCGTATGACCTGATGACTCACCTTTATGCCATAGTTTGGCACGCGAGCGCGAAAAATAAACCGCTGTTTGTGTTTGTGCAGTGAGCTGTAATGCTTCTGCATTCATCCATGCCATCATCAAAATACGACCTGTTTGATGATCTTGAGCAATTGCAGGAATCAAACCATCATCATTAAAAGTTACGGCAGTCAGCCAAGCAGGTAAAGTCATAATGTATTTGTCGTCTTATAGGTAGAAAGTGGAAAAGAGTGATAAGCAATTATACTACTTATGATTAAAGCGGGGAGATTATCTGAAATGCTCTGCAATATACTAACAGCTAGCAATATGATGTCAGCTAAATGCGCTATAGAGTGCAACTATGCTAAATGACAGCATACTATTTATGACAAGCGATTCTACAGTCTAAATAAATGCGGATACAGCGCTTCTTTGATCGTGTTATCAAGCTTGGTCACTTTATTGAGGTTAAAGTCGTAACCTCTAAAATGCTGGCGCGCTTTTGCTACTATCTCGCCCGTGTGCATCCGTGTGACTTTTAGGATTATATTACCGCCATTATCATATATTGGCTCAACACCAACTTCAAATAACAACTCTTCTCGTACGCGGATACGGCTCACAATATCTAGCTGCAATTTATCAATAATCAAGCCTTGATGGTCTGCGTTGATTTCTTTGACACCCTTAGCGTATAGAAACCTTAGCCGTGCTTCGGACAATAGCGCTGTCAGAGATTCGACCGTCATATGCTGTCCTGCGTCGGCTTCCGTATGACGTACACGCATCACTGTCTCAAAAACAAACAAGTCGTCGTCGAATACTAACTCTTGTTTTGACACACTATCTCCTAGAGTGATGGCCAAAGATTATTCTACTTATCGTGCTGTAGGTTGGCAGCATTGTTATCGTTATAGCTATACATTACAGCCTAAATATTTATAGTAAATAAGTGGGTTTTAATAGGGTTTATATGAAGATATAGCTCAGTCTCTACTTAAGCACAGCTTAGGCTGACATTCAATCTATTTGAATAAAAATCAGCCGTTTTATTAAGGCTTTTAAGAGAGCTGCTATCGCTTATTTGATGCTGATTACTTGTCTATATTGTCTACTAAAACCTCGCCAAAACTTTACTTGGCAAAACAAGGCACTATCTGCTAAAATAGCGCCTCCCACCTCGAGGCAAATAGAGGTTTAGTGGTTATTTATATAACGATTATTCAGTATGACTATTTGACGACCAGGTTCTAAAACAGAAAAAGAGGCAAATCATCATGAAAGTTAAGATGAAAACCAGAAGCGGCGCAGCTAAACGCTTCAAAAAAACAGCGAATGGCTTCAAGCGTAAGCAAGCATTCAAAAGCCATATTTTGACCAAGAAATCAGCTAAGCGTATTCGCCAATTGCGTGGTCTTAAGTTGGTGCACAAGTCTGACGAAGCAGCAGTTCGTCGTATGTGCCCATACATTTAATAGCCTACCGTCATCTATCTTTGATTGAAAATATTTGACTTTGCAATCTGACAATGATGTTTGTTATTTAACGGCATCATCACTCGCTTAACAGTGATTAAAAAATCTTGGAGTAAATTATGGCCCGTGTAAAACGTGGTGTACAGGCAAATCGCCGTCACAAAAAAATCTTAAAGCGCGCAAAAGGCTACTACGGTGCCCGTTCACGTGTTTACCGCGTAGCGGTACAGGCAGTGACCAAAGCTGGTCAATATGCTTATCGTGACCGTCGCAACAAGAAACGTACTTTCCGTCGTCTTTGGATCGCACGTATCAATGCTGGTGCACGCTTAAACGGCTTAAGCTATAGCCGCTTCATCAATGGCATGAAAAAAGCAAACATCGCAATCGATCGTCGCGTTCTAGCAGACATCGCTATGCATGATGCAGCGACTTTCACAGCATTGGTCGAAAAAGCAAAAGCGGAATTGGCCTAAATATTAACCATCCTTTGGGTATGATGCTTTTAAATAATTATTTATGAGCAATTGTCTAAATGGATAGGACTAATATTGATTAATAGTATGATATTAATAAAAGCTACCGCTGGTCGGTGGCTTTTTTTATATTAAATTATTTTAAGAGTGCTCTATATTGAACTTTGTCGAGCAAAAATACGCTTATCATCGTCTAAATATTCAAGCCATTCTTATAACCAGCCTTTATATTAATCTTTTATATAAACATAACTGGATAAATGGTTTGCAATATTTGGTCAAATCCCTACAATTAATAGTCCGTTCAAATCAGGAATAATGCGTCTTATGACTAACCCTGCTGCCACCAACGACTTGTCGGCGCTACCGACTTTGTCTTCAGAGCTCAATGAGCTTAACGAAGCTCAGCTTACCGAATTTGCGAGTGCTGCTGAAGCTCTAATCCTACAAGTAACTGATGCGCGTACACTGCAAGATTTGCGTGTGCAATTGACTGGTAAAAAGAGTCCGTTAACGGGCTGGTCAAAGCAGATGGGCAAGCTCGATGCTGATGATAAAAAAACCTATGGCGGCTGGTTGCATCAAGTGCGTAGTCGCATTCAGCAAGCACTGACAGACCAACAGCAGCAACTAGAAGTCGCAGCGCTCAATGCCAAGCTAGAAAGCGAAAGCATTGATATTACTTTGCCTGCTCGCGGTGGTCAAAAAGGTCATCTGCATCCAGTAACCATGATTACTCAGCGTATGCAGCAGTATTTTATTCAAGCGGGTTTCAATGTCGCAACCGGTCCTGAAGTCGAGAGCGACTACTATAATTTTGAAGCGTTAAATATCCCGTCGCACCATCCTGCGCGCGCGATGCATGATACCTTTTATTTTGATGCGCATTATCTATTGCGTACGCATACCAGTCCTGTCCAGATTCGTACCATGGAAAAAAATGAGCCGCCGATTCGCATCATTTGCCCAGGCCGTGTTTATCGTAACGACTCAGACCAGACTCATTCGCCGATGTTCCATCAGCTAGAAGGCCTTATGGTCACCGAGTCGAGCACTTTTGCTGAGCTAAAAGGTTTAATCAGTGAGTTTCTAGAAGCGTTTTTTGCCAAAGAGCTGACCGTACGTTTCCGTCCGTCATTTTTCCCGTTCACTGAGCCTTCAGCAGAAGTGGATATCTTAGATGACAATGGCAAGTGGCTTGAAGTGATGGGCTGCGGCATGGTGCATCCACAAGTATTGACCAATTGCGGTATTGATAGCGATAAATACACTGGCTTTGCTTTTGGTATGGGTATCGAGCGCTTTGCGATGCTGTATTACGGTATTGATGACTTGCGCTTGTTTTTCCAAAATGACGTGCGCTTCTTAAAGCAATTTGGCTAGAGTTTTCTTTATACCTATATAGTTAGTTCAAGATAATTTAGATCCAAGGAAAGTGAGTGAAAGTGCTACAAATCGTAGACTGAGCGAGCCTGACGCTGTATCTAATTTATATAAGATCGACTATAGCAAGCGAATTCGCCAAGCTTTACTCCAACATCTTTATTATAAAATTCTGATCCGAGATATTTATGAAAATTAGCGAACAGTGGCTACGTCAGTGGGTAAATCCTACAAATACTAGCGAACAGTTAGCCGAACAGTTGACTATGGCAGGTCTTGAGATTGATGATCGCTATGCGGTTGCCCGTACTTTTAGCGGTGTGGTTGTCGGTGAAGTCATCAGCGTTGAGCAGCATCCTGATGCAGATAAATTACGTGTTACTCAGGTAAATATCGGTGACGCTGAGCCATTACAAATTGTCTGCGGTGCTCCTAATGTGACCGTCGGTATGAAAGCACCGGTTGCTACCGTTGGTGCGGTATTGCCAAGCGATGATAAGAAAGGGTTTAAAATCAAAAAGAGTAAGCTACGCGGTGTGGCCTCAAACGGTATGCTATGTGGCGCTTCTGAAATTGATTTAGTCGATGATATAGATGGCTTGCTTGAGCTGCCTGAAGATGCACCAGTTGGTACCGATATTCGTGAATATCTAGGTTTAGATAATCAAGTATTGGATATCTCAATCACCCCAAACCGTGGTGACTGCTTTAGCGTACGTGGTATCGCTCGTGAAATATCTGTCATCAACGACTTACCTGTACAAATGCCAGAAATCTCGGCCAATACCGCTGGCACTGCCGCAACACCAGCTGTGACAGTCGAGGCAAAGGAAGCGTGCCCTCGCTATCTGTTGCAGTCGATTCGCAATATTGACCGTAGCGTCGATACTCCGAAATGGATGCAAGATGCGCTAGTACAGTCAGGGCTACGTTCACACAATTTCTTGGTAGATGTGACCAACTATGTATTGATGGAATTGGGTCAACCGTTACATGCGTTTGACGCAGACACGATCGAAGGTGATATCGTTGTACGTTTGGCACAGCCTGATGAAACCATTACTTTGCTAAATGAGCAAACCGTTACCTTGACGGGTGATGAGCTGGTGATTGCTGATGATAAAGGTGCCTTGGCACTGGCTGGTATTATGGGTGGTCAGCGTAGCAGTGTCACTGATAGCACTACCAATATCTTTGTAGAAAGTGCTTTCTTTAATCAGCTAGCTATCGCTGCGCGCGCACGCCGTTTTGGGCTACATACGGACGCATCACAGCGTTTTGAGCGTGGCGTCGACTTTGAATTGCCAGCATTAGCGTTGGCACGAGCTTGTGATTTAATCACTAGTATTACTGGCGGGGAAGCAGGACAAATAGTCACGGCCGAAAACCTTGAGCATTTGCCAGCACGCGCGCCAATTACATTGCCAATCGCGAAAGTTCGTGATGTCATTGGGATTGATATTGAGCCATCTGAGATGGTACGTATCTTGACCCAACTGGGTTTTGACGTAGAGCAGCAGAGCGATGTACTGGTTTGCAAGCCGCCATCTTATCGTTTTGATATGAGTATTAAAGAAGACTTAATCGAAGAAATTGCTCGTATCTATGGCTATGACAATATTCCAAGCGTCCTGCCACATTTGCAAGTAAGTATGGATTATGATGATACTGCAGATTTGACGCATGAGATGAAGCTCGCATTGGTCGACAACGGCTATATGGAAGCGATCAGCTTTAGCTTTAGTGATGCAAAACTAGAAGCATTGCTTGACGACGAAGCGCTAGGGGAAGTGTTGGCACTGGCAAACCCTATCTCTAGTGATTTGGCCGTTATGCGTCGTACTTTGCTATCGAGCTTACTGCCTTGCGTGCAGTATAACTTGAATCGTCAACAGCCACGTGTACGTTTCTTTGAGACGGGTCTTAGCTTTGTTGGACAAAGTATTAGTGACTTAGTACAAACGCCAAGTATTGCTTTAGTCGCAGTTGGTGATATATGGAGCGAGCAAGCTTATCAAAACCGTGCCTTAGATTTTTATGATTTAAAGCATGATATTGAGCAGCTATTACCAGCACAAATCGATAGTGCACGTATCCGCTACGAGCGTAGTACGCTGAGCTTCCTGCATCCAGGACAAAGCGCTGAGTTATATATCGATGATGTATATGTTGGTTGGTTGGGCCAGTTGCACCCAAACACTGCTAAGCAATTAGATCTGCCGACTACATGGGTCGCTCAATTGTCACTGGCACCGCTATTGACGATTGCACGTGAGCAGCATGCTATCACGACACCAAGCAAGTTCCCGCAAGTACGCCGCGATATTGCTATCTTGGTAGACAGTGACATCAGTTTGCAGACACTAGAGACAACGGTGCGAACTGCGGCAGGTGATTTGTTGACTGATCTTTGGTTATTTGATGTTTATCAAGGTGACAAAGTACCAGCAGGTCAGCGCTCACTAGCGTTTGCACTGATATGGCAAGACAGTACGCAAACGTTGTCTGACGAAGCCGTCAAGACTGCCACAGATAAAGTGGTACAAGCGCTAACTGACCAGCATTCTGTACAGCTGCGCGACAGTTAACATTTAGTAAGTATTATACCCAATGCTCTGTAGTCTTTTTACCATGAGGCTACGGAGCATTGCTATTCATAGAATAAGTTAAGTGGTTATTAATAAAGGATTTTAATGAAGACTTTGTTAAAAAACGGTCAAAAAACCTTTATAATAGCTAGCCTTAACCCTCATACCGCTAAACCATGATATTCGACATCACGACATAGCATAGGAGTCGTACTGTGAGCACCTTAACCAAATCTGACATGATTGAGCATTTGATGAGTCACCTAAACCTAACACGCCAAGAAGGCCGCTGTCTGGTGGAGAACTTTTTTGATGAGCTGTCAGAGAGTTTGATTGATGGCAAAGAGGTCAAGCTTTCAGGCTTTGGCAACTTTGAGCTTAAAGATAAAAACAGCCGTCCAGGCCGTAACCCGAAAACAGGGGAGCCTGTTGCAGTATCCGCGCGCCGTGTGGTTACTTTCAAAACAGGGCAGAAATTTCGTCAGAAGGTTGACGAGCGTTTGTTTGATAGCTAATACCTAGTTTGGCACTGCGCTGAACGATAGTGTGTCTGTTTTATCGTGAGTTGATAAGAATGCTAGTGCGTATTTGCACTTAGCTATTTTTGCGTACATCTATGTATTTCGATATTGCAGCACGCATCGTATATTAGGGTTATCTATAAAGTAAAATCCTACTAAGATCATAAATGATAGACATAAAAAAAGAGAGCATAGGCTCTCTTTTTTTTACTACAGTTTATCTATTGTATGAACAATAAATTACTGAGCTTCTTCAACTACTACTTCGTCAGAAGCTTCAACAGCAGCAGTATCAGTTTCGCTAGCTACGTCTACGCTAGTGGTGTCGCCGTCTACAGGAACTTCAGCGTCCATTTCGTCAGTAGCAGTTGCTTCTTGAGCATCAGCGATGTCAGCTTCAGCGCCAGCAACAGCAGCGTCAGCATCAGCAGTCATTTCGCCTTCAGCAGCAGCTTCGTTTAGCTCTTCAGAAGCGTCTTGCACTTCTTCTTGCGCGTCAGATAAATCTTCAGCAGCGTTTTCTTTGCTGCTATCACAGGCAGTAAGGCCCATAGTTGCAGTCATGATACCAGCTAGAGCAAGTAATTTAAGTTTCATATGGTTTTCTCCGGAAAAATGAAATGAGCAGTAGCAGCAACAAAGGTCGAAATCCGAGATTTTTCAGAATTCAACTAGTCTTAGTCACAGCTACTCAGCTTCCACGCATTCTATAGGTTTTCTAAGTAAATAGAAATAGCCTGTACAATTAAGTAACAATAAAATTTAAAATAATATTTTACTTTGTCTATCCGATATACTTTTTAATACAAGAAGCCAAATTAATCGACGTATAATCAAAGACATGAGAAGGGTGGAGAGCTTTTCTGGTTCCTGTTTCTTATCTGAAATAGTCGATATTAGCCCCGTTTTTATGGGTAAGAATTGAATTAAATAGTCTGATTATCGTCCTATATTACATAAATCCTAGTTAAGTTAGCAATTTTATAGGTTTCTACTTGCTTTTAGGATAGTAGACTAGGTCATAGCGTAAATTGACTGGCTAAATAATATATAACATAAGTAATAATTAATAAAAGTAGTGGCTAATAGAGACAGTGGCTAATGGAAGTAATGAATCAATCTATATTTGAGGAATAGAATTATGAAATGGCAAGGTAGACGAGGTAGCTCGAATGTGCGCTCTAGCACAGGTGGCGGTAAGATGATCGGCGGTGGTATCGGTGGTATTATCATCGCTGGTATCTTGTGGTTGGTATTTGGGGTAAACCCAATGACCGCATTACAGACAGGTCAAGCGGTTACAGGTGGTGGCAGTGAGTCATCTACCGAGCTGGCAACCAGCACAGACCGAGACACGCAATTTGTAAAAGTTGTACTAGCAGATACAGAAGAAGTCTGGCATCAAATCTTTAATGAAGCTGGTAGCACTTATCAAGAGCCGTCATTGATTTTGTTTAATGGTCAGGTCAGCTCAGCATGTGGTAGTGCTAGCTCTGCAACAGGTCCATTTTATTGTCCAGGGGATCAGACTGTCTATTTGGATACGTCATTCTTTGTAGAGATGCGTCAGAATCTTGGTATTTCAGGCGATCAGCAAGGCTCTGGTGGTGAAGAGAACCAAGGCAAGGCTGGCGATTTCGCACAGGCCTACGTGATAGCGCATGAGGTAGGTCATCATGTTCAGACGCTACTGGGCATTAGCCAACAGGTTAATGAAGCTCGTCAGCAAGTGACCCAAGCACAGTCCAATAAGCTATCAGTATTGCAAGAGTTGCAAGCGGATTGTTTTGCTGGTGTATGGGCACAGCGCAATCAAGAGCGTGTACAGTTTTTAGAGGCAGGTGATATTGACGAAGCGGTAAATGCTGCTGGTCAAATCGGTGATGATCGTCTAGCGAAAGCGAGTGGTGGTGCAGTAGTGCCCGATAACTTTACTCACGGCACCAGTCAACAACGTGTCGAATGGTTCACCCGTGGTCTAGAAAGCGGTAATGTACAATCTTGCGATACGTTCAGCGGTGCACTTTAATGGCCATATATATTAATAATCGTGTATTTGACTAACGATGTTTTTTAAGGTTGATGTTTTTTATTATAAGTCTAGTGCATGGACTTATAATAAAAATTAAGACATAAAAAAGCCTGCAACGAATTGCAGGCTTTTTTATCATCTTTTATCTGATATTACTCAATCAATTATCAAGTAACATCAGCGTAGAAGATTTAATTGTTGTCAAGAACATAACCACCAGCACCGCCGATCGCTGCACCAGCCAATGCGCCACGAGCGATATCTTTGCTGTCGCCTTTGCTTTTAATAAGAGCACCAGCTGCTGCGCCAGCAGTAGCACCTTTAGCAGTGTTGCTCATACCACTATAAGAGTTACAACCAGTCATGATTAGTGCTGAGCTAGTAATGGCAGTCATTGCGATCGTTTTAGCAAATTTCATATTATCACCTATTAAGTCATCAAGTTTAAAATACAATACCTTCAAAATACTGTGTCCATGATATTTTCAAGTATATTCCTACTGTCTGTCATAATAGTCGGTTACTAATAATATAGTCGTAGTAAAAACGCTAAACTTTGCAAACGAGATGTAAGCGATGTTGCCGTACTGTATCATCAGAAACGCCTGTGAACGACAGTGCAGATTACGTCCTAATGGGTTTAACTATTAATACTTCGATACTGCTATAAAAAAGACTACCTATAGGTAGTCTTAATATTGAATCAAAGCTGAATATCTCTAGCAAACTAACTAAGAATTAGTTTTGTGATTTACGCTTCATTTGCTCAAAGAATTCATCATTGGTCTTCGCTTCTTTTAAGCGATCCAACAAGAACTCAGTGGCTTGTACGCCATCCATCGGTTGAAGCAGTTTACGTAAAATCCATACTTTACGCAGCTTATCTTCGTCCAATAGACGCTCTTCGCGGCGTGTACCAGATTTTTTGATATTAATCGCAGGGAATACACGTTTTTCAGCCAAGTCACGCTCAAGCGTAATCTCTTGGTTACCCGTTCCCTTAAATTCTTCAAAAATGACGCTATCCATCTTACTACCAGTATCAATCAATGCACTGGCAATAATGGTCAAACTACCACCTTCTTCCACGTTACGCGCAGCACCAAAGAAGCGTTTTGGACGTTCTAGAGCATTGGCATCTAGACCACCCGTCAATACTTTGCCTGATGATGGGATAACCGTATTATAAGCACGTGCTAGACGCGTAATCGAATCAAGTAAAATCACCACGTCTTGCTTATGCTCGACCAAACGTTTGGCCTTTTCGATGACCATTTCAGCGACTTGTACGTGACGCTGTGGCGGCTCATCAAAAGTAGAAGCAACCACTTCACCGCGTACTGTACGTACCATTTCGGTGACTTCTTCTGGACGCTCATCAATCAATAGTACGATCAAATAGCATTCAGGATTATTACGAGTAATTGATTGTGCGATGGTTTGTAGCAACATCGTTTTACCCGCTTTTGGCGGTGCGACGATGATAGAACGCTGACCTTTACCAATCGGAGCGATTAGATCGATGATACGACCAGTCAAATCTTCAGTGGTTCCGTTACCAAGCTCAAGTTTTAAATGCTCAGTTGGGAATAGGGGTGTCAGGTTCTCAAAGATAAGCTTATGACGTGAGCGATCTGGCGTATCAAAGTTGATTTCGCCAACTTTTAATAACGCAAAATAACGCTCAGAATCTTTTGGTGGACGAATAGTACCAGCGATACTGTCACCAGTTTTTAGACTGAAACGGCGAATCTGGCTTGGGCTGACATAAATATCATCAGGACCGGCTAAATATGAGCCTTCTGATGAGCGCAAAAATCCAAAACCATCAGGAAGAACCTCAAGTACGCCGTCACCATAAATGGCTTCACCGTTACGCGCATGGGTTTTTAGAATAGCAAAGATAATGTCCTGTTTACGGCTACGCGCCATATTATCAAGACCCATTTCTTTGGCGATAGCCAATAGCTCAGCGATTGATTTTTTCTTTAATTCAGTAAGATTCATAGATAGGTCATTAGCAATTGATCAGATGAGAGATGCCATTAGCAGCACAAGTCACGACAGTGATTAAAATAACGGTAATATGATGATATGGGTGTGTGCACAGCGCTGTAGTTTATGTAGTTTTGGTTTTATATGTCTGCTTATGTACGCATTGCCATCATTGGATGCAAGGTAATAAGAAATAAGGATAAAAAAGGCTACATAAGAGTCTGCGTCAAAAACTCAATATCAGTAATTGCGTTTAGTCATTTTGTTCAGCAATGGTGTTTATAATGACGATTGTGTTTTTGTTGATAAACACGAGGAGAATAGCGACAAGATACTTAGGAAAACAGTTGGTTTTCTCTTGTCAGCAGACTATACGGTCTTCACAATAGCGTTGTCAATAAATTTTGCCAAAAAAGTCACATTATCGAGTTTTTTGCACAAAAAACAAGCAAAAAAGCCACTATCTTGGTTAGATAATGGCTTTCTCGGTTATTCTATTTTACTCGCTCAAGATAGTCTAGAGCTGGCAAATGTAACTTATAAATGCTTGTCTAATACTTTAGCCAATTCAGCTTTTGGCTGTAGGCCCATTACTGAGTCAACTTTTTCGCCATCTTTGAATACAAATAGCGTTGGGATGTTACGAATACCAAAACGGCTGGCCGCTTGTGGGTTGTTGTCTACGTCTACTTTGACGATTTTAACTTTACCTTGGTACTCAGTCGCTAGATCTTCTAAAATAGGAGCAATGGCTTTACAAGGACCACACCATGGCGCCCAGAAGTCTACTAGTACAGGTACGTCTGATTGTAGAACGTCTTGATCAAAGTCTGTGTCGGTAGTATGTACAATAAGGTCTGACATAATTTTATCTCTCTTGTTTTATTACTTCTATCACCACTCATCAACCTATATATTGGTTTAATAATAAATCAGTTGGTGGTCAAAGAATTGTTTAGAAGGGGTGAAAATGTGCCATTATATTAACATGTTTGCCCTAATTTGACAGATACAGGCTGGTTAAATTGTTTAACAACTAGTATTAGCACAATAAATCGAAACGGTGCAGCACAAGAGTGTCTAATCTGTTATTTAATACGATTATCCTTATCAAAGTATGTATCTCAGTGCGATAGAAGTTTTATGTTTACCTCGTTTATATAGTAGTTATTGATTAGTAGTTATTGATTAGCAACTAGCGATATTAATAAATTTGAAAATCAGTCAAAGTTTTGCCCTTTTATCCAAATAACTGTCGTTTCCAAAATGGCTATCATGTCTAAAAGATTAGCCACCAAAAATCCTTATCTTAAAACCAATTTACATAAGTAGTTAAATTTATGCCTTTTACCGATGAAGAAGTTAATGCCCTCAATACCCAAGAAAGCGCTTATCCGCTTGAATTTTTTAAAAATTTTGCGCAAGAAATTACGGTTTACGAAGACGATGATATTTGGGTGGTTGATAAACCTGCAGGCCTATTAAGCGTCGATGGTAAAACACTCAAAGTCAGTCTGCTTGCTCGTCTTGAGCGTGCCAATCCAGCCGTCAAGTTGATTCACCGCTTAGATATGGACACCTCGGGACTGCTTATTTTTGCAAAAAATGCAGCAGCGCAAACCAATATCAGTAAGCAATTCATCGAACGTTTACCGCAAAAGAAATACCAAGCACGTGTCTTTGGTGAGTGGGAGCAAGTCGGCGCAACTGGTGAGATATCAGTGCCAGTACGCTATGAGCCAAGTACCAAACCGCGCCATATCGTCGATCACGACTGGTCGAAGCATGCACTGACGTTATATGAAGTTGTGGCTCACGAAACCTGTAATGGCGAGGTAGTTACTAGGGTCATGCTAAAGCCAGTCACAGGCCGCAGTCATCAGCTACGCGTACATATGGTGCACGTCGATCATGTGATGATTGGCGATCCGATTTATGCTGAAGGTGCCGCACTAGAGATAGCGCCAAGGCTCAACTTACATGCACAGCAATTGCGTTTAAAGCATCCGGTACTGGGTGCTTGGATGGACTGGGAGAGTCCCTGCCCATTTTAAGAGTGAGATTTTGCCGTGTGCTGTTAATAGATGCGATAAACGGCTCTAAAGCCAGCTATAAAATGCCAGTCATGCAAATACAAGGATGAAAGTATGCTTGATATCACCACGACCAAACAGGTCATTAAAAACCGCCTTAAAGGTAAAAAGTCAAAGACGGATAAGGTAGCCGACTATGAAGTATTGATCATCGGTGCGGGTATCGCAGGTATTGGCATGGCTTGCCGTTTACAGCAACAGCAGCATAAAGGCCTATTCGGTCATAAAGCTCCCAAAAAGAAAAAGCAGGCAAAACCGACTAATAAGCAAAAATCTCCACAGCGCTTTGCTATCTTAGAAAAGCGTGCTGATTTGGGTGGAACATGGGATTTATTTACCTATCCGGGGATTCGCTCTGACTCTGACGCCCTGACCTTTGGTTATAACTTTAAGCCGTGGCTTGATTATAGAATGCTTGCAGCAGGCGATGATATCAAGCGCTATATTGCCGATACGGCAAACGAGTTTGGGGTGACCGAACATATCCACTATCAGCATGAAGTTCAGCAGATATCATGGTCTAGTGAGGATCAACAGTGGTCAGCAACTATTAAAAACCATGCAAGCGGTGAGATGTTTGTTAAGACTGCCAAGTTTATCGTAGGTGCCACTGGTTATTATGATTATGAGCAAGGCTATCGCCCTCATTTTGATGGAGAAGAGAATTTCCACGGTCAAATCATTCATCCACAGCATTGGAATAATCTAGACTATGATGATAAAAAAGTTGTCGTTATTGGTAGTGGTGCCACGGCGATGACGTTGCTACCTGCGCTAGTAGATAAAGACAGTAATCAGTGTGCGCGTCATGTCACGATGCTACAGCGTACGCCGACCTATGTGGCAAGCGTACCGGGCGATGATCATGCTATCGACTGGCTATCAGGCAAGTTTTCTCCTTTATCAAAAGAGCAAGCCTATACGGTACTACGCGCGCGCAATGTGTTGAGACAGCAAGGCCTGTACAAAGTTGCGACTCATGCACCCAAGGTAATGAAGGCAGTCTTAAGAAGTGGGGTGAAAAAAGAGCTGAAAGGTAGCGGCGTTGATAGCAAGTATTTTATGCCTGACTATAATCCATGGGATCAACGAGTATGTGCGGTGCCTGATGGTGATTTATTTAAAGCCTTGCAGGACAAACGCGCAACAGTGGTGACTGATCAAATTAGTCGCTTTACTGCAACAGGGGTTATGCTGCAATCTGGCCAGCATCTCGACGCTGATATCATCGTTACTGCGACTGGCTTAAAGCTACAGATGCTGGGCGGGGCAGCGGTATATATCGACGGTCAATCTGTCGATATTGGCACGCGTATGACCTACAAAGCAGTCATGATAGAAGGCATACCTAATATGGCGGCACTCTTTGGCTATACCAATGCCTCATGGACACTAAAAATCGATTTGGCTTGTCAGTATGTAGTGAGGCTACTGGGGTATATGCATAAAAATCGCTATCAAGTCGCATTACCACAAGCACAGACTGCAGATATGACAGCCTATGCTCAAGCAGATACCGTGATGGGTTCGCTATCGTCTGGTTATGTCAGACGCGGTAAAGACGAGCTACCTAAGCAAGGCGATCGCTATCCTTGGTTCGTGACCAACAACTATCTAAGCGATCGAATTATGCTTAAGTATCGTAAGATAAAAGACGACTGGTTACGGTTTAGTCGTTAGTATCTTGGTAGTTATTGATGATGGTTGTTGATGAAATCGGCCACTTGCTTGCTTAACATCTGCCACAAGGTCTCTTGGGCGCTTTTGCTGCCCCATGCATTGTGCGGACTAAAAATAACACGCGGATGGTCGCTGATACTGAGCAAAGGGTCATTATCAGCGATCGGTTCTTGTTCAAACACATCGCTAGCATAACCGATGATTTGCTCACTATTGATTGCGTCAGTTAATGCCTGGCTATCAACGATGCCGCCACGTGCGACGTTAACGATGAGCGGCTGTTTAACCATTTTCGCCAGAGTATCTTTATTAATAAGATGCTCAGTTTGTTCATTCAATGGACAGTGCAGACTGACTACATCTGCCCGCGCTAGCACTTCATCAAACGCAGTATAGTCGTCGCTGCGTGGTTCACGTCCTTGGTGCTCCGCCCACAGTACGGTCATACCAAAGGCACGAGCGATTTCGGTTACGCGCTTGCCGATGGTGCCAATACCAATAATACCTAACGTCTTATCTTCCAAATCAATCAGCGGAATATCCAGCAGGCAAAAATTACCGTTTGCCAGCCATGTGCCATCAGCGACTTTCTGATGATAATGAATACCAGCACGCATTGCATTTAACATAAGCATAAAGGTATGCTCGGGCACGCTTTTCACCGCATAACCAGCGACATTAAAAAGCGTAACACCGTGCTTATCGCAAGCGGCTTGATCGACGTTATTCATACCAGTAGCAGTCAGTTGGATCAGCTTAAGTTTCGGTAGTTGCTCTATCACCTCAGCGCCAATTTGTACTTTATTAGTGATAATAATGTCAGCATCTTTGCAACGCTCAATGAGGACAGCCGTGTCTTTTGGCGTGTCGTTATAAGTGATGTAATCGCTCACACCCATTGGCGCGGGAAGGTCAATACCTTCAGAAAACGTACCTTTATCTAAAAAAACGGCTTGCATGGCTAGTCCTTACTTATTGTTGTCTTATAGATAATTAGCGAATAAACGGCTATCGCATGAATCCTTATCGGCTTAATGTAGCACGTTGGTATTTTTAGTCAAAAACGAATTAGCCAAATATCGATCGAATAGATATAAGCTACTGATAAAATAGGATAATCTGCATTATTTAACAATCACGTATTCGTCTGACATAGTATCGATAAATAACTTATAAAATCATAGCTATCGTAAGCTGCCTCTTGAAAATTCAACTTAACGCACTCATCTACCCGCTAACGTTATATAATGGTGTGACTGAGCTGCTGGCTCTACTAAGATTACGACATTTATTTCGCGTCTATTGACGATTTATGTTCTTTGTAATCTTACCGCTATCACAATCTACCATTGCTATCTAAATTTCATTATCTGAGTACAAAAGACATCGCCTTATGACTATCTCTATTGCTTCATTGCACAGTACTGAATTCGCCGTTGGTCAACGTTATTTATCTGATACGGAGTCTGAGCTTGGCTTAGGTGTGGTCATCGATGTTGACGACCGATGTGTGCATATTTTATTTCCGCAAAGTGAAGAGACACGCGTCTACGCAAAAAACTCTGCGCCATTATCGCGCGTGGTGTTTAAAGTGGGCGATAGCATCTACGATCAAGATGGCAAAAGCTATACGGTCAATGCCGTTGATGAAGTGATGGGCGTACTTAAATATGGCGTCGATGAGCACGAGCGCGGCATCATGGAAACCCGCCTTGCTGCCAATATTACGTTGGCCAAGCCACTTGAGCGTTTGCTTGCTGGCCGTATTGAGCGCGGTGACTGGTATGAGCTGCGTCAAGATATCCTGCGCATGCAGTCAGCGCTAGCAGGTCATCCATTAAAAGGTCTAATGGGTGCACGTGTCGATATCATCGAGCATCAGCTATATATCGCACATGAAGTTGGCAAGCGTATCGCGCCGCGTGTACTATTGGCTGATGAAGTTGGCCTTGGTAAAACCATCGAAGCGGGCATGATTATTCATCAGCAGTTGCTAACAGGCAAAGCTGAGCGTGTATTGATTTTAGTGCCCGATAGTTTGCAGTATCAATGGATGATTGAGCTGCGTCGTCGCTTTAATCTAAATTTCGCATTGTTTGATCTAGTGCGTACTGCGGCTATTAAAGAACACGATCCTGAACAAAACGTCTTTGCCACTGAGCAATGTATCATCGGTGGTATGGATCTATTGCTCGATCACCCAGACTTATATGACCAAGCGATGGATGCAGGGTTTGATTTATTGGTCGTTGATGAAGCGCATCATCTGCATTGGGATGAAGCACAGGGCGGCAATGATAAGTATGACTTGATTGCGGATTTCGCCGAAGAAACGCCAGGCGTGATGCTATTGACAGCAACGCCGGAGCAGCTTGGTGCGCAGAGTCACTTTGCCCGTCTGCGTTTGCTTGATCCAGATCGCTTTGATGATTTGGATGAGTTTATCGATGGGCAAGAAGCTTTTGCAGAGACAGCAGCAGTTGCTGGTGTCTTGATAGAAGAAAAGCCATTAAATGAAGGTCAAATTGCTGCTTTAAGTAGCTTACTAGACATTAGTATTGAAGAACTATCTTCAATCAATGAAGATGAAAAACTGCGTACACATGCGCTAAACGAGCTATTAGATCGTCATGGTACAGGTCGTATTTTGTTCCGCAATACTCGTGAGAGTGTGAAAGGTTTTTATGGCCGTAGTAGCCAACCATATCCACTGCCATTACCTGAAGCATGGAAAGACAGCTATCAAACCAATGGTAAGTTGCGTGAGCAGCTATGGGGCGAAGAAAACCAACCAGACGGTGGCTGGCTAGAAGATGATCCACGTGTTTCTTGGTTGATTGATATCTTACGCGGTGAGCTTAAGCATCAAAAAGTCCTATTAATCGCTCGTAGTGGTGCGACGGTAGAGAGTTTAGAAGCGGTATTGCGTCTGCATGCAGGTATCAAAACAGCTATCTTTACTGAGCAGATGACTTTGCTTGAGCGTGACCAAGCGGCCGCATTCTTTGCTGATAGTGAAGGCGCGCAGATACTACTATGTTCAGAAATTGGTTCAGAAGGTCGTAACTTCCAGTTTGCAAGCCAATTAATACTATGGGATTTGCCTGCTAACCCAGATACGTTAGAGCAGCGTATCGGCCGTCTAGATCGTATCGGTCAGACGCAGCAAATCATGCTACATGTACCTTATGTACAGGGTACAGCGCAAGAGCGTCTGTATCAGTGGTACAACGATGCGCTGAACATGTTCAATCAGATATCGCCAACCGCACAAAGCGTGCAAGAGCAATATATCCAAGAGCTAAAACCAATGCTTGAGGGTGCTGATACCGCTGAAAATAATGTCATCTTGCAAGACATCATTGACGAGGCGCTACAGACACGTTTGGGACTAGAAGCACAGCTACAAGCTGGTCGTGACCGTCTGCTAGAGTACAACTCATGCCGTCCGCGTGTCGCAGGTCGTATCGCTGATGCTATGCGTGACTTCGATGGTAATAATTTGCTGCCGCACTTTATCGAGCGTTTCTTTGCATCTGCCAATATCGATCACAATATCCAGCGTGATGGCTCGTGGGTTATCGCGCCTATCGATAGCACCGAGATCAGTGACTATATTGATGGTTTGCCACTTGGTGATGAAGACGGTATGACGTTGACCTTTGAGCGTGAGCAAGCGCTCCAACGTGAAGACATCGAATTTATCACTCACGAGCATCCATTGATGCGTGCGATTTATGAGCTAGCGAGCACTAGCACCTTTGGTAATACGACAGTTGCTATGCTAAAAAGTGCCGCTGTTCCGCAAGGTATGGTACTGCTAGAGGTAAACTTCCGTGTTGAAGCAATCGCGCCAAAAGTGCTCAATCTGCCAGCGACTTTGTCTACGCAAAATATCCGTGTCTTTATCAGTGAGCAGGGCAGTGATTTATCGGCTCGTATCAGCGCTGAGATGATTATGCCGCACGTTGAGCGATTAGACAAAAACCGTGCTCGCCAAGTCATTAAAGTACGCGGCGATGTGATTGAGCAGCGTTATTACGAAGCTGAAGATATTGCTCGCCAGCAGATTGCTGAGATTGGTGAGCAAGCCAGTAGCCGCTTTAGTCAGCAGTGGTCACGCGAAATCAAGCGTCTAAAACATCTACAGACGATCAATCCAAACGTACGTCCTGAAGAGATTGAGCGTTTAGAGCAGCTTAAAGCTCAAGGTGAGCAAGCACTTGGTAACTTGTCATTAGTGCCGGATTCTATCCGCGTACTCGTAGCAGTTAAGCCATAAATATCGACGTATTTGTCAAAAACGAGGTGTTATTATACATCTCGTTTTTTTATGGTTGAGATTGCTTGCTTTGCTCTTTAGTTGCGATGTGTCTGGCAAAAACAGACAAGCAATACTTATGAGTAAGCCGACAGTAACTAGTCAAAGCCACCAATATTGGGTAAGATGTTTACCTTTTCTATAGAAAATAAATATTCGGTGATAACATCGCTAACGATGTCTGTATGTTTATTTTAAGGTCTCCTTCGACAGATCTTAACAAGTGATCTCGCATTATTTTACATTCAAATATGATGGCTATATGGCATCAATATCATCAGATGCTGAGCGTTTTTGATAAAAATAAGGAAACATATCGTCATGTCCGATAATCTACAACTGATTGATGAGCTGCTGGCTACTATCGCGCTTATTGAAGTTACCCCTGATGTGTTTGAGGGTAAAAGCCATGACTATGTGGGCAGTCGTATATTTGGTGGGCAAGTGCTCGCTCAAGCGATTATGGCAGCGGCGCATACATTAGATAAAGACAAACCTTGTCACTCACTGCATGGGTATTTTTTGCGTGGTGGCGATATCAACCAACCAGTGATATACCAAGTCCGTCGATTGCGTGATGGTCGTAGCTTGTCTGCACGTGAAGTCACGGCTATTCAGTACAAAGAAGTACGCGGTAAGCCGCCTGTTGAGCAAGTAATATTTTCAATGATTGCTTCGTTTTCACCGATGGAAGATGGGCTTGAGTATCAAGAAGATATGCCTGTCTATCCACCGCCAGAAGACTTGCTGACAGAGCAAGATCTAAAAGAAGAAAATGTCGGAAAAGTGCCAGAAGCGCTAAAAGCAAGATTTATGCGCCGCCGTCATGTCGAGATTAAGCCAGTTAAGCCGCGTAATCCGATTAGCCCAGAACCTATGAAACCCAAGCAAGCAAACTGGCTACGTATTCGTGAATTGGGCAATCAGCCAGTGGCTATTCAGCAAGCACTCTTGGCATTCTCGTCGGACTTTTATTTGGTTGGCACAGGGCTAATGTCACATGGTGTGAGTTTTATGACCAGTGGTCTACAGGCTGCTAGTATCGATCACTCAATGCATTTCCATCGTGATTTTGATTTGAATAAATGGATGCTGTACGACATGTGGAGCGATACCACGTCTAATGCGAAAGGCTTGAATCATGGTCAGTTTTGGCAAGATGGCAAACTGGTCGCTACCGTGCAACAAGAAGGACTCATGCGTTTACGTGTGCCAAAGTCTTAGAGTACTGTAGGCTTAGTTATCTTTATATTATCATCATAAAAAAGCGACTCGTTATTAATAGTGAGTCGCTTTTTTTATTCCAATTTTTATTCTAAGATTTTAACCATCGCGCGAGGCAGTCCTAGGCTGTCTTGCGCTTTTTGTTCGGTTAGCCACTTAAATTCAATTTCAGCCGCTGCTAATTTTTGATTTAGCTCAGTTACCTGCGTCGCGTCAATCGTCAATTTACGCGGGGTCAAATACCAGTGAAAGTGCGTCAGCGAATGCTTGATAGGAGCATCATCGAGCAAGGTATTGCTAACTGATTTTGCCACCAGTTCATTTTTTATGAGCCACTCATTAATGATTTGCTCAGCAGTGGTAAATTCTGCTTCGTATACTTTTTCATTACTACGTACGTCATTTGGCATATTCGATAGTTTGTCATCGTTAGCTAGTGTCTTTTTAACGGTAGCCTTGTTATTAGTTTTACCGTCAACTTTTTCCACGAACTGTAATGGCAAACTCCATAATCCGCCCCAGATACCGTCGTCAGGGCGCTGTAGCCATAGAATGTTGCCATTCGTGTCTGTAATCAATAAGGCATTACTAAACTTACTGGGTTTGGGCTGCTTTTTTGCTTTGACGGGATAGTCAGTTTCGCGTCCTTGCGCATGGGCTAGGCAGTCTTCTTTTAATGGACATAATAGACACGAAGGCTTGCTACGGGTACATAACGTCGCGCCCATATCCATCATAGCTTGCGCAAATAGTCCTGAGTTTTCTGTCGGTGTCAGTCGCTCTGCCAATACCCATAAATCTTTGGTGGTAGCAGATTTAGTGATATCGCCGTCGATAGCGGCCCAACGTGTCAGCACTCGTTTGACGTTACCATCGCAAATGACGCCATAATGATGTAATCCCATCGCCATAATCGCGCCAGCGGTCGATGGCCCAACGCCAGAAATCGCTTCCCATCCTGCTAGTGTCTGCGGAAACTCGCCTGTCTCATCGATTACCTCAACCAACTGCTTAGCTCCTTTATGCAAATTACGCGCGCGCGCATAGTAGCCAAGCCCTGCCCAATGCTCTGCTACGGTATCCCATTCTGCTGCGGCTAAATCCTGCACAGTCGGAAACGATGCCATAAAGCGCGCAAAGTATGGCAGTACGGTAGTCACTTGCGTCTGCTGGAGCATGACTTCAGATAGCCAAACGATATAGGGATTGGGCGTATCAGTTTGGTGCTGCTGCCACGGCAAATCATGGCGACCATTTTCGGCAAACCAATCGAGTAGGCGTGGGGCGAAGGAGTTTAGGGATGTTGGAGAATGGCTAAAATCGGTATCAGAAGGTATAGAGTTGGCAGTTAGCTGGGTCATAGGCTCTTATATTTGATTTTTTGAAGGTAAACAATTATACCTGATATACGTATTTGCTACGACCCAGTTTTGACGTGTTTCTATGAAATAATATAATAAAAATAACTACTTAACGATGTCGAATAGTAGGAGGTTATTGATTATCTGCTTAATGTATTCATCATTATGTATATCGCTGATATAATCATATTTGCCTAAACTAATCTTGATATGCCTTTGCACTTCTTGTTGTTCAATAGTACTACTTGGTAGGTCTAGAAAAGAATTTACAAAATACTTATCAAATGCAATCGAGAAAAGATTTTTGACGGACAAATCATTAAGGATGTCAGACCTAGAATACGGTTGCCTCATATCTAACCTAGTGCCTCTGATAAAATTTGAAAATTTAGTCGGATTTATATGTCTTGTTATGATTTGATTTAGTAAATCTCTATCCATCATATAAACAAATGATAGAAAGACCATTAAAATCTGTTCAATAGTCAATGATTTACTCCGCTCAATATTTTCAAATACTACTAGAGTCTCTATACAGCGGACGATTTGCTCAATATTTCGTAGAGACAGCGTACCAACATCAAGAAATGTTGGAATCTCATAGATAAATTCGTTGTCTTTAAAGTCTTGAGGAATTACCCTGCTAGCTTGAACTGTCGCTTTGAAATAAGTGACGTTATTTTCAATAGACCTGCCTTCAACATCTTTGATGGTCGTTGGCAGGTTAATTTGATATTTAAAAAATTTATATAAATAGCTGTGTGAGTCAGTCTCGCTACCATAGCTATGTTTTATAGTGGCTTTAAGCTGCTCAGCATTGGTAATTAATATAATTTGTACATTATCTACATCAAACACATGCTTGATCGTCTCTAACATCATTACTGCAAAATCTGGACGACAGCGGTCAAGTTCATCAATTAGAAGGATAACTGGATTAATAGCTGCTATATTTTTTAAGGCTTCTCTAAGAGTTGATAAGTTCTTTTCAGCTTCTACTTGATCTTTAATCATTGACTCAAGAGATTGGTCAATAAATGAGTCTGAACCATCTTCTATAGCTTCCATACCCTCTTGAAAGTCGTCAGGAATATCTGCTGCATATTTGCCAAATGCCAAGCTCGCTATTGCCTTGATACCTATACCTGAGACTAAACGCAAATAGGGAATTGCGTTTTTGATAAAGCTTTTTCGCCTATCGTCGTTCTTATCATAGAATCCAGCCACTTCTGCAATCAGCGTTAACAGTGGCTCATTTGCATGGTCAGCTTGAAAGGCATTAACGTAACCAACTTTATAATTATTCGTATTGTTCGCTTCAATCAAATTTTTAAGTTTGAAGCAAAACTCGGTTTTACCTGTACCCCATTTACCGTCGATGATAAGTGGTGAGACATCAATATCTGAGTCCAAGAGTTTAATGATTTTTTCAGCGATAGGCTTACGTGTGAACTCATCTCTGCTAGAAAAAGTTAACTCTTTCATTACGCTGTAATCTGTCATTAAGCACTCTCTATATTTATAATTCTGATATACGATACTGATGTTATACAGATAATACAGACATAAAAAAAGCCCATAAGGGCTTTTATATAGGTAGTAGCTTTTTGAGCAATGATTTTTTAAATAAATGCTACTTCCGATTCTTCCGCGTTTTTAGACGACGTAAGCGCTTTTCTTCCTCTTTCGCTTTTTTCTTCTCTTCAGCAGCGAGTCGTTGTTCAGCGACGACGATTTCTTCAGCTTCAGTCATTGCTGGTGTTTCTAGCGTGATGCGACCAATCTTCGCGCTACGCAATTCGTTAATGAGAATCTCAGACATACGATAAGTATCGACTTGGTTGCCCGCGCGTACACAGCCGCGATTACGTCCAGCCACTTCAAAAAACTCCCAATCAGTCTTTGGCAGCTCTTCAATTTTATAGCGGGTTTTTAGCAGCTCAGGATAGGCTTGCATTAGGTACTCAGCGGTATAGCTTGCCACATCAGCGAAGTCAAAAGCCGTATCACGAATACCGCCTGTCGCTGCTAAACGATAGCCTGAGTTTTCGTTTTCGACTTTTGGCCATAGCATACCAGGTGTGTCATAGAGCATGATGTCATCGTCAAGCTTAATCAGCTGCTGCGACTTGGTCACGGCTGGCTCGTCGCCTGTTTTTGCCACAGCGCGTCCTGCTAGCGTATTGATCAGCGTTGATTTGCCAACGTTTGGGATACCCATAATCATCGCTTTGATTTGACGACCAGTCCCGACTTTATTAGGTACAAGATGCTTACAGATGGCGATGATACGTTTTACATCATTGGCTTTTTCAGTATCGCAAGCAATGGCTTTGACCCCATCTTGCTGCTCAAGATAATCCATCCATGCTTGAGTCAACTCAGGATCGGCAAGGTCAGCTTTGTTTAGGATTTTGATAACAGGTTTTTCGCCGCGTAGTGCTGCAACCATTGGGTTTTCACTACTATATGGAATACGCGCATCGATGACCTCGATGACCAAATCCATCTGCGGCATGACTTCTTTGATTTCGTTACGGGCTTTGTTCATATGCCCAGGGAACCACTGAATACTTGCTCTCTTATCCATCTGCTTTCATAACCTTTTATAAAAAATGCTAAAAGTAAAACAATCAACGTTTACTTTCTAATGGTGTCCAGTTTACTACAGAACCACCTTGCTCACGGCACAATTTCACTTAACCAGATTTGTCATTACGCCTAATTTTGGTTTTCTTTTCCCTCGTGCGCGGGTGGTAATGGGGCAAGGTAACCAATTAATAGTATTAAGCTGCCTGCGCCAAGGAAGGATATCACTCGCCAAATTGCCTCGGTCTGTGACAAATCGACCAAGACTAGCTTGAGTACGACGATACCTAACAACCCCATACCCATAAACCAAAGCGCGCGTTGCCAGTAGCGACTTGCCATGATGGTGGCAACCAATGCCAAGAGTGTCCATAAAATCGTCAATCCTGTTTGTACTTGCTCACTCTGCCATGCGCCGCCTTGATAGTCATTCCAAAGTGGCGTGCCAATAAAGGCGTGTAGCGTTCTGACCAACATGCTGGAGATTAACCAAAAGCTGATCAGTCCCAATATAATTAGCAAATTCTCAGCGGTGAATACGCGCTTAGATTTGGCAGCTGCACTTGGCTCAGTAATGGTTTCATTGTGGCGGCGTTGGCTGATGTAATACAGACTAAAACCAACCGATAGTGTCAACCATGATGTGATGTCATATAGGTTGAACAATGGAAAATAAGACATTCCCCAAATCACACCGTCATAAGACCAATTGGTCAGAACAACCCACAGTAAAGCAATGGGAGCAAAGATGGCAGCGCATCCTAATAGTGCCTGCTGCCAATCAAACCAGTACAGCAGTCCTTGTCCTACAGTTTTATTGGTTGAGGTATTTTCTTCATTTTGACTAAGATAACGATGATTGAACCATAACCCAAATAATATGAGTACTGCTGGAAACAAGAAAGCCATTACGCCACCAGAGTTTGGTAAGCCATAATGCGCAGCGGCAGCAATGAGTAAGATGCCTGTACCTAGCCAACTTGCAGCAGTATAGCGTGAGGTATTGTTGTTATCGGACAATGTATCAGACCACGTTTTTAGCCATAGCTGACCCATAACCAGCCAACCGATTATTAAGCCTACAAACACCAACCATTCCGCTGTTGCCCATGTTAGATTGCGCTCAAACTTTTGCGGCAGTTGTAGTACTAGCATGAAGTAGAACAGGGCTAGTAATCCATGACTAAGCTGTCTAATTTCCGCCCACGGACGATAGCGATTGATGACCCAATAAGCGATCAGGCTGATGAGTGCTGCCAGTGCAATTACCGTGGTACTTGATTGCCAGATATCAAACCAATGATGCAAATCAAGCATTAGTACTTTTAGCATCCAAGCCATCGCGGTCAATGTTAAAAATTTGACTAATCTAGGGCTATGCCAAACGAATTTGAATACTCGGCTCTGACTATTGATTGAGGTCAGCCATTGCTGTGCAGCTTGAGTACTGACACCCAGCGCACGCGCATAGCTGGTCAATACATCTGATGTACCGTCCAATGTTTGTGATTGTATGACTGAGGATTGAGATTGTATGACCGAGGATTTTGTAGGACCTTTATTGTTAAGGCTACTAAGGTTATTACTACTATCTAAGCTATTAATCAGGGCGGCAGGGGAGTTGCTAGCGCGTAAGATAAAGACGGTAGCCAGATAAGCGATTGCTGAAATACTAAAGGCTAAAACGGGATAGTCTTCGATAGAGAATATCGCTGTCGTCACTAGCATCCCAATACTGACGAGCTGCAATAGTAAGCCGAGTAATACCGACCATGAGCGTAGTGAGCGTCGTCCAAACCATACTAGCGCCAATCCTTGTACTGACCAGCCAAAAGCAATCCATTCAGCATCTAGCGCCAACGGAATAACGAGCGCAAAAAATCCTAATCCTAATGCCAGCATCCCTTCGGTGATTAAAGCATAGCGTCTACTGCGCTGGATGAACAACCAGCCCATCCCAAGATAAACCATAGCCAAAATGGCACTGGTAATCGTGAGGGCATTAGAGATGTCGTTTAGTAAGGCAGAAAATAAGCCAAAGGCCAGTAGCGGTACTGAAAACAGTAAACCCGTATCAATGGGGAATACATAGGAGCTGCCTACATGGGCTTTGTCCAAGTGTTTTGTATTATCTACATTATCAGCATGACTGAGGTCTTTTTCGTTTAGCGCGTTATAGGTAATGATTTGCTGCGCATAACGAATGACGACAAATAAGTAAAGCAGCCAGTGTAAGGTTACTAACGCTACCAATGCCCAGCGCTGCGTCTCAATGACGGCGCTCAGGTTTTCGCTAATACCCCAATAGTATGCTAAGCCAAATGTCACAGTCACACCGAATAGATTTAATATTTTCCACGGTCGATAGTGAGCAATAACAGCAATCGTGACATTTAGCAGTAGATAATAGCTGAATAAGGTAACCAAGCTGCCAATATCTTCACTGGTCAAAATCGGTGCAAAAAATCCACCCGATAATGCCAATAATGCTAATGGAAATGCGTTTTGACGTACGGCGAGGGCAATGGTAATGGCAGACAATAACCCAAGCCCGATAAAGCTTGGGATACTAGGAATGATTTCATAAACACTGTAAGCAAAAAAGGTGCTTAGATAGGCAATTGCTAAGCCTGCGCCCTGTAGCGTAATCCCATATGAGAAGCGTTTTGCGGTCAGCTTTAATCCAAGCGCTGCCAATGCTAACCCTGTAACACCGACTGCTATCAGCTTTGTGGCAATCGAAATCTCGATATATTCGCTTAATAAGCGAAGCAAGAGCACCACACCTACTAATAGTACCAGTACGCCGACTCGCACAACCAAATTGCCACCGAAAAACCAGTTTTTGATTGAATGAATCAGCGAGGTCACAATAGGCAATGAGCGTTCATCAGGCTCAATCGGTGCGGTAGGCACTGTGTTTTGCGTATTTATCGAGGCATTATTGTCTATATATTTATCGTCATAGATGTTTGATGCTGCATGTATGGTTGAGTTTGAAGCAACGGTAGGAAGCGGTGGTGGTGATACAGGCAGCCGATTATCTGGAGAGAATGGTTGTGAGTCAAAAGCTATTTCTTTAGCATCACTGTCTTTAGAAACATTGTCTTTAAGATCATGATCGTCAGTAGCAGTGTTGCGTGCATAATCATTTTTATTGACGAAAGGTACAGATGGAGGCGTCATACTACGATGTCTTTGCTGCTCAAGCTCAGCTTGCAGCGTCATCACATCACGGCGTAAATGCTCGATTTTTCGAGCTATCCTAGTATATAACGCGACCACTACGATCAATAAAATCGTAAAAGCCAGCCAGCCCAACTGGGTCACCATTAGATACAACATCTTCGTCACTCAATCCAGTTTATAGTAAAGTGATAATGACGTGATTTAATAAGAAGCACAAGACTACTCTGATTACTGGGCTAAAAGACAAATGCTATAATGACACTCAAAATAAAAGGGCAGCTTAATGATTAAGCTACCCTTTTTAATGATCTTTATACCAAATCGTTTCTTATGCTAAATTGGCTTTCATAAACTCAAGCATGTTTTCCCAGCTTTGTTTAGCAGCGGCTTCATTGTAGCCAAGATCTACTTCATTTTTGGCGGCACGCTCATCGGCGTGCGGATTGGTAAAGCCATGCTTAGCGTTGTCATAGACGTCGATAGTGTAGTCAACATCAGCAGCGTCTAGCTCAGATTTTAGACCTTCGATAGCATCCATTGATACCATTGAGTCATCACGGCCATGAGCAACCAACACTTTTGCCGCAAAGTTTTTGTCAGCTGGTTGTTTTGGCGTTGGGTTACCATGGAAAGTAGCAACCGCTTTTAGCGGCATGCCTTCGCGAGCCATATCTAGTACAACTTTACCACCGAAGCAGTAACCGATTGCGCCTAGGTTATCACCATCGACTGATAACTGATCGCTGAAATCATTAAGAATTAAGCGGCAGCGTGCCATTAGCATATCTTGATCGGCCAGTACTTGCTCCATCCACATGTTTGCCTGCGCTGCATCAGTAGTTAATTTGCCCTCACCGTAAACGTCCATAGCGACTGCTGCATAACCTGCCTCTGCCAAACGCTCAACCACTGATTTTGGATGATCGACCACGCCCCACCATTCTGGTGCAACCAAGATACCTGCTGCTGGATTTTCATCTGAAGCGTTTTCTGGTAGTGCTACATAACTGATAAGTTCTACACCGTTTTCGGTAGTACTGATTAATTCAAACGTCTTAATTGACATATTATTGTCCTTTTTATGTTGTGAGTTTTAATTATTCGTCATTGTGATCGTTCGTTTTTCTAACTCGTACTACCTTAACGCCCATGTCTAGCAAAAACAGCTATAATACTGTAACGCTCTTTATCAAAATGCTACTGCGACTTTATGACTATAAATTTGTTAAACAAAAATAATGACCAATCTGACTTGAACTCAGGTCTCGATGCGGCGGCCAAGCCTGCGCAATCGGTGAGTTTGTTCCCTGATAGTACCGTTGTCGATTTTGTTAATTCTAAGTCTGAACCACTACGCCCGCAGTTCTGGTCGCGATTTGCGTTAACAGAATTAAACCATAGCGAGTGGGAAGCGTTGTGCGATGGTTGCGGCAGTTGCTGCTTGATTAAGTATATCGATGAAGATGAAAGCGGCAATGTGGATGAAGAGCTGGTCGAATATACCGATGTCACCTGCCAGTTGATGGACTGCACAACAGGATATTGTAGTCACTATGCAACGCGTCAAGAGCACGTGCCAGACTGTATTCAGCTGACTATGGACAACTTGCCCAAGATGATGTGGCTACCATCGCACTGCGCCTATAAGCGTTTGTATAAAGGGCAAGGCTTACCAAGTTGGCATTTATTATTGACTGGGGATGCTGTGGTGACACAACAACAAATGCGAGCTGCCAACGTGGGCGTCGCTGGTCGCTGTGTCACGGAAATCGGTATGTCTGATGAAGAAATGGAGACGCGGGTGGTTAACTGGGTTAATCCTTAGTCGACAGTTAGTTAGATGCCTGAGCAGTAGACTTGGCTTTTGCTTCCGCACTGGCTTGCGAGTTAGCCAATGCTGGTATCGGAATATCTTGACGAATCTGCTGTGAGAATTTACGGCTGTTTTCATCTCTACTAACGCTAGACTTTAGGTTGTTCTGATTATCAAAGCCTTTTGCTTTTGGGTTGATATGAGTGCGCTCATACCACGTGTTCATTGACCAAGGCTGGTTGTCCTTTTCGGGTGCCGCATCCAACATGCCTACATCATATAGATAGTTAGGTAACCATCCAGAGACCCAAATCCGATAATCCCATGGCAAACGATCGCCACTAACAATACGCGCCATATAAAAGATGATATTGGTACAGTTGCTAATCAATGTATTGTACCAAGCAGGTTTAGCGTTCAAATCATCAGCCGCCGTTAGATAAGACTCAAACAGTGACCTCACTTCATGCTGTTGCAAATTGCTAATAGGAAACAGATAAACCTGCTCGCCGCGCGCGTTGCTGCGGGTGTAAATAATATCGCGCTCTTCTGCGGCAATCAGGCTCAGCTCATAACGTCGAAAAAACCCAGCCAACGCTGAAAAAGACTCGCCGTCTTCTTTACGAATCTCAAATGAGAAGGCAAGTGGCCTATCATCTTCAAATCGAAAGCTAACCAAGGTATGAGCAATCAGCGGTCCCATCCAATAAGAGTTAGTCACATCAACGCCGGATAACTTAGACAAATCAATCGTACGGGTATCCCAGTGCTCGGTAGCGTCTTCCTCAGTTTGCCAATCAAAGTTACGAACATTGGTTAAAGTAATCAAATCAGGGTTGGTCGCATCGCGCTCATAGGAGACTCGCTGGTCGACTTCAGCCATCCATTCTCGATCTTGTTTCGGTTCGATAGAAAAAAACCAACCTAAACCTATGAGCCAAATAGCGCTATATACGCCGATAATTAGCTTGGTTGCTGTGCCTTTACCAATTGATTTTTTATTAGATAATGAGTCACTATGTAATACTCTTGTGACGGCATCCCAGTAACGTGTACTTAGCAGCGTAGCTAATATGCCTACAATCACTATTGTCGCAAGCCAAGTCAATACTGAGCTGACGCCGTACTGATACCAAATCGCGAGTAATAACCATAGCGCTGATAACAATAACGTAACGGCAATTAAAAAAGTCACAAGACGCTGGCGCCATGTAGGCTTTGGCTGTTTACGTTCTAATGTTTCGCATTTTAAGTCAAGGTTCTCTAAACCACGGCTCTCTAAGCCACGACTGTCTGACAGTCGACTGCGTGAACGCGACGAGAGTAAGCGAGAAAAAACGGAACGTAGCGACATAGGGTTTGCTTTGATAAATAAAGGCTTTGACCATAGCAAAGTTTATAACACGCTGACAATACAATTTGAGTGAATTTGTCGTTGAATGTCAGTGAGCCTTGCGATAAAGTGAAGCTAATTTGTACTAGCAAATTTGTTATTCATCCATTAATTAATAACAAACCAGCCGTTTTATTTGCTACTTTTATCCCCATCTAGGCTCTACTTGTTTTTTTATTGAGTATTGTTCGTTTTTCTATTGAATACTATTCTAATTTTTATTAACTAAAGAGGTTAAATCACACCACCATGTCTGACGACACTCCCAGCCCGAGTAGTTGGTCGATGCGCGGCTTAAAACGCTGGCTATCGACCGCCCCCGAAACCCGTGATGAATTGATTCGTCTGGTACAAGACTCGCGCCAGTTTTTAGAGCCTGATACTGTCGATATGTTAGAAGGCGTGCTAGATTTGCCTGCGACACAAGTCCGCGAAATCATGACACCGCGTCCGCAAGTGATTGGTCTGCACGAGAGCACCAGTCTTGCTGAAGTGATGGACATCATTCTTGAGACCACCCACTCGCGCTATCCTGTTTTTGACAGTCAAGATGATGACGCCGTTATCGGTATCTTATTGGCAAAAGACTTGATTCCGATTCTGGTACATATGGTTCGTAACCAAGAAGACAAAATTGACAGTAAGCGTCTCAGAGACTTGGTGCGCCAGCCGTTATATATCAGTGAGACGGCTCGTTCTGATACCTTGCTACGCTCATTGCAGCGCACCCAAGTACATATGGCGATTGTCGTTGATGAGTTTGGTAACTTTGGTGGTGTCGTCACCATGGAAGACTTGTTGGAAGAAATCGTTGGCGACATCGTCGATGAGCATGATGACTTTGATGAAGACAGCGATATCAATAACATCGTCCCTGATCCAGAAAAACCAAATACATGGCGTGTCCAAGCATCTACGGTGATTGAAGACTGTAATGATGAGCTGGGTAGCCGTTTTGACGACACCGATGTCGATACGATGGGCGGTCTGGTCATGCAAGCACTTGGCTTCGTTGGTGATCTAGAAGGCGAGAGCGTCGTGATAGATGATTGGAAAATTACCATTACCGATGTCGAAGGGCGATTTATCCAAAATCTAGAGCTGACCAAAACCAATTCCGAGCAACAGATATTGATAGGCAGCCATTAGCTTGCTTATAGTGTCACGATAGTTGGTCAATGAATAAAACTTGTTAGCAAATTAACAGAAAACACGATGAAAAATCGTGTTTTTTGCTTTCTGCCTTTTGAACTTTAGAATGAGGTTTTAGCTACGCAAATTTACCCACTTGTAGGTTTTGACTGGTATCATGGGTGGGTTTTATTTGTGGCCCTGCATAAAGCATTATGCAGTCAGGTTTTGCGTGAGTGTTATCTCATCGCTTAGCTGAGAAATTTTAGTAAATATGGTTTTGGATAACTGCTATGCGTCTGTCTACTGTTGATTTGCAAAAACGTCTGAACCCCGATAAGCCAAAAGGTTTACATATGGGGTTGACGGTACTAATAGCTTGGCTGGCAGGGGCAGCTTTTATACTCGCGCTCGCGCCTTATGGGATTTGGCCAGTTGCCTTGGTGTCACCTGCTATTTTATATGCATTACTGGTACCAGCGATGACAGGTCGCCGCGCCTTTCTGATTGGTCAAGCGTACGGTACAGGGCTGTGGTGTGTTGGCGCGTTTTGGCTATATACTTCTATACACGTTTATGGCGATACGCCCGCATGGCTGGCACTGATTATGATTGCGCTTATGGGTCTGGGCATGGGTTTGTTCCATGGCTTTTTGGCGTTCATCTTTAATCGTGTGGTCGGCAAGCAGCCGTTATCTTTTGCCGCTCTGTGGATACTCCAAGAGTGGATGAAAACGTGGCTATTTACTGGTTTTCCTTGGCTATTCGTTGGTTATGCGTTTACTGAGCAGTACTGGTTGTCGTCGCTCGCGCCTGTGGCTGGTGTCTTTGCGGTTTCTTTTGTGGCGGTATTATTGGCTGCCAGTATCGTTGAGCTATTGCGTCGCCGCGGTGGATATATGATTCCATCGATAGCATTGCTAATCATTAGTAGCGCACTATGGTTGATCAATCCGCAGTGGACCAAACCAAAAGGCACTCCTGATCTATCGGTATCTTTGATTCAAGGTAATATCCCACAAGACCTAAAATGGCTCACCGAGTATCAGATTGAAACGTTAAAAATCTATGCAACGTTGACTCGTGACGAGTGGGGACGTGACATCGTGCTGTGGCCTGAATCGTCGATTCCTATGTTTCAGACAGAAGCTGTTGGGTTTATCAGTGAAATGGTCGCGATGGCCAAAGAGACTGATACGACATGGGTGACAGGTATTCCTTATAAGGATGAAGCAGCGTTTGATGCCAGTACAGATAAATATCCGCCATTTTATAATAGTGTGGTTGCGCTAGGGGCACAGGCAGAAGGGCTGTATAAAAAGCAACGTCTGGTGCCATTTGGAGAATATATTCCATTCCAAGGTGTGCTCGATATTTTGCCTAATCTAGCAGGTAGCCAAGACATTATGAGCTATAGTCGCGGCAGTGATCAGCAGTCACCGCTACGTGTGCGAGGGCATAATTTAGGCGCAGCCATCTGTTACGAAGTGGCGTATCCAGATACCACGCGCAAAAATGCCATTGGTACGGACTTCTTATTGACCATCTCAAACGATGCTTGGTTTGGTACGTCGGCAGGCCCATTGCAGCATTTACAAATGGTGCAGATGCGCGCATTAGAGAACGGTCGCTGGTTTATGCGTGCGACCAATACAGGTGTGACAGCTATCATTGATCACAAAGGTCGTATCGTAGAGCGTGCACCGCAGTTTGAACGTACTGTATTGCGCGGTGATATTCAGGCACGAGTTGGCAACACGCCATTCATGCGCTTTGGTCAATATCCTATTTTGTTTATCATGGCACTGTTACTGATACTCAGCTATTTAGGTAAACGTCCGAAGACTCCAGTACGTTTGGTTAAGTAGTATTGTTAAGTAAGACGTGTTGATAGCGAATAATAGATAACTGATTAAGTAGTTGGCTGACATAAGTGTCAAAAACGAATATTTAAATTGTGGATAATAAACCCTTTAAATACTTAAGGGTTTTCACAAATCAGTATAAATTGCGATATAATAGGTCAATATTTCAAATATTTTGTGCAAGGTGGATAAGGTATGTCAGAAGGTATCGTTAATAACAATCCAAAAAAAGAGCTGTTATTCGCTTTAGGTGGCATTGCCATGTTCTTAGGTATTGTCTTACTTATTGGTGTTTCTGCATTTTTGCGTCCAGCAGGCGAGCATATCACTGCTGAGACAACTGAAGCATCAGCTGCGGCAGATGAAGCAGAAGCTACTGCTACTGAAGAAGAAGCGGCTCCAGCCGATGCAGAAGCTGCGACAACAGAAGAAGCGTCAGATGCTACAGCGCCTGATACTGCAGCAGATGCAACCGTAACACCAGCGGCAGATGCAGATGCAGATAGTGCAGTTGTCACCGCAGAAGCTGGTACAGCAACGGCCTCTGGTACTGTAAGCCAAGCCGCTGTTGCCGATGCTGATTTGACAGCTGAGCAAGCGGATGGTGATGTAGATGCTGGGAATGCTAGCGCCGCTACTGATGAGGCCGCAGCACAATAAACTGTAGTATGGCTATGTAAATGAGCTAAAATAGTGCTACTCGATTGTTAAATGAGCTGCATTATGAAGTCTGTATCAACAGTGCTATAAGCATAATATTACTGTCTTAGATACCTATAAAAAGAGTCCGTTCTCAACCATTGAGAGCGGGCTTTTTTTATAGGTATTTGTGTAATTTTTGACCAATTTTTTCTTTACTTGATTATAGCCAAGTGAAACAATGTTCCGCCTATATGACCGTCCATCTGGATAATCAGGGGTTTGGTCATTACAAATATGATCTTTAAAGGAATAAAGTTATGGGCACAGAAACAAAATCGGGGGCTAGTGCAGCAGAGCTAGAAGCACTAGACAATGGCTTTATGGGACATCCTGCGCCCTTACGCTCATTGTTTTTTACCGAAATGTGGGAGCGATTCTCCTATTATAGTATCCGTCCACTATTAGTTCTATTTATGGTGGCAACAGTGAGCAGTGGCGGTTTTGGCTTCGATGAAGTCACCGCTTCTGCTATTTATGGTATTTTTGCTGGTTCGTTATACTTAGCAGCAGTACCAGGTGGTTGGCTGGCAGATAACTGGTTAGGTCAAGAGCGTGCGTTATGGTGGGGCAGTATTATTATTGCCCTTGGTCACTTGTGTATCGCGCTTTCAGCGATGTTTGGCATGACGCTGTTCTTCGTTGGTTTAATCTGTATTGTCTTAGGTTCAGGGTTATTTAAGACCTGTATCTCAGTGATGGTTGGCGCCTTATACCCCAAAGGCGATTCTCGCCGTGATGGCGGTTTTACCTTGTTTTATATGGGTATTAACATCGGTGCGTTACTGGCAGCACTTATCGTCGGCGTATTCAAAGAAAAAGGCATGTGGCATGTCGGCTTTGGCGTTGGTGGTCTGGGTATGCTGGTTTCATTATTGATCTATCGTTTTTTCGCGCAAAAGAACTTAACGCGTTATGCACGTGCTAAAGGTATCTCAGCCGAGTGGGAAAAATCTAACGACCATTACAAAAACATCGGTCGCTGGGTTGGTGGTTTTGTCGCCTTGCTAGTAGCCGCAGTGCTATTAGTGTCTACCGGCATGATATCGTTCAATCCTGAGATGGTTGCAGAGTATATGACGTATATCATTGCTGCGGTGGTCATCTTGTATTTCGCTATTATGTTTATCTCACCACGATTGGATAAGACAGACAAACTACGCTTGCTAATTTGCTTTGTTTTAATCATTGGCTCGACGCTATTTTGGTCAAGCTTTGAGCAGCAGCCAACGTCTTTTAACTTATTTGCCGATCGTTATACTGATCTGAATGTTTTAGGTTTTGAGATACCGAGTATTTGGTTTCAGTCATTGAACCCTTTATTTATTCTGATCTTAGCTCCCATCATTAGTATTGTTTGGGTCAAGCTTGGTAACCGAGGACTTGAGCCGAGCAGTATGGCTAAGTTTGCACTCGGTATGCTACTGGCAGCCGCAGGTTTCGCCTTAATGATTTTTGCTTCAAAAAGTATTTTAGCGCCGGGTGCTGGCTTGGCATCACCACTATGGTTGGTTGGTAGTTTATTACTATTGACACTAGGTGAGTTAGCACTAAGCCCAGTTGGTTTGTCTGCAATGACGAAGCTGGCGCCAGAAGGTATGCAAGGCCAAATGATGGGGCTGTTCTTTGCTTCTATCGCTATGGGTAACTTGGTTGCCGCCTTCTTTGGTGGGCATGTATCTGCTGACAAAATCGAAGGCTTACCAGGTCTATTTACTACCATGACCATCTTCTTGGTAGTTACCGCTGTACTATTATTGATACTAGCAAAACCTATAAACAAAATGCTTAAAGAAAGCGAGCATGAGAAACAACTGGCTAAGCAATAAGATAGTCTGATGTACATTTGTGATTAACAACAGCACAAGTGACACATGGTGAGACGTGTTACCATTACTGGTAGCACGTTTTATTGTTTTAGTTGGTGAGATATTTGGCACGAGCTATTGAAAGCTTACTATCTGACCAAACATCTAATGATAGCTCACGATAAACAGTAGTACAGCGTTTTATAAGCCTATATTAATTCAATTTTATACTCTCAATAGGTAGAAGTAATTACCCAAGCAAGCATAGTTAGATAGCTAAATAAGTAGATTGTTTGCTTGAATAATTGCTATCGATAATAAATGTCTTATTAAAACTAAAGCGGTATCAACAACTCAAACAAGACGACTATTAGAACAAGATGACTATTAGAACAAGACGATTGTAAATAATCGCTCCCTCATTATATTTTTATAATTTCTATAAGGACACATTCAATGAATAAACAAGCCATTCACGAACGTATTGCTAATTTACGTAGCACCTTAGCAGCGCAAGATCTCACCGCAATCATCGTACCCTCTGCTGATCCCCATTTATCTGAATATTTACCAGAGTACTGGCAAGCACGCTTATGGCTGTCAGGGTTTACCGGTTCTGTCGGTACGCTGGTCGTGACTGCTGATTTTGCAGGTCTATGGACGGACAGCCGTTATTGGGTACATGCTGCCGACCAGCTAGAAGGCACAGGTATTACTTTAGAAAAGCTTGCGCCAGGTCAGCCAAATCATATCGATTGGCTAGCCGAGCATTTGCAAGAAGGGGATAGCGTAGCAGTGGATGGCAATGTGTTATCTATCGCTGAGCAAGATCGCCTGTTAAATGCTTTTGATGCCAATGATATTACTTTGATTACTGAGCGTGATGTGCTGACAGAGATTTGGACAGATCGCCCAGCACTACCAGCGGCCAAATTATATACTCATGATGAGCAGTTCCTTGCTCAGTCTGCCACCTCAAAGCTGACTGCAGTACGCGAAGGCATGGCAGAAGCAGGTGCGACCCATCATTTACTCTCAAGTCTAGACGATATCGCTTGGTTGACGAACTTGCGCGGCGCTGATGTTGATTATAATCCGGTATTCTTGTCACATATGTTGATTGACGAAGACAAAGCAACGTTGTTTGTTGATATTAATAAAGTAAGCGAAGATATCGCACAGAGTCTAAAAGACAGCGGTATCGCATTGGCTGACTATTCTGCTGTGCAAGATGCATTAAGTGCATTAACGCCAGACGATTTATTATTGTTAGATCCGAGTAAAGTCGCAGTAGGCACACTCTCAAAAATGGCAGACGATGTTGGCTTCATTGAGCAAATGGCACCTAGCACATTACTCAAATCTGTAAAATCTGATGCAGATATCGATCATGTCCGTGAAGCGATGCGTCAAGATGGTGCTGCTTTGGCTGAGTTTTTTGCCACATTTGAGCAGCGTCTAGCAAACGGCGAGCGTTTAAGTGAACTAGATGTTGATAGCATGTTGATAGACGTGCGCAGTCGTCAGCCGCATTATGTCTCGCCAAGCTTCCCAACCATCGCAGGCTTTAACGAAAATGGCGCATTGCCACATTACCGTGCAACGCCAGAAAAATTCAGCTACCTTGATGTGGCCGAGGGCGAAGGCGGATTGCTACTGATTGACTCAGGCGCACAATATCAGAATGGTACGACTGATATCACCCGCGTAGTTGGTATTGGACAAGTCACTGCTGAGCATAAACGCGACTTTACGATTGTGTTAAAAGCCCACATTGCGCTGGCTCGCGCTCATTTCCCTGATGGTATCGCCTCACCGTTGATTGATGCCATTTGCCGTGCGCCGTTGTGGCAAGCACAGATGGACTATGGTCATGGTACAGGTCATGGCGTTGGGTATTTCTTGAATGTACATGAAGGCCCACAAGTCATTGCCTATAGCGCTAGCACGCCAAAAGAGCGCGCGATGAAAGTCGGTATGATTTCTAGTAATGAGCCAGGTCTGTACCGCGAAGGCAAATGGGGTATTCGTATCGAGAACTTGGTAGTAAATACGCCAGTTGCTAAGCCTACTGAGACAGAGTTTGGTAATTTCTTGAACTTTGAGACCATCACTTACTGCCCAATTGATACGCGTCTGATTGAGCCATCATTATTGGATCAAACCGAGATTAATTGGTTAAATAGCTATCATAGCCAAGTCTTTGCAGAGCTAAAAGATCGTGTTGAAGGGTCAGCGCTTGAATGGTTGACTGAACGTACCAAAGCCATTTAATACCAAGCTCAAAACATTAACTAAAAGTACTAAAAAGCCCCGTAAATTATTTACGGGGCTTTTTAATGTTCGTTATTTAATACTTACTATTGAGTGTCTGTTTCTAACTGTAGGTTCAACACTGAAAAATAATTACTGTTAGTGGATGCTTTTCTTAACAGCTTCATTATTAGTAGTTGAGTCATTCTGTTCGCTAAAGTGTTGAGTGACCTCAGCACGTAGCCAAGACTTTAGATTTTCAGACATTAGCATCATTTGCTCACTGAGATAGTCATCGACCTGTGTTTCTAGCTCGCGGATTAGCTGTTGATGTGTTGCATCTAGCTTAGCGTCTTTTAAGGCCAAATTAATCGCTGCACTGGCTTTATTATTAATATCTTTAATGTGGTTATCGCTAAGCGTATGTGCCTGTTCGCCAATGGTTTTGTTATCAGCATTTTTACTATCGCTAGTATTGCCTTCAGTATTTACGACTTCTAATGCCGCTTTTTCAGTCTTTGCACTAGAATTATCAGTAACAAAATCGTCAGTAACGGCGCTATCTGTCACGACTTTATCTGTGTTTGATTTAGCTACGTCGGTAGCAGCCAGTTCTTTGTCATTGTCTGCCTCTAACGCTGACTGCTCATTTTTCTCTTGTTCTTTTTGAGTCGCTTCTGCCTTGCGCGTGGCTTCTTCTGCTTCTTTTTTCTTCTGCTCTTCTTCTAGCTTTTGTTTTGCAGCGGCCGCGTCTTCTAGATCTTGTTTGTCCGTAATTGCTTTAGCAATGGCTTGCTCAGCATTGTAGTTGTCGTATAGCTCGTCTACATGCGCATCTAAGTCATGGGTATTAAAAGTGAAGTCTTCAAATGAGGTGTCAGATTGCAGCAGAGTAGTGATGTCTTTTAGTTCTTGGGTAATCGCTGCGCGTACTGGCTCAGGTGCACACGTCCAGCGTTGATAAAACTGATGGGAAAATGAGTAGCTTGACATGGTATCTTCCATAAATGTTCCAAAAATTACCCCTTATCATACGCAAGTACGATAAGGGGCTGCAAGTGGACAAACGTAGCAAATCTGACACCAACGTTACAACGCTTTCATTACCATGCGCTGCGAGGTAGTTGGGTGGCTGTTATTGACTGATAGGCCAGCGAGCAAATACCAATGAGCCATTGGTACCACCAAAGCCAAAGCTGTTAGATACTGCATACTGCAAGTTATCAACTTTGCGCGATTGATTAGCCACATAATCAAGATTACAGTTGTCCTCGATATCGTCTAGATTGATCGTAGGTGGTACATGCTGATGCTGTAGCGCTAATACTGTAAAGATAGCTTCAACTCCGCCAGCGGCACCAAGTAAGTGACCGGTCATTGACTTGGTTGAGCTAACTAAGATGCTGTCTTTTACAGGAGAGAACACAGTTTCGATAGCAATAGACTCAGCCACGTCACCCGCAGGAGTACTAGTACCATGAGCGTTGACATAACCGACGCTTGATGACTCGATACCCGCATCGTTTAGCGCATTTTGCATCGCTCTGGCCGCACCGCTACCGTCTTCTGGTGGTGCAGTAATATGACTGGCATCATCGCTCATACCGAAACCGACTAGTTCTGCCAATATTGTTGCACCACGCGCTTTGGCATGGGCAAGACTTTCTAATACCACCACGCCAGCACCATCACCAAGGACAAATCCGTCACGACCTTTATCAAATGGACGCGAGGCTTTGGTTGGCTCGTCATTGCGTGTAGAGAGTGCATGCATAGCACTAAAGCCAGCTATACCAAGTGGGCTAGAGCCTTTTTCACTGCCGCCAGCCAACATAACGTCAGCATCACCATAAGCAATCAAACGAGCAGCAAGACCCATAGCATGAGTCGCCGTGGTACAAGCTGTTGATGTCGCAAGGTTTGGGCCTTTTAACTTATGCTTAATTGCTACCAGTCCAGCGGCCATATTAACGATAGAGCCTGGGATAATAAAAGGTGAGACTTTGCCCGCGCCTTTTTCGTGTAGGGTATCACGACTGTTTTCAATCGTTTGGATACCGCCAATACCTGAACCTAAAATAATACCAAAGCGATCTTGGTCAACGCCTTGCACAGGCGCATCAGCAGCACTGACTTCATCGATAAAACCAGCGTGCTTTAGGGCCATGGCAGAAGCGGCAACCCCATAATGCATGAACTCATCATAACGACGTGCATCTTTAGCATTCATATATTGCTTGGCATCAAAGTCTTTGATCACGCCTGCGATTTGCGCACGGTAACCTGTGGCATCGAAATGCGTAATCGGTGAGATACCACTCTCGCCATTGAGCAATTTGGTCCATGAGCTATCGACGTCTAGACCGAGCGGCGTAATGGCGCCCATACCTGTGACTACCACACGCGTATCATCAGAACGCTCGTAGTGAGGTGGTTTTTGACGCGATTTATGTACAGGTGCTGCAGTCATATTATTTGTGTCATCAGTGGTGGCTTGGTCGATAGGTGAACTACTATTCTGGCTCATGCGATATATCCTATACTTACAGGTCCTAAGAGGATGGCGTTTCAAAAGTCATTATAAAACACATAGGTGCACGTATGTAAACTAAAATTTAACTGGTCAGGCAAAACATACTTGACCCAATACCACGCCTTTATTTGCACCAGTTACCGCCGGTAAATTACCAGTTTCACCCATCAATGTTTGTCTAGCCAACCATGCAAAAGCAACGGCCTCGACCCATGTTGGCGCAAGTCCTAAATGTTCAGTGGTTTTTACTGTGCAATGAGGTAGATGAGCTTGCAGGCGCGTCATTAAATAGCCATTCAATGCGCCGCCACCGCAAACATAAACCGAGCTGTTTTTTGCATGACTGATAAACGTATTGATTTGCGTACTGGCACTGGTAGCCGTTAGCTCAGTCAAGGTTGCTTGCACATCGGCTGCTGAATAACTGATGTTAGCATTGGCTTGCTCAAAAGCCTGTAGCTCATCTTGCAACCAAGTTAAATTAAAGTCCTCACGGCCTGTGCTTTTTGGATGAGACTGAGCAAAAAACTGATGTGCCAAAAGTTGCTGTAATAATGGCTCAATGAGTGTTCCAGACTGCGCCCAAGCACCGCTCGCATCATAGCTATTATCAGTATGCAACGCTGTCCACGCATCCAATAACAAGTTGGCAGGTCCAGTATCGTAGCCAACAACTTGAATTTCTTCATTGGCTGGCAAGATGGTTATATTGGCAATACCGCCTAAGTTTAATAGCACACGTGTGCTATCAGGATTGGCAAATAGTGCCTGATGAAACGCAGGTACTAAAGGCGCACCTTGACCACCAACTGCCATGTCACGACGTCGGAAATCATTGACCACGCTGATGCCTGTGCGCTCCGCGATGATATTGGCATCGACCAGTTGCAACGTGAATCCCATATGCGGGCGATGGCGTACGGTCTGTCCATGACAGCCAATCGCTAACACTGACTCAGGATCGGTATTTGATTGCTGCAATAGCGTATTGACCACTTCACTCGCGAACTCAGCATACGCGCGACTTGCCCAGCCGAACCAATCCAACTCACTGCTTGGTTCATCAGTCTCTGGTACGAGTTGATTCACACCATTCGGCTGACACAATGCTAATAATACTTCACGCAGACGTGGCGGAAAATCTTGGCTATAGGTCGCAAGCAGTCGCATTGGCGGTTGGGTACTATCTTCGGTGCTCATCTCAGGATTAAATTGACAAAGAACAGCATCCATACCGTCCAAACTGGTGCCAGACATCATGCCGATATATAAGCCATCATCGAAGCTTTCAAACACCGTTTGCTCAAGGGCATCCGTTAGGGTGGCATAATTCGAATTATCAGAGGTCAAATCATCAATATCGTCTGAAGGGTTATCCAAACCACTATTCATAAGCAAGTCTGCGAGGGCATTATGGTCAGTATCAGCAATCGATGCGGGGTTGGTCATGGCAATTTACCTTAAAAAACGCTAGTATATCCGTCAAATTCTAGCATTTTTTCTGACCTTTTGAGGTTCTAAACTTCCTAAGGTGTTGAGCCAGTAACCGTCATTCATAAAAATCCCAATTAAAGTGATATATAGAGAGCATCATGACCAATCAAACTTACACCCTAGAAGAACAACTGGCCCTTATTCAGCGTGGTACGCAAGAGATATTATCTGAAGATGATTTAGTGGCTAAGCTAAAGCTCAATCGTCCATTACGTATCAAGGCAGGCTTTGATCCTACCGCACCTGATCTGCATTTAGGTCATACAGTATTGATTAATAAGCTTAAGCATTTTCAAGATTTGGGTCATGAGATTTATTTCTTAATTGGCGATTATACGGCCAAGATTGGTGACCCTTCTGGCAAAAACAGCACGCGTCCACCGTTGACTGATGAGCAAATCAAAGCCAACGCTACGACTTATGCTGAGCAAGTATTTAAAATCTTGGACAAAGAAAAGACTCGCGTGGTCTTTAACTCTGAGTGGTTCAATGACATGAGTGCCGCTGATATGATTCAGCTAGCCAGTCAGCAAACCGTCTCGCGTATGCTAGAGCGTGATGATTTTTCAAAACGCTATGCATCACAAACGCCCATCTCAATCCATGAGTTTCTTTATCCGTTAGTACAAGGCTACGATTCTATTGCACTTAAAGCCGATGTTGAGCTTGGCGGTACCGATCAGACCTTTAACTTGCTAATGGGTCGCACGCTGCAAGGACGCTATGGCCAAGAACCACAAGTTTGTATTACTGTGCCAATCTTAGAAGGGCTAGATGGTGTCAATAAAATGTCCAAATCACTGGGCAACTATGTCGCTATCTACGACGCACCAGGCACCATGTATCAAAAAATCCTGTCTATGCCGGACACACTGATTCATCGTTACTTTGAGTTCTTAAGCTTTAAGCCAATGGAGGAAGTGGCAAGCTTGATGGCAGACATGGAAGGTGGCCGTAACCCACAAGAAATCAAACGTATCTTAGCCGAAGAGTTAATCGAGCGCTTCCATGATGCTGATGCCGCTGCTAATGCGCACAAATCTGCGGGTAACGTCTTAGCAGATGGCGAGCTACCGGTTGACTTGCCAGAAATCATGTTGGATCTAGAAGGGCAAGATGCGTTATTTATCACCCAGATCTTGAACCAAGCTAAGCTCGCTAAAAACAACTCAGCTGCCAAAGACATGGTAAAACGTGGCGCGGTAAAAGTAGATGGCGAAGTCGTTGATGGCGGCTTTAGTCTAACCTCAGGTCAGACGGTCGTGATTCAAGCAGGTAAAAAAGCTTATGCGAAAGTGACGGTTGGTTAGATAATCTATAAAAATGATTAAGAGTGAGGTCGGCAGTAATTGTCGACCTTTTTTATGAAGCGATAATTAGCAGCCATTTTTTAATAGTAGGAGTTTGCTATGACTAAAACCATTCCCCAAGGCATTTACCGCCACTATAAAGGCAGTTTGTATCAAGTATTGCATACGGCGCAGCATTCAGAAACCGAAGAGTCGCTAGTGGTATATCGTTGCCTATACGGTGAATACGGCGTGTGGGCACGTCCGCTTGCGATGTTCGCTGAAACAGTAACGGTCGATGGTAAAGAAATTCCGCGATTTGAATTGATTAAACCATTAAATGATTAATACTTAGCCAATGATTTAGATTGAATTTAGCGCAAAAAAACGACCCGTTGAGGTCGTTTTTTTTGTGCATTATCGCAAACTCACAATTAAGCGTTCAGAAACTCTTTCAATACTTTATAAAATGCCACAGGTGCATCCATCGGCACGGCATGGCCTGATGTCGGCAAGATAATACTGTGCGCATTGGGCAGCAGAGTGGTCAAACGCTGTTGCCACTCTGCATTATATAACTGCGAGCGCGCACCAATCAGTAAGGTAGTCGGAATATTGACCGTTGGCAACACATCGCGGTAATCGTAGGGCAGCGCAACATAAGCAGATAGACAGCGCAGTTTGTGTTGCCAAGTCGCGTGCTCCATTAGTGAGATTTTGTGTGGTGCCCGATAACTGAGGGCTGTTACCAATAATTGCGAAGGTTTGCTACTGACAGAGAGTAGAGAAAAAGAGCGTTCCATGTCTAACAAATTCACTTTTAATCGATAGGGCAGGTGACGGAAGTCAACTATTTGCTCGGCTTGTAGATAAGGAGCAGTGTCAGTAATCAACCGCGTAAATTGCGCAAACAATTCGGTTTGTCGTGTACCAAATACACCGCCACCTTGCCAGTCTGGCTGATTATGAATAATCGGTGCTTGGTCAATGTTCAGATAACGACTCACGCGCTGAGTGCCAAAGCGCTGAAAATACGCCCACATGACCAATGCCCCCATTGATATCGCGGCAACAGGAAAAGCCTCAACACCAGTTTCTTTACTCACGTACTCAAACACATCTTGGGTATCCTGTGCATATTGCTCAATAAAATCAAACGTTGGCAACGTTAGGTCACTGGCCAAACCAAACCTTCTAAAATGCGGCAAGTAAAAACAGTAGTGCTGAATTAGCGGTAAAATAAATGGTAGAAATTGCCTCGCATCCATACCAAAAGCGTGCATTAATAGGACGGGTTTACCTTTGCCAATGACAGAGACGGGCAGCAACGTTCCATCAGCTGTTTGGACAGTAATGGTCTTTAGCTGGTAAGGAGTAGGAAGGGGTATAAGGTCTTTTTTCATAGAGTGATATCTCTTTGATTTTTCAAGCTGTCTCGGTCAATTTAGCTAAGAAAGTATTGCGGTAGAGTACACCGCTACAAAATAGTTATACCGCGAATAAAAGACTGCTATATTAAAGCTGTCACCTGACCATAGCATAGAATTTGGCTAAGGGTAAAAGTCAACAGTGAGACTATACTAGTGCTATGTAGTGGCTAGAAATTATCGTTGAGGATCCAAGTGCATGAGTAAATCAACATTGCCATTACTCGATAGTAGCCTATATCCACAAGTGTGGCAGCAGCAAACATTTGCCAGTCCGCAAGCGCTTTTACTATCGATGCTGTCTGCTACTTTGAGTAGGGAGGTCACAATTGATGCCAGTGCTTTTACTAAGCAGTTATTGGCAGATGATGTTTATCAAGAATGGATTAATACTACGGTGTTCGGGCGTTATTTGCATCGTAACTTTACCGCATTTTATCAGCAGACAGAAGACAGTTTTAATACAGATATGCCTGCATTGTTCCGACAAGAATTAGTACGGCACGCGCAGTATTTACCATTAGGTCAGGTATTGTTTTTTGCAGGAGATATGCCCAAAAGTGTACGACAGACTAAGACGTTAACCACGACGGTGAATCCAGCGACGGCAATAATAAATGCTCAGACAATGTCTGAGAATTTGTCCAAAAAGCTGAAAGTGAATAATTCAAGGATAATTATTAATCAGATAACCATCACTGGTAAGCAAGTATTAGGGTTTGCGATACGTCACAATAAACGTACTAGCAAACGTCTGCGTAACGAAGTGCTGATTTTGGACTTTCAGGATTTGCGTTTGGTCAATGAGCAAGCCATTGAAGACATAAAAAAAAGCAATATAGATGACTCTATATTGCTTCGATCTTATGAGATACGCTAACAGGTTCGGTGTTAATAAGAGATATATTGATAATCAACGTTAATACTATAACTAGCCGAACAGTTAATATTAATCTTGCTTGGCAATCGTCAGTCCATTATAGGTCTGGGCGACTGGCATTACTTCTAGACGGTTGACGTTGATATGAGCAGGTGACTCAATTAGCCATAATAAAATATCGCCAATATCTTCACCTGTCATGGTTCTAAAACCGTCATACACCTTGGCAGCTTTGTCATCGTCGCCGTGATAGCGCACGTTTGAAAACTCAGTGCCAGCCACATTACCAGGTTCAAGATTGGTCACACGCACTTGGGTACCAATCAGATCTGCTCGCAAGTTTAAGCTGAACTGTTTTACAAACGCTTTAGTTGCGCCGTAAACGTTGCCACCAAAGTAAGGCCAGCTACCAGCAATCGAACCGACATTGATAATATAACCGCTATCGCGAGCGACCATCGCTGGCAAGACCGCATGAGTCAACGCCATCAAGCCTTTAATGTTGGTATCAGTCATACGCATCCAGTCATCTAGACTGGCTTTGTGAGCAGGCTCTGTACCCAGTGCCAATCCTGCATTATTGACCAAGACATCGATTTGTTTAAAATCATCAGGCAAGTCAGCAATGATTTGCGGGATAGAAGTTGTATCACTCACATCCATAACCACGGGTAAAAAAGCCTCACCTAAAGTCTCTGCCAAAGCATTCAGTTTATCAAGGCGTCTGGCGCAACCAATCACGCGATGGCCGTTAGCAACCAAACGCTCTGCCAACGCTTTACCAAAACCCGCGCTAGCTCCTGTAATCAATACATTCATGATCTATCCTTATTATTGATGCTGTCTGCTGTTGCCATAACTTTGATGACGGCTTTATTTACCCTAATGAGACTTATCTATTCGATAACTGCTTACCAAAAATCTTATCACCAGCATCGCCTAGACCTGGAATGATGTAACCGTGCTCATCTAAATGGCTATCTAGGGCCGCGGTATAGATAGTCACGTCAGGATGCGCTTCATTTACCAAGCGTACGCCTTCAGGTGCAGCAACCAATACCAATGCTTTAATATTAGTACAGCCGTTTTTCTTGAGCATCTCGATGGTCGCAACCATTGAGCCGCCCGTGGCTAGCATTGGATCAATGATCAGCGCAGGACGTTTGTCCATGTGGCTCACGAATTTTTCAAAGAACGGTACTGGCTGCAACGTTTCTTCGTCACGTTGTAGACCGACCACAGAAATCTTAGCAGTAGGGATCAGGTCGAGCACCCCATCAAGCATGCCAATACCTGCGCGTAAAATCGGTACGATCGTCGCCGTCTTACCGATGATTTGCTCACCAGTGATCTCGCCACACCAGCCTTCCATTGGGAAAGTTTCGATTTCAAAGTCACGGCTTGCTTCATAAGCCATCAAGCGCGCAAGCTCTTTGGTCAATGTACGAAATTTATAAGTACTACAGTCTTTTTCGCGCATAAGGCTGAGTTTATGACGGACTAGTGGATGATCGATTACCGTAATTTTTAAATCGCTGTTTAAGTCACTCATAAGTACTCTCTTGGTTTCTTGTCTGATGCTTGCGCAGTTACTGCGGTTGCTATTAGTATAAAAGATACAAACACTTACCGCACTTTAACCATATCCTTAGCTCATAAATAGTAAAGTTGAATCCTTCACAATTAAGCTAATAAACTACTTTACGACAGTGCTCATTTATCGCAATGACAATATTTGCGTTCACAGCTGCCATCAAAGCCTAAGCAATTCAGGCTAAGTAAGATGACATCGCGCTGTCTTAAGTCAACTGATTGAACCGACTAAGTTTGACTATATAACGTGATTATAAGTGAGGTAGTGTTTAGACTTGCTATGATACCAAAAAAACCGCTTTTCTGATGAAGAATATCATGACTATAAAAACGCCAAGCACTCAAAAAACCACTAATATTGAACTGACCTCACTTGAAGGAGGGGCCACAGAGCTTGAAACCCATCCTTTTGAGCCTGTCTTACCGCCCAATGCCACAGTCATGATGATGGGTACGTTTCCACCGACTGCTGATAAATGGGCGATGAGCTTTCATTATCCTAATTTTTATAATGATATGTGGCGGATATATGGCCGAGTGTTTTTTGACGATGCTGACTACTTTAGAGTAGGCGATGAAAAACGCTTTGACCCTGAGCGTATCCGAGATTTTATGTTTGAACGTGGCATTGCTTCTTGCCCGACAGTAAAACAGGCCATCCGTGAGACGGGTAATGCTTCGGATAAAAATTTAACAGTAGTCACACCTGTTGATCTAGATGTTATTTTGCCGCAAGTGCCAAAGGTAGAGTCATTATTTACGACAGGAGGCAAGGCGACCGAAGTACTGCTTGGGTTATTAGACGAGCCAATTGCCAAATCAAAGCATCCGAAAACCAATCAAAGTATGGATTACCCTTATCAATGGCAGAGTACAGATAATCAGAAAGCTGATGTGAATAATCTAACCTTATATAGATTGCCTTCAACCTCACGTGCCTATCCGTTATCGTTGGATAAGAAAGTAGCGGCGTATAAAGCGTTTTTTGAAAAGATGGGTAAGTTATAAGGTGCAAATAGAGAAGTGGTCGCTTTAATAGAAGATAAGGCTCAGAGATAGTATGAGATATCTATCTAGTAAAGCGGAGTTTTTGGTGTTATAAATTATAGTAAATAGTACATCTATAGTCAGTCTTTAAACCTATTGAAATTAATTAAATGATAACCCATTGAAAGAAATACAGATTTATTTCTTTCTTAAAATAAGATTAAAAACATTAATAAAACGGGTTGACACAAAAGTTAAACCGTCTATAATACGCACCTCATCAAGACGAGCTGGAAGTAGCTAGTGTGTAGATTACATATAAATAACTCAGTTAACTTGTTGAAACAAATTAAAAAAAGAAGTTGACAGACTATTAAAACATGATATGATGGTCAGCTCGCTAAATAGGATAAGCCACATTGG
>NZ_JBJDOS010000005.1:0-172014 GCF_044900935.1 Psychrobacter sp. NPDC078501 | reverse complement strand
TGCACTGTAGGTTCTGACTTTCTTAGTCATGATAAACTCCTGTTAATACACTTAGTTTACCAAGTTTGGTTCTATAGTTTTTTCAGCATAGCTCACAGCCACAGTTGATGCATAATAGGAATGTCGGCAAAGGAGATGGTATCTAATAAATTGTGACCAAATATAACCACCAAGCTCAGTAGCCACAGCCACTTCTTAGGCAGACCAATAACCGCTGAGAGCGCAATCATACTGAAGCCAATCGCCCATATCACTTGGAGATAAACGACATCAGGTGGAAATTGTGCTGTCCAAGCAAAGTTGATGACAATCAGCTCCAAAAACACCAAAAAAAGCCCGCGTTTGATTAAAAATTCGCGGGTCATTTGGATACTATTGTGCTTGTGTTGGTACAAATAAGTAGACAGTCCCGTCAGTAACACAAAGACAGGCGCACATAAATGGGCAACCATTCGGCTGAAAAATAGTGGTTCATCCGTTCCTGGTATCAGCATTGGATCAGGAACTTGATGGTGTAAGTAAAAGGTCTCTCGAACATGATCCACCATCATGATGAGCATCACAAGCCCTCGAAGTGCGTCGATCGCTTGTAACCGTTGAAACGGTGTCGGCATACAATAGCCTTTATATAATTAAAACGAAACATTATAACATATCAATTAATAGCGCTTACTCATTCAAGTGTGCATTTTCGTAGAGGTAATCATTCATTTAAATGTTCATGCTTGTCTTAACCTTTTATGCTGTGTCTGACCTAACGATAGCGTACCGCTGTTAAAACGGCGCGAAATTATCAGGCTGACTGTGCGTAGCAGTCCAACGTTGATTGGCATCAATATGACTATTAAGCCCAACTCCTCGTGGTACTTGCATATTATCGCCATATAGCCAAAGCACCATATTGGTACGTTTGCCACTGGTGATTGGATGTGCGGCATGAGGCACCGAGCCTCTATGAATAATCGCCATGCCAGGTTTAAAAATGGCACGTTTGGTTTGCCCTAAATGGCGATCGACAAAGTCAACTTCTGATCCAGTAAAGTCTTCGCCTGGCAGATTTAGGTTAATATTCATAGTCACTGCTGAAGCATCAGTATGAAGTTGTAGCGATGTGTCGCCTGTCGGCTGGTATTGAATTGAGAACCCAACGGTCTGAGTGTCATAGCCATAAACATTGGCAAATAACAACCGAGCGATAGGGCGCATATATTGATTCATGACTCTATGATAAAACGCCTGAAAATTAGGGGTGGCCAAATAGCCTGACGAGCGCGCATCTAGCATAGCCCCATTACTGTTCAATGCGATACCGTAAGGAGGACGTATAGGAATGTTAGCGTCTGCGATTGCTTGCAGATAACGGCGCAGCGTTGATAGTTGTGCTGGGTCAAAGAGTTGCCCTTGGTATACGTCAGGTAGTATCTCTTGCCATAAGTTTTTAACAGCCGTCTCCGTAGAAGGAGTGCGCCATGCTTGCGTCACTACATCACGTAGAGTTGGATCAAATAATGAGTCATCAAGTACAGGCAAGTCATGCTCAGTGGTTTCCCATTCTGCCCACGCTTGCTCTAGTAACTGGCTGTTTTGATGCCAGAAATGCTCTACCGATGCTGCACGTCTCAGCATATCTGATTTTGAAGGTAGTGGTAAGTTGCGTGCTTGCTGTAGTGCGCTTTGTTTATTATCTCTATCATGGTGGCTATGGTGTTGAGTAACCTGTGTGCTTGTAGGCCGTATTATAGTATCCATCGTGTATCTCCAAATGTGTGAGTAAATCTTATAGGTGCATGCTACTATAATTAATGATTTTGATAATCAGCAGGTTTAGAGAAACAGTTTCAATAATTTTTATATAATGATGAGGCTAGCAGCAGCAAGCGATGGTGGTTGCTAAGTTAGACGCTAATTGAACGAAGGCATGACGATGAAAAATTTGCAGGATTTACGTATTTTTATTGAGACCGCTCGCTTAGGTAGCCTATCTGCCTGTGCTCGGCACTTAGATCTGTCGCCTGCCGTTGTGAGTGCAGCGGTCAAGCGATTAGAAGCGGAAATTGAGACGGTATTATTTGTTCGCTCTACTCGTAGGCTGCGTCTAACTAGCAAGGGTGAGCAATATTTAAAGCATTGCCGAGATGCGGTGGCTATTTTAGACAACGCTTATGCAGGACTGCATGACAATGATGCTGAGCTGACGGGTACCATTCGGCTGTCGGCATCATCAGATTTGGGACGAAACTTAATTTTGCCTTGGTTGGACGATTTTATAGACATTCACCCAAAAGTGACGGTGCAGCTACATATGTCAGACAGCTATGTGGACTTGTACGGTCAGCAGATTGATTTGGCACTACGTTACGGCGCGCCCAAAGATTCATCACTGGTCGCACTACCTATTGTATTGAATAATCGCCCTATATTGTGTGCGTCAAAGGAGTATTTGGGCAAAATTGATAAGGATATTGGTATGCCAAAAATGCCGGAAGATTTATCGCAGCATAATTGCTTACGTTTGGGGCATGATGAAAAGTATTTGAGCGAGTGGACTTTTGAGAAAGCGGGAAAGACTAAACGTGTGGCCGTGGATGGCAATCGCAGAAGTAAAGACGGTGACGTTGTGCGCCGCTGGGCAGTGGCGGGTAAAGGCATCGCATTAAAGTCTCAGTTAGATATAGCCGGCGATTTGAAGGCAGGGAGACTGGTTGAGGTAGAGTTGGACGGCTGGCAAGTGGCCAACTATCCACTATATTTGATTTGTCCAGAACGGCGATTAATCGATCCACTGTTTAATACGGTCAAAGAATACTTGATTGAACGGGTAGAGCAGGTGTTAAGGTAAAACAAAAATTAATGGTTACCCTATTTAATCAGACGAGCAAAACAACAGTCCCTAGACAGTAATTGCTGGATGGCTATTATAATTATTGCCATACCTTATCAAGCACCGTAAACCAGTTTTTTGACGTTATCTTTTCAATCAGTTGATCAGAGAAGTGCCGTTGCTGCATTCGCTCAATCAACATAGAGATTTGACTGATATCAGATAACTCATCAGGTAGTAGGCAACCATCGAAATCAGAGCCAAACCCAACGTGATCTTCGCCTAGATGGTCGATCAGATAATCAAGATGGTCGACAATCACATCAAGCGAAGTTTGCGTATTACGTTGCCCATCTGCACGAAGAAACGCCACATCGAAATTCACTCCAACCAAACCATCGCTTTGTTTAATAGCAGCCAGCTGCTGATCAGTTAAGTTCCGTGCTTGCTGACAGAGAGTATGTGCGTTTGAATGTGTCGCAACAATAGGCTGGCAGGCAATCTCTAGCGTATCCCAAAAAGCACGCTCATTCATATGCGACACATCGATCAGCATCTGCTTTTCACTGCATTTAAGAATGAGGTCTTTACCTTGAGTCGTGAGCCCAGATCCTGTATCTGGAGGGTGCGGAAAGGAAGCATTCAAGCCATCACCGAAGAGGCTCTTTCTATTCCATAGTGGGCCAATGCTTCTGAGTCCTGCCTCATAAAACACATCCAGCAGGTCAGGCTGTATGGCTAAAAACTCAGCACCTTCCAAATGCAAAACGATGCCCAGTTGCTTATTCTGCTGACAGGCCTGAATTTGTTCTAACGAGGTGCAAATCTGGATTTGACCATCAGATCTTGCCTGTAGTTGCTGGGCTAGTTTCAATTGTTCACAACAGATATCGACGATTTCTTGCGGAGTAAAATCTGAATGTGATGGGTTGGCTAATTTGTCAGGTTGGTTGTTTTTCACATAAGCGTAGGGCGGTAAAAATATAGAAAATAATCCGCCCATCCAATTCGCTTCTTTGCAGCGTTGTAAATCCAAATGTCCCGGTAACGTGCCATAAATAAAGTCATGTACCGGATCGGCAGCTGAACTTAGCCAAAGGCGAGTCAACAGATCATTATGTCCATCAAATATCACAGGCTGAGCGTTCATAGTTAATCCGTTACCGTACGAGTAGGAATCAATTGCTCTTCATTCAGCTGTTTGTTACTCAGTGATTTAGAATTTTTTGGATTTCTAAACAGTAAATCTTCAAAAGGTACAGGCGTTTCACTATTGATACGTGCCTCCTCGATTAGATAATGATAAGGCGATTTGCCACACACAGGATCGGCGTTTTTGGCATCGCCCGTCAGCATAAAGGCTTGGCAACGACAGCCGCCATAATCGCGTTCTTTGTCTGGGCAGTTTTGGCAGATATCGGGCATCCAGTCATCACCGCGAAACTGATTGAAGCTCGCAGAGTCATACCAAATATCTGACAGTGGTGTATGTCGTACATTAGGAAACTGTATTGGCATTTGTCTGGCAGCATGGCAAGGTAGAGCTGTACCGTCTGGGGCCACTGTTAAGAAAATCTTGCCCCAGCCATCCATACAGGGCTTTGGACGTTCTTCATAATAATCAGGCACCACAAAAATAAGTTTGCACTTGATACCACGTTCTTCAATCTGCTTACGGTATTCATTGGTAATGCGTTCAGCTCGGACCACTTGCGCTTTGGTTGGTAGCAAACCCTCTATGTTCTCAAACGCCCAACCATAAAACTGACAAATAGCCAGCTCGACCGTGTCGGCTTCCAGCTCTAAGCAGAGGTCAATAATCTGGTCAATCTGATCGATGTTTTGCCGATGAATGACAAAGTTAAGTACCATCGGGTAATCGTACTGTTTGACCAGACGTGACATCTCATATTTTTGCTCAAAGGCATGCTTTGAACCTGCTAAGGCATTGTTGACCGTTGGATCACTGGCTTGAAAGCTGATTTGAATGTGCTGAAGACCTGCTTCTTTTAAATGCGCAATCCGAGCTTCGGTCAATCCCATACCCGACGTGATCAAGTTAGTATAAAAACCTTGATTGTGCGCATAAGCGACCAATTCTTCTAAGTCTTGACGAACCAGTGGCTCGCCGCCAGAAAAACCAAGCTGCACCGCGCCCATTTGCCGCGCCTGATCAAACACATCAAACCATTCCTCTGTCGTTAGCTCCTCTTTATACTGAGCGTAATCGATAGGGTTTGAGCAATAAGGGCATTGTAAGGGGCAGCGATAGGTCAGCTCAGCAAGCAGCCATAGCGGTAGCCCGACTGGCGCAGTCATACTAAATCAATCCAATGTTCACGCTGGGCGACCAGCATATATTCAATGATGTCTTGTTCGATTTCGGGAATATCGCCAAACATAGCTTGTACCTTTTGGATAATATCAGCAATGGACGCTTGACCATCAATATGTTGCCCAATGATGCTGGCACTGTCATTGAGCTTAATCATGCCTTCAGGGTAAAGTAGGACATAGGCGTTTTGCGCAGGCTCAAACTGAAAACGATAACCGTGACGCCATACCGGTACGATGGATTGATCCAGCTCAGGTAAGCTAGCAGGTATACTCATTTGAATAATCCTTTATGCCAAACATTGTCAGTGGTAACGCTTTGATAAGGGGCTTGATTATGCACATAGGCCAAGCTCAATGCATCCAAGATCGTCCATAAGATATCGAGCTTAAACTGTAGGATCTCAAGCATACGCTCTTGTTGCTCGGCGGTTTTGAATGAGTCGAGTGTGATGGTCAGACCATGCTCAACATCGCGGCGCGCTTGACTCAAGCGTGAGCGGAAATAGGTATAGCCTTGCTCCTTTATCCAAGGGTAGTGCTTGGGCCAAGACTCTAAACGTGACTGGTGAATCTGCGGGGCAAACAGCTCGGTCAGTGAGCTACTGGCGGCTTCTCGCCATGAGGTGCGCCGCGCAAAGTTCACATAGGCATCCACGGCAAAACGCACACCCGGTAGCACTAGATCTTCAGAAATCACTTGCTCACGGGTCAAACCAACTGCCTCTGCCAGACCCAACCATGCTTCACGACCACCGCCGTCAGGATATACGCCATCTTGATCAATCATACGCTGGATCCATTCTTGACGTACGCGCTGATCAGGACAGTTTGCCATAATGGCTGCGTCTTTCAATGGGATGTTGATCTGATAATAAAATCGGTTGGCGACCCACGCTTGGATTTGCTGCTGGGTCGCTTTGCCTTCATGCATCATGATATGAAAGGGATGATAAATATGATAATACTGACCCTTAGCCATAATCGCTTGTTCAAACGCTTCTGGGCTTAGCGCTGTGTTTTCTTCTTGCATTGTTCTCACCTTACGATTGCTATCTTGCCTTACCGTTTGTCTTAAAGCTCAATCTGCATACCATCAAATGCTACTTCAACACTATGTTGTTTTAATGTCGCAGCCTGTTCAGACTGTTCATTCAATATCGGGTTGGTATTATTGATATGGATTAGCACCTTACGAGCGTTATCTAACTGGTCTAGATAATGCAATGAGCCATCTTCACCACTGATATGCAAATGTCCCATGTCTTGGCCGGTCTTCGTACCGACGCCGCACTCTTGCATTTCATTGTCCGTCCATAGCGTACCGTCAATCATCACGCAATCAGAGCTTTTCATAATCTGCATCACTTGATCATCAATTTTACCGAGACCTGGCGCATAAAAGAGTTGTTTTTGTGTTTTTAAGTCTTTTACAATCAGGGCAATATTGTCGCCATCATGTGGGTCATTACGATGCGGAGAGTAGGGCGGTGCAGAGCTTCTAATCACCAAAGGCGTCAGCTCTAAATTGCTGTAGCCGTCAATTTGAAAGCTCTGTTTTGGATCGATTTGATTATATTGTAGACCCCCATTCCAGTGCTTTAACATATTAAACAGTGGAAAACCTGTGCTGAGGTCTTGATGCACCATGTCCGTACACCAAACAGGCATTGGACAGCCTTCACGTAGGGTCAACAGGCCGGTCGTATGGTCAAGTTGACTGTCCATCAACACCACATCTGTGATACCTGTGTCTCTTAAGTTACGTGCGGGCTGAGCTGCCTTAAATTCAAATAACTGTTGGCGAATATCAGGGGACGCATTGAATAAGATCCAATCTATACCATTTTCTGATATGGCGATTGAGGATTGGGTACGGGTCTTTGCCTGAATCGTGCCTTGACGCACACCATGGCAGTTAGCGCAATTGCAATTCCACTGCGGAAAACCACCACCAGCAGCTGAGCCTAAAACGTGAATATACATAAATCAATATTTCCAAAAAAATAAAAGCCCTAGTCATCTAGGGCTTTTAATGGGTTTAGTGCTCGTAAATTTTAACGGGCTTCGAAATACATCGTGATTTCGAAACCAATACGGATGTCTTGAAAAGCTGGTTTAGTCCACTGCATGGGATTGCTCCTGAATGAATACTATTGGTACATCAGTAAGATGAATGAAAGTAATTATCAATGGTAGTATAAGCTGACCCCTGCTGTCAATTTCTTAGATGTTAGTAAAGCGTTAACGAGCATCGATTAAGCAGTCTTTTATAGCACCAATGAAAGCCTGTTTATCGTACCGAAAAGACAGTATATCGAGCATAAGATTAAAAATATCTTTGAATAGTTTGAGCATAAATTCTAACTATAAAAAATCTGCTTGAAGTGAGGTAAGCGTATTTCGAGAACTTATGGGTTATACAGATATATTGCAAAAACCGAATTTATCTATAAAGTAATAGTTTAACTTGATAGATATTGGAGCCTGAAGATGATTGCTGAATTACAAGGCAGTGAATTAACCAAAGCCATCTTGGGAAATGTCAGCAACTATGTATGGTGTGCTGTCAGCAACGTTAGCGATGATTATGCTATCGCAACCATAGATAATGGTTACTATGAATTATTGGTCCCTATTGTAGCCTTTAATAACGATCAGTTCGTTTGTGATAAAGGTGAGCTATGGGAATATGCTGTCTCAGTAAAGAGAGTGGCACTTACTCATGATGATGTGGGGCTATAACTCACTATCAATATAATGACTGTTATACTCTGCATGCAGATTAGTTTTACAGCCTATGCATGAAAATCTACCACCTATCTACAACTTCTTGTTCTAGTTGACAATACATCTGTACTATCTATTTATAAGCTCATCTGTCTAGTCACCAATATTTTTCAACGATAGATATAACAGGTTCGAAGATGCTCAAGTAATTGTTGTTATGAAGCCACTTGTTTAGCTTACTAATCATTGTCATTGAATAGGAGTAACAACATGGATACAGTAACTGTTGGAAGCGAATTAACTCGTTCAATGCTTGAGGAAGGTTATCAAAGTATATGGTGTGCTGTGAGTGACGAGAGTGATGAGAACGCTATAGAAGATCAGGTATGTAATGACTTCACATCTCACATTGTGGCTTTTGAAGATGGCCAGTTCTATTGTACGGGCGGTATGCCTTGGAAGTATGCAGTGCCAATTGAGATCGTTGCATTGACGCGATATGACTTTTCTTTTTAGTGAACAAACATAACGTAGATAGGTTTGGATAGTCATCGCCGAAAGTAAACCCTAATATCAAGATATTTAGTTAGATAAAATGCGCGACTGACAAGGCCATTCAAGCGATGCAATATACAGCTTGAATGGCCTTTTGTGTTTTGGAGCCAGTTTGAAAGCTATTTATTATTTTAAAAACTCAGGGCGCATAAAGGCTGGGTTTGGATACGTATAAAATCCTTCACCAGTCGCGAATCCTAGTTTGTTTTGATCGATTAATTGCTCTTTTAAATATTGAGCAGCCTTAAACCTTACAGGGTTTTGAGTTTTTTCAGCAGATAGCTTCGTGATGTTGTAGGCAGTATTGATACCGATAGTATCCAATATGGCAAAGGGACCTGACGGTGCGCCAGTTACTATCATCCACGTTTTATCTATCGTATGTGGATCGGCGACCTCTTTTGCAACCAATTGCAAAGCTGCATCTATAAAAGGCGCCAACAAACTGTTCATAATATAGCCGGGTTGCTCCTTATCCAGCGGCATTGCCACCATACCGATGGCAGTAGCAAAAGCAACAACCTCATCAAATACGTTAGGATCTGTCCCAGGATGCCCCATGATTTCGGCGACATTATGCATCCAAATTTTATTGGCAAAGTGTAGCGCTAAAAACTGCGCAGGTCGTCCCGTTGATTCTGCAAACTGACTAGGAAGTAAGGTAGAGGTATTGGTCGCAAAGATGGTTTTCTCTGGCGCTAGTTTGGCAAGTTTTTCATAAAATTCGATTTTAATTTCAGGAATCTCGGGAATGGCTTCAATCATTAGGTCAGCATCTTTGACCGCTTCTGCTAAGTCTGAAGTGTAGCTGAGATTGTCAAAAGCCTTATCCAACTGCTCTTGAGTTGCCCTCAAATCCTTTCGAAAAGCCTTGCACATCAATTGAAATTTTGACTTTGCTTTTTCTAAAACCTCATCATTGATGTCATAGACACTGACATTAAAACCATGAAATGCGGCCTGAAAAGCAATTTGATAGCCTAGGATGCCGCTTCCCGCGACAGTTACATTTTTATACGTCATTGTATTTATTTCCTAATAGTAGTGGATATAAGTTGCTAGATAAATGTCTAGAACCTATAGATCTATTATTAGATGGTTTTACCTTATTATTCAACCTGCATTTTTATAAAAACATTTAAGAGAACCTAAAAATATCGCGATGCAAGTATCAGATAAGTTTATACTACTTGACTTATTATATTATCAAATAATTCAATAACTTGCTGACTGTATTGCTAGCTTCATACCTAATGATTTTATAATGACTGAAGGCTAATTTAATATCATAATGGCATTTTTAATGACTGTTGATGTCAAAATATTGTCGACGAGGTTGTAAAGGAGGACGTAAGCAGTGATGTACGATGAAAATCGCATTTAACGCATTCGATATGTAAGGAAGGCTATTATCCCTATTATCATTCTTACGTATGAATCCGTTACTGAATTTTAAGGTTTACACTGGTATCATGCGCCATTTTCCCACTGTGCTATGCGCGTCAGGATTGCATTAGCGGAGAAGCAGCTAGAGTGGACAAGCCTATTGATCTGTCTAAAGGTTATTAGCAGTAGTAAGCCTGTTTTTGATGTAATGATTCTCGCAAATGCGATACAAGCAGTTTCAACTTTTGGTCCGGTTGCCGCGCCTTGGGATAAACCGCATACATACCCATTTTTTTTCGTGTAAAGCGCTGCAAAATCTGAGTGAGCGTATTTTGCCGCATTTCTTCATAAACAAGTGCTTGTGGTAAAAAGGCGATACCTAAATCGCTAAGGGTCGCTTGTTTAATCGCATTAAGATGATTGCTATGAAACCGACCCTGTACAGGAAGCAGTTGCTCCGTGCCATCTATATATAGCGGCCATATACCATTCGCCGTATGATCAAACTTATAGACCAAACACTCATGACTCCGTAATTGTTCAGGGGTTTGAGGTATACCGTGTCGCTCTAAATAGTCTGGTGTCGCACATATGACCCACTGGCTATCTATAAGACGTCTTGCAATGAGTGATGAGTCTTCAAGCTCTGCTGTCCTTATCGCCAGATCAAATCCTTCTTCTATCAAATCAACCAATCGATTGGTAATCTGTAAATCTACTGATATTTCTGGGTGTTGTTTACAGAATTCGGCAATGGATTCGCTCAATATTAGATTTGCAGAGACCGCTGGCATGGTTATACGTATGTTGCCTTTCATGTCCTCACCATAGCCTGTAACGGCATTTTCAGCTTCCTGAAAGGCAAATTTAGCGATTTTAGCTTTGTCATAAAGCGTCCTTCCTGCATCGGTTAAGCTTAACTTTCTGGTTGTCCTATACAGTAGCTGTGCATTTAAGCTTTCTTCTAATCTTGCAATGCGTTTACTTACCACTGAATTCGTTAATGACAGCTTTTCAGCGACCCGAGAAAATGACCCTTCATCAACCACTTGGACGAATAAAATCATATCGTCAGCTTTGCCCATACTTGTTCCCCAATTGGTGTAATACGTTTTAGATTATAGCAAAAAAAGAAAATAACATTGTCCTTTGATGCAATATATCAATGTATTGACAAGGCGTAGAATATTTTAGGGAATTTTGAGCATTTGTTTATTTAACCATTCTATTAATCATGTCACTGACAGAGATTGTCTTCGGCTTCGTCTGACCGACAGCGTGAAGTTATAAAAACAAATGCTTAAATGAAGTGGTTCAAGGAAGATTACACGATAAAAAAAGGACTATGATTTTGAATCAAACAATATATGGACTGTTGGCATTACTGCCAATCGTTCTCTGTGGTATTTTTTTGATAGGCTTGCAATGGTCAGCCAAAAGAACCATGCCAATCGTTCTGGCGGTTACTGCCGCGCTTGCCCTCTTTGTATGGGATATGACGCTTAATCGCGTGTCTTCATCTATTATTCAGGGAATGGTCATTACCGTCTCAGTATTGTGGATCGTATTTGGTGCTATTTTTTTATTGAATACGTTAAAGCATACGGGTGCCATTGCCGTTATCCGTGCTGGGTTTACCAATGTATCGCCAGATAGGCGGGTGCAAGCCATTATTATTGCTTGGTGCTTTGGCTGCTTTCTTGAGGGAGCGGCTGGCTTTGGTACAGCGGCCGCTATTGCCGCGCCTTTACTCGTCGCGATAGGATTTCCAGCGCTAGGTGCCGTGTTAATGGGAATGATGATACAAAGTACGCCTGTGTCATTTGGTGCAGTCGGTACGCCTATCGTTATTGGAGTAAACAAGGGATTAGATACAGTAGCCATTAGCACCCAATTGGCACAACAAGGACTAGAGTGGGGCGATTTTTTACAACTAATTACCAGCCAAGTCGCCATTATGCACGGGGTCATTGGTACGTTTATGCCACTCTTTATGGTAATGATGCTGACTCGATTTTTTGGTAAAAACAAAAGCTGGAAGGAAGGTTTTGCGATTTGGCCATTTGCTATTTTTGCAGGTTTGGCATTTACGCTTCCTTATACTTTGACTGGTATCTTTTTAGGACCAGAGTTTCCGTCACTGGTCGGTGGTTTGGTTAGTGTCGCCATCGTTGTTAATGCGGCAAAACGTGGATTTTTAGTGCCAAAAACTACATGGGATTTTGAGCCGCAAAAAAACTGGCCAAGTGAATGGCTTGGTAAATTAGTAGTTAGTAAGGAAGATTTGACGCCGAATGTAGATGGTAAGAAAATGTCTATTTTCATGGCATGGTTCCCTTACTTGCTGGTTGCGCTGTTATTGGTTTTTTCAAGAGTGTTTGCGGGCTTCAAAGCTTTTCTTACTAGTGTGACGTTAGACTTTACATCAGTATTGGGCGAGACGGATATTAGCGCTGATTTTAGTCCTTTATACTTACCTGGTGGGTTATTGTTAATCAGTGCTTTGGTTGCCGCTTTTTTCCAAACCAAAAAGCCAGGTAGTGCACTAAATAGTGCGTTCAAAGAGTCAAGCAAGACGGTATTGAGTGCTGGTTTTGTTCTTATATTTACGATCCCAATGGTCAGGATTTTTATCAATTCAGGCGTCAATCTATCAGATGTGGCAAGTATGCCAGTTGCGAGTGCAGAATTATTTGCAGGTGCTTTTGGTAATGTTTTCCCCTTAATCAGTGCAACGATTGGAGCACTTGGGGCCTTCATCGCAGGTTCTAATACTGTCTCTAATATGATGTTTAGCCAATTTCAGTATGAAGCTGCAATTAGCTTGCGTATTTCACCTTCTATAATCATAGCAGCACAAGCCGTTGGTGCAGCAGCTGGTAATATGATTGCGATACATAATGTGGTGGCTGCCTCAGCAACTGTAGGTTTGCTTGGTATGGAAGGCGCTACCCTCAGGCGCACGATTTTACCTACTTTATACTATGTATTGTTCTGCGGAATAATCGTTATGGCTACCATTTACATTTTCGGTTTTCAAGGTCCTTTAGCACCATAAAGCACATGTAACCTCCAAGATAAAGAGATTGATATGCATTCATCAAACCTTTTCTCATCAAATATGCCTTCTCAAGACATCATTAGCCCTGATCAAGTGTTAGACAAGCTGACGAACGTATTAGGTGCTAGCAATGTACAAGCAGATCCAGAGAAAAACGAGCACTATAGAATGGGGTGGCGTTCTGGCGGCGGAGCTGCATTGGCCGTTTTGTTTCCACAAAAGCTGCTGGAGATTTGGCGTAGTCTAGAAATATGTGTGGAAGGCGACTGCATTATTATCATGCAAGCAGCAAAAACAGGGCTGACTGAAGGCTCAACCCCGAGCGGTAATGACTACGATAGACCAGTGGTTGTGATTAACACCCTTGCAATGAATCAGTTGTATTTGGTGAATGATAACGAGCAAGTGATTAGCTTACCTGGCGCCACGTTGCACCAATTGCAAAGTCAGCTTAAAGCCGTAAATAGAGCGCCTCACTCGGTCATCGGTTCATCGACGTTGGGTGCGTCAATTATTGGCGGTGTTTCTAACAATTCAGGTGGGGCTCTGGTGAAAAGAGGTCCTGCTTATACCGAGCTTGCTTTGTTTGCCCAAATAGACAAGCACGGTCAGCTAGTATTAGTTAATCACCTAGACGTAGAGTTAGGAGATACTCCAGAAGAAATACTCACTAACTTACAAACAGGTAATTTCGATAAAAGAGAACTACCTGACACTGGCAAGCTCGCATCTGACAAAGAGTACATCGCTAGAGTAAAAGATGTTGATGCAAGCACACCAAGCCGCTTTAATGCGGATAAGCGAAGACTGTATGAAGCAAGCGGCTGTGCTGGCAAGCTGGCGGTATTTGCAGTACGTCTTGACACTTATCCAACGGCTGTAAAAGAGAAAACCTTTTATATAGGCACTAATAGTGTGAGTGAGCTTGCACAGCTCAGAAGGCAAATGTTATCGAGCTTCGATAATACCCCTGAAGTGGGTGAGTATATGCATCGTGATATATTTGATGTATCTGCTAAGTATGGTAAGGACACGTTCCTGAGTATTAAGCATCTCGGTACCAATGCCTTACCTAGATTGTTTTCTATCAAAGGTGCTATGGATGCAAAATTCCATAAATGGTCATGGATGCCAAAGCATTTCACTGACAAAGTTATGCAGTTCGTTGCCAATATGTTCCCAAAGCATTTACCGAAGCGAATGCTAGAGTACCGCGACCAATATGAGCATCATCTTATCTTAAAAATGAGTGATGCTGGCATAGCAGAAGCACAGGATTTTCTGAAAGTTTTTTTCGACGCTTCAAATACGGGTAACTATTTTGAATGTAGTCAAGAAGAATCAGAAAGCGCCTTTTTACATCGCTTTGCCGCTGCAGGTGCCGCACTAAGATATGAAGTCATACATGAAAAAGAAGTCGGCGATATATTGGCATTGGATATTGCTATACCACGTAACGAGTTAGAATGGCTCGAAACGTTACCTAAAGAAATTGAACAGCATTTGGAAAAGAAACTCTATTATGGACACTTTTTTTGTTATGTATTTCATCAAGACTATATTTTGAAGAAGGGTAGTGATGCACATCTTGTTAAAAAAATGATGCTAGAGCTACTGAGCGCACGCGGAGCCAAATATCCTGCTGAGCATAATGTAGGGCATCTATACGAAGCAGAACCTGATTTGCAAAATTTCTATAAAAGCCTAGACCCAACCAATACCTTTAATCCGGGTATTGGTAAAATGTCGAAAACCAAACGCAATTGCTCGTGTTGTTTATAACTGAACTCTATAACTGATATTTAAAACTGGCCATGGGCTGATTATTTATCAGTAGCTAAGTAGCTAAGTAGCTAAATAGTTCAGTGTTTGTCCATTATAAATTGTTCGATACACCCTCAGAAGCACTGCCAATGGGTAGTGCTTTTTTATTATTTCTCGGTAAATGTATCAGTGGCCTCGAGTTCAGAAGCATATTTATTCAAAATGATTTTGTTATCTATTGTTAAATACCAGTCGATGCTATGTATAATGCAGCACTAGCATAGCTTTCACTTAGTATGGCTTTCACTCATATGCCTTTAATAAGAAGATTACATTATGTCAAACAAGCGTCCTTTATATATTCCTGTTGCTGGACCCGCTCTTTTAGAGACACCTTTATTGAATAAAGGTAGTGCTTTTTCATCAGAAGAACGTAGTAGTTTTAATTTAACGGGGCTATTACCTCATAATATTGAAACGATTGAGGAGCAATCATTACGTGCTTATCATCAACTAAGCTCATTCACTGATGCGATGGATAAGCATATTTACTTGCGTAACATCCAAGATACCAATGAAACCTTATTTCATCATCTAATTGAGCAGCATATCGAAGAAGTCATGCCGCTCATTTATACCCCAACCGTTGGTCAGGCGTGTGAAAAATTCTCGCAAATTTATCGTCGTAAACGTGGTTTGTTTATCTCATATCCTGAGCGTCACAAAATCGACGATATGCTACAAAATGCCACCAAACAAAATGTCAAAGTGATCGTTGTTACTGACGGTGAACGTATCTTGGGCCTAGGGGATCAGGGTATTGGTGGTATGGGTATTCCAATCGGTAAGTTGTCTTTATATACGGCTTGTGGTGGTATTAGCCCAGCTTACTGTCTACCTATTTTGCTGGATGTCGGCACCAATAACCAACAGTTGCTTGATGATCCTATGTATATGGGCTGGAGAAATCCGCGCATCTCTGGCGATGAATATAATGAATTTGTGGATTTATTTATTCAAGCCGTTAAGCGCCGTTGGCCAGAAGTGTTATTGCAATTTGAAGATTTTGCTCAGGAAAACGCGACACCATTATTGAATAAATATCGTGATCAGCTATGCTGCTTTAATGATGATATTCAAGGGACTGCTGCAGTATCGGTTGGTACTCTGATTGCAGCGTGTCTAAACAAAGGTCAAAAACTTAGCCAACAGAATATCGCATTTTTAGGCGCAGGATCTGCAGGTTGCGGTATTGCTGAGCATATTATTCGCCAAATGCAGCGTGAAGGATTGACTGAAGAGCAAGCTCGTAGTCAAGTGTTCATGGTTGACCGTTATGGCCTGCTAACAGATGGCATGACAGAACTGCAAAAATTCCAAGAACCGTTAGTACAAAAAGAATCAGCTATTGCAAGCTGGGACAAAAGTAAGAAACTCGGCTTAGCGCAAGTAGTTAAACAAGCAAAAATTACCGTATTATTTGGTGTTAGCGGACAAAAAGGTCTGTTCACCCAAGAAGTGATCGAATCGCTATGTGCTAATACTGAGCACCCAATTGTACTACCACTTTCAAATCCAACGTCTCGTGTGGAGGCAACACCGCAAGAAGTCATGAATTGGAGTAAAGGTAAGGCCATTGTTGCGACGGGTAGTCCATTTCCTCATACCACTTATAACGGTCAGTCTTTTGAGGTTTCTCAGTGTAATAACAGCTATATTTTCCCTGGTATTGGTCTAGGTGTTTTAGCAGCACGTGCGACAGGTATCAGCGATAATATGCTAACGGCAGCAAGCCAAGCCCTTGCAGATATATCAATGGAATACGAAAAAGCACCTGGTGCCATCTTACCGCCGATCAAGGTTATTAGAGAGATCAGTGAAAAGATAGCGTATGCAGTGGCATTACAAGCGGCTCAAGATAAGCTAGCACTACCTATCACATCGGAGAATTTACAACGCCGATTAAAAGCGAACTTTTGGTTACCTGAATATCGTAACTATCGCCGTACTTCTTTCTAAGTTAGAGATTAGATAGTTAGCTATTATCGATATTGCAAACACCATAAAAAATCACCTTAACTTGAAAAGTTAGGGTGATTTTTTTATCTATGCATTAATATAAAACTATAGGGTCTGTATGGTCGCTTGTTTTGGTGGTGAGTTAGTCAACGCCTTGATAATTTCAGATATTTTAAAGGTATTCTAAGAGGTGTTAGTCGATGCCTCTATCATTAAGGTATGGAAGGTCAGGGTGTATTATAGACACGCAATAAAAAACCCTTGTAGCGTAAGGCTTACAAGGGTTAATCGGTGCTTAAAATTATATTTGATGGTGCGCCCACCAAGACTCGAACTCGGATCGATCGCTTAGGAGGCAACTGCTCTATCCTGTTGAGCTATAGGCGCATTATGGAGTGACATTGTAGAAAAAAGCAGTCATAAAAGCAATCAACAAAAGATAAATAAAGACAATTTATCCTTACTCACCATTGCTAAGCGCGTCAGTGACATCTACAGCATGATCACCTGATGCATTTTTCGCCTGTGAGTTTGGTTTAAATAAGTCATTTACACTGTTCTTATAACCACTAATGTTCTCATAATCATATTTTTTTAGTATATCTTGACCTGTGCTCGATAGTAAAAAATTACGGAAGTTAATAGCAGTTGTATCGTCTGTCAGGATGACACCTTCAAGCGCTTGTTCATCTTTTAGCGCATAGTTAAAGGGATTTAGAGTGTGTATCTTTTTATCTTTATTATGCGTACTATTATCACTATTTTTATCAGCTGCATCATTTGTACCAGAACCCTCGATACTTTGCTGACTTTGACCATTTCTATCTTGTGCCTGTTGCAATTCTGACTGTAGGAGTGATACCCGTTCTGTAGATAGGCTATCGTCATTAGTAATAATCATATCTGTATCAAAAACGAAGTCAGAGAGTTTGTCTTTGGTAGAACCATTACTTGGTACTGTAAGAAGGTCGTGAGAGGGGACATAGCTCGCTAGCACTTGCACGTGCGGATAACGAGATTCAAAGCTCACAATGATATCGTCCAAAGGTATCTGTAACTTCTCCTCTGCTCGAATGTATAAAACACTGGCAGCAATCTCTCTTGATTCATCACCTTTCGTACTAGGGTCTGCTTCACTTTCACTTGCCATGATTGGCAATGGGTCTGTGTTTTTGCGATTACTGGTCCACAACCAAATAAAGACCGCGATAAAGATTGTGAGCAGTAGCATGATTAGCCCAGCCAGCAGTAGTTTGTAGTCTTTCATATATTACTGCTCTTTTATTATTAGTTGATTCATAACAACGTTTATATACAGGGTAGTATCTAGCTTTTAAAGCTTTTGTTCTAGTACTTCATCGGTTAATTCAGCCAACATGTCTGCAAAAATATCCGTATTTGCAGAAGGGGGAGATACTTGTTCTTCATTAACTTCACCACTTTCATCAGTATGACCATTGGTTTGGCGATTTATTAGAGAATCAGGTTGGTTGTTTAATACCTTGGCAGGCGTAGTAGTTTGATGCGCTGCTAACGGCGATTCACCAGTTAACAATCTGTCTTTTAACCATCTAAACCCATGTGCCTCCCACCATGCTTCAAAACGCGGCAACGTGCTACCACGTACTGCTACAGGTAGATCTAGCGTTCTCAATTTCTGCGCAAGGATAGGGTCGCTGATAGCTTGATGGATGCTCAAATAAAGTGAGCTACTATCATTCGTATAGGGTCGTCTGTTTTGCCATGATCTATCATCAATTTTCATACGCGGCAGTTGCCACAACTCACCGCGATAATACACGACGTATAAGCGTTGTTTTGGATGGACAAAAATGGCATCAATGGGACGCAATGGCATAATATTAAGTAATCCCGTCAATAGAAAGTGTTATTTAGATACAGGTTGTAAAGGCCAATTTAAAAACCACAATGAGGTTATTTCATTGTAAATATGAATGATAGTATAAAACGACACTAAATGTCGCAAGCTTATTATAATATCGGCATCTACACTAGTAAACGATAACCATCAATGGCACACTGATAGCAAATTTGGCAAGTCAACGTTATCAATGGATATGTAGAGTTTGCTACTATGATTGTTTTTGTTTATGGCCCTCATGCTAGCAGAAATGCATCATAGTAACGACCATCAAACATGGATTGATGAGTATCGATTTTTGTTTTGTCTAGATATTTTATGGTGTTTTTGACATTGGATACAGACATCTCATCTACAAGTGAAGCCTTTTTTATTAATCCTAATATCTCACCTTTATTGCAATCAGATTATTGTCTATGTTCACTATTATTCAGTCGCACCGTACCGAAAACCTCGTTGATCAATTGCTTGTACAATACCAGTCCAAGGATCAGCCGGTTTTTGAACCCTTCATTGTCATTGTACCGTCAATGGTATTGGGTGATTGGTTGGACAAAACTATTGCTAGCCGTGCTGGTATTAGTACCTTGGTGCGTACTAAATTTTGGGGTCAGTATCAATGGACACTGATGCAAGATGTATTAACCCGCCATAATGCATACTTACTGGCGCAAAACCCTGAAGCGACAACTCTAAATGTACCCGAAGTGGCGGTGTTATCACCGACAGTAATGCAGTGGCGATTGTTTGGGTATTTGACTTATTATCAAGAGACAATCGTTGCAGATGAAAAGCATCCAGTTCATCCATTGTTAGCGTCTTTGATTGATGACCCACAGGCAAGCGCTCAACAAGACAGCTTACAACAGGATAAGGCGCAACAAGATGCTCGCATTTGGCAGCTGGCAAGCGATTTGGCTAGGGTGTTTAACCGCTATTTGACTCACCGTGAGGATTGGTTGGCATTATGGTCGCAAAACAAGCCGTTGAACGTAAGTGAGTTGATAGCGGATAAAGACGCCTTATCCCTGCGCTTTGATAAGTATGCGCGCGGCACGCCTGAGTGGTTGGTCGACCATTATGTTGAGTTAGAAATTTCCCAACGTTTTTTATGGTCGCATTTATTTGCTGATGTTCATCTACACCGTGTGGCACTGGAGCGTGCGTTCTGGTCAGCTTTAAAAGGCAACAAAGCGAATGAGCGTGATCAGTTGCCCAAAGTACTGCGTATATTTACCATTCAGCAACTGCCACAGACCGAGTTAGACTTTCTACAGAGTCTGTCGCAATACATGAATATCACGCTATTGCATTACAATCCATCAAAGCTGTTTTGGGCAGATATCGTTGATAAATCATGGTTACAACGCCAGCAGATTATCAACCCTGAGAGTGTGTTTTTGCGTGATTATGGTCACAGCTTGCTATCGCGTTTGGGCAAGCAGTCGCGCGATGCGTTTGCGATGCTTGCCAATTTATCAGGTAATGAGCAATACGACGATGCGCTAGTCGAATGGCAAGATAATTTCGACGATACACTGAGCATTGGTTCTAATCATGAGGTTGCTGCTGAGTATATTGATGATGCTAGTAATACTCAAAATAGTCCAAGTTTATTAAGGCGTTTGCAAAACGATGTGCTGATGCTTGATGAGCAATCTACTCAGCAAGCAACGGCTGCTACAGTCTCACAAGCGGTAAGTAAGCAACTAGAGTCAAGCTTTGATGAAGCTAAGCCAGTAACGGCTTGGTATGAAGATGAAGCGTTAGAGAATAAGCGTTTTGAGAAAGACCGTTTTTGGGCAATCTCTTCCCAAGATAATAGCCTAAGCATTCATTCGTGTCATAGTTTGCAGCGTCAGCTTGAAGTATTACGTATTATGATTGGTCGTTGGCTAAATGAACCTATCAAACTAGGTGAAAAGAAACGCCATATCTCCGACATTGTTGTACTGCTACCTGATGTTGAACGGCATCATGCATTGATTGGCTCTATCTTCGTCAATGGTAAAGGTCAAGACGGTTTGACCTTGCCTGCTAAAGTGACTGGTGTTGTTGATGCCGATATTCGCCAGTTATGGGAAGCCATTATCGGTTTTTACAAACTATTGGGTAGTCATAGCGCTCGTTTTGAAGCGGCTGAAGTCTTAGACTGGTTGATGTTACCGCCCTTGTTTGAAAGCTTTGGACTGACTCATGAGCAAATGAGCCGTGGCTGTGATTTATTGGTAGAGGCGGGGTTTATTCGCGGTTTTGACGAGCTTCATCTTAAGCAAACTTTAGACAGCAATGATTACGACTATCGCTTTAGCTTTGCACAGGCATTAGACAGATTGACCCTAGGTCTGGTCATGCCAGAGGCTGAGTTGAGCGACTGCTTATATGATCTAAATGACGATGAATGGCCAAGCACTGCGTTACCAGAAATGACCTTGCCATTGCCACAAGTGAGCCTAAATGATGCGTTGATTGTTGAAGCACTTTGTCGTATTTACACGGGCTTGGTTGCACGACGTGATGATCATACACAAAAAATGAAAGCGGAAGATTGGCTTGATCAGATTGAGACACAAGTTATCCATCGCTACTTTGGCGATGTGGACCAAACGCGTACCATGCGCGCCATCTACAATGCGATGAATGGCTTTAAATCAAGTCTGCGAGCCAATCGTCACTATAGGCAGTACGCTAGTGGTGATATCGATAACAGAGAAGTAGAGCAGAGGCTGGCAGGTGTGGAGCAATTGCCACTCAAGCTGAGCTTTATGCTAGACAGTATCGAAAACGAGCTTGAAAGTCAGCAAGTCAGTGCGGAGCCGACGGGGGTTATTACTTTTGGTCGATTCGGTGCACTAAGAAACGTGCCGTTCGAGCTAGTGGTGATGCTTAATATGGATCTCTCTGAGTTTCCTGGGCGTGACCGTGATAACCGCTATGATTTGATGAAAGCGACCAATGCACGCCGTGGTGACAGAGTTAGTGAAGATGATGACAACGGCGCATTTTTAGATGCGCTACTGTGCGCGCGCAGTGCATGCTGGATGTTCTACAATGGCCAAAGCTTGACGGATACCCATGAGCATTTGCCAGCCAACCCAGTGAGCGAGCTATTGCAGTTTTTGCAAGGCGAGGTGCAATGGCAGGTGAACTCGCTTGAGACATTACCCGAGAATATTGATCCCACCACCGAGAGTCTCAAGCACTATTTGCCTAAATTGATTAAACAGTGGTTGGTGACTGAGCATCCTGCACTACCTTTTCATGAGAGTCTGTTTGAGACAGAAATTGAAGGCATTGATGTTTCTGAGCAAGTGTCTCCTGATATTGATGACAATGCTAATGCCAACGTTAATATCAATGCTCAGGATGCAAGCCCTGTTGATATGATTGATGAACTGGATGCTTTATTAAATACAGCGATGCGTAAAACCAAACTGGCTCAGAAAAAGCAGTTTCCGCCTGCGCCCCTTTGGCAAGCGGTGTTTGACACATTGAAAGGGCGAGTATCTAGTGAGCCTATGCAACTGGTCGGCTTACCTACAAAAGTACAGTATGAGTCAATCGCTCAAGTTCTTGGTCAAGGCTTGGGACAGCTAGGTCAAGTAGACAATCAAACCTTGTCTGCATTGGTCGAACTATTGGCGCTAGATACGGTTGTTGATGCTAACGATGTCAATAACATGACAGAGGTGCTCATCCAAGTGTTATCTGATAGCGTATTTAACATCGGAGAGATAGATATTGAAGGGGCATTGGCTTACCAAGTGCGTCATCCTGCCAAAGCATTCTTACGGTCTCAAAAGGTGCATGTGGTACAAGGTGAAGAAGCACTATCACATCAAGAGCCGCTATTCTTAGACAGTTTAACTACCTATCAAATCAAAGATCATTTGATTAAACAGTTGGTTGCTGATGAGAATAAGAAAAATGATAGTAATGCAGCGGATGAAACTACCACTCCAATTCTGATGTATCAAAAAATTATGCCCGCTGGTGTCGCTCGCCAAACCACGCTACCCAATCAACAGAAGAAACTGCAACAGCAATGTTTAGAGTTCAAAGAGCAGTTAATGGCTAATGGCTTTGACGAAAGCAGTATTCTCAACGAGAGTACGGCAGATATCAGTAGTGTATTACAGCTACTGACCCCAACCGCCGAATATCCTGTTCAGATAGAGCTAAAAAATATACTGAATAACACTGATAATGATTCAAAAGACCAGACAGATATAGAGGGTGCAGAGACACTGCTTAAACTGTTGCCAAAAATCATTAAGATCAAAGGCTCAGTACCAATATTAGCACCCATATCAATTATTCAGGCGGGCGTGCCTTATGCTCAGCAATCCCCCAAGCAGTGGTTAAATATATTGCCCAATTCTGCCAGTCCTAGGCATTTACTTAAGTTTTGGTTATCACATTTATATTGGCAAGTGGCCAGACGTACCACCGCTCAGCAAGTGGCATTAAGTGATGGCGTGAGTATTTGGCGTTTTAATAAGCCTAGCTCACAAGTCAAAAAGTATGACAAAGTAATCGCATTTAAACTAAGCCCCATTGTCTATGAAGACGCTGTTATTGAGCTGATAAAATGGGCGATTTTTTCCAAGTTATCTGGGCAAGTGCCTATTACGTTATTACCAGAGTATGCACTGAATTACCTTGATAAGTGCCTAAAATCTGAAGATAGTGAAGGCGGCAGTTATTGGCCAAAACGAGCAGACTTTTCAGATTGGTTACGGTCTGGCTATCATACAGACACAGTATATGATACTTGCTCTCAGCATGCCATTTGGCAATATGTACTACGTGATCAAGATGGATTTAAGGCTTTGTCAGACGCGTTGACCACCTTGGCGCGACCATTGTACGAGCCGATGTTTACTGCGTTAATTGACTTAGATGGCTAGCCCATTATCTAGAACAGCCTCTAATTAATTTTTGCTATTTTGTTTTAATAAATAATAATTAAAAGTATGCGCCCATATGACAGACTTGACCAATCCAACCAATATCATTGAACTTTCTACACAGCCACATTTATTCGATGAGCACTCAGATGCGCCTCACTCAGATCCTATGAGTGAGCGTCAGGCTGATGTGATACCAGCAGTTGATGTTGACCTAACGGGCAAGCACCTGATTGAAGCCTCAGCTGGTACTGGTAAAACTTGGACGCTAACAGGCATTGTATTGCGCCTGCTAATTGAAGCACGACGTGCGCCAGAGCAAATTATTGCTACTACCTTTACGCGAGCCGCTGCCGCTGAGATGCGTCAGCGTATTCATGATCGTTTGGTGGATTTTTATCAATTATTGCAGTGGGTTAATAGCCTAAGTGCTGATGCTGGCAATAAAGAGAGTCTCTATCCCAACATATTGCAAGTCATGCCTGAGGGTAATAAAGACGCACAAGCAGGCAGTAATTCAGACGTAGACGCAAACGTTGAGACAGATATTGACGATTTAAATCAAGACCTTGCTGCTGATAAGCAAGCGGCGGCAGAGAAACGTAAACAAGCAAAAAAAGACCGCGAAGATTGGCTGGTTAATCAGGCCAAATATGTGCGCTTAGATGGCATCATGCAAGATCCTATTAACTTGCATCTCGTCGGCTATTTGCTAGATCACGTGTACAGTTACCCCATGGCGGAAGCTATTAGGCGTACGGCACTGGTACTAACCACATTGGATAAGCTGTTTGTAGGCACGCTCGATAGCTTGGCGCAAAAATGGCTGACGGAGTACAGTAGCGAAACTGGTCACCAGCAGGGTATGGGGATTATTGAAGACAGCAGTATTGAACAGGTGACTGACAGTATTATCCATGATGAGCTGCGTCAGTTTCAGAGCCGATTATATTATGAGCAGCCTAAACTTTACGCGCTAATGGATCAGCAAGATAAGCTGACTGCAGTTGGCGATCATAAGAAATATGTGACTCGCTCGCTTAATTTTATCTCTGCGCCGATTGATGAGATAAGGATTGAGAAAGGCTTTGACTTTGATGCATACGAAAAACTAATTAATGAGTTTTCTCAGTTAGATTTAGTAGATATCCAGCCTTATTTAAATCCTGATTATAGAAAGTCTCAAGGATTCCGTGGTGGTTCTAATTTAACCAAACAGTTTGATGCCATTATCGAGGTGCATCAAAAGATATCGCAGTATCAGCTGACCTTTAATAGCTATTTAAATGAGAGCGAAAACAAGATTTTGACATCATTGCAGGATTCTAGATATCCCGATGAAGATGGTAAAATTAAGAACTTTAATAAGAATAAAGAAAAAGAGCATCAGACACTTTTTGAGCTAGAGAGCATTAGCAAGTTAATGGCTCTCTTAGACATGCTTGATAGTTTGAATCAGCATATTTTGTTGGTATTGGCCAATCTTAACCGTCATATTGTGCTGGCTGTGCGCAATAGGCTACCAGTCATTTTGGAAGAGCGCGGCGAGACGACCTTTAGTTTGCAGATGGTACGCTTAAACCAAGCATTAACTGGCCGCCAAGGAGATAAGCTGGCGCGTTATATTCGTCATCATTATCCTGTGGCATTGATTGACGAGTCGCAAGATATCAATGGCGAGCAAGCCATTATGATTGAAAGCATCTATTTGCCAAAGAATAAGCGTAAACAGTTGGACAGTGACAAGCAGGCAACCACTAAGAAAGCCAATCATGAGTTTCTGCTATTGGTTGGTGATCCCAAACAGGCTATTTATGGGTTTCGTGGTGGCGATGTGGCCAACTACAACTATATGAAATCCCAATTTGATAAAAGTGCCCTTTGGACACTTGATATCAATCGCCGTTCAAACGCCGGTGTGATTAACGCATTGAACTGCTGGTTTGGCATGGCTGATGCCACAACTGCTGAGAATAAGCTGTCGCAGCTGGGTACTGGGATTCACTATCAACATATCAAAGCAGCAAAACCGGAATATGAGCTGTCTTGGTTTAATGAGTCAGATAGGCTAGATAACGTATTGGTGACAGAGGTTCTCTCTGCTCAGCCAGTGAGCTTGTTGCATCTGCCTTATGATAAGGACAAAGAGTTTGATTACGACGAGCATGAAATCACAGCTCGCCATATAGTCACTTTGCTTAATAGTGGTCAGACACTTAAAGGTAAGCCGATACAGCCGAGTGATATTGGGGTGCTGGCACGTGCCAAAAAAGATCTGAAAAGGGTCGAAGATGAGCTAGTGAAACTTAATGTGCCGACTTTGACTACTAGTGATGTCAGTATCTTTGAGACTATTATGGCAGAAGATGTGGCGGCATTGCTGAGTGCCATGCTATACCCGTATCGTCATGACATGATTAATCGGGTATTGACAAGTCATCTATATGGACTGAGTATCAAAAACATCAAAGCCATGATGACGGACCATGAGTCAGGCGTTACTGAGGGCAGTAGTACGCCAAGCGCCCATTCACAAAACTCTAATTCGAAAGACCTCCCAGCCAATGAAGCTACTGATACTAAAAAAAGCTATCAAGACTTTATTACCTATCTAAAAGAAGGGGCACAGCGTTGGCAGCACTTTGGCATATTATCGGCGCTACATTATTTATTAGATAAAAGCCCTGTGCAGCCGCAAGGCGTATGGCAGGCCCTAGCTGCTCATCCAGAAGGTGATCGTCATATCATGGACTTGCGTCATGTAATGGACATCTTGGCGCAGTATGGTCTAGGCATGGGTGAATATGAGCTACTAGCTTGGTTCAGACAGCAGATAGATACAGCACCCAACAGTGATTGGGCTAAGCAATATCCGCTACCGACAGAGTCTGGTGTGCAATTGATGACTATTCATAAGTCAAAAGGGCTTGAGTTCCCTATTGTCTATGTATTGGGAATGGGTGACGCCAGTAGGAAGTCTGGCAATAAGGAAGACTATGGGCTGTATCTATATAACGCGCAACAAGCGCCTTCAGCGCTAGTGCGGCAGTCGATAGAAGTACAGCAGTCGACAGATAATCAATTAACGGGTAATCAGCGCCGTTTCTCACCATTGCAAGGCTCTGCCACGGATGAGGGTTACTACACCGATATCGAAACACAGGAAGGTTTTGATGAGATAAGGCGGCTTGGCTATGTGGCCTTTACTCGGGCTAGTGAGCAGCTTTATGTTGTTTTGCGAGATCCGAGTAACAAGACAGGGTTTGAGCTAAAGCCAGTTTTTTATTGGTTCGAGTCTGAAGAGGCCAAGTTTGAATTGCCTGATAGGCTCAAAGGTACCATAGGCATGCTCAGAGGGCATAAAGTTAATGAGTTTTATGACAGTAATTACGCAAGCATTGATGCTCAATCAGCAGGCGTAAATGACAATGTTCAGATGACTGCTACCAAGTTAAATGTTCATAAGCCTACAACAGAGGCTATTGAGTACGCGCCCTTTGCTGAGGTGATGAAAACCAATTATTTTTATGGCTGGGCCAAGACCAGTTTTACCGCCTTAGCGCGTCAGCTAGATGAATCTACACAAGCAATGGCGATAGTGGATGAGCGTATTGATGATGCGATAGATATTGATATGACAGAGTCTTCTGTTTCAGACCTTTCTTCACTGAATAGCAAAGAGTCTCTCGAACAAGACAGTGAACTAAGCCTCAAGGTAGAAGATGATATCCGCTTTACCTTTGTAAAAGGTGCCAATGCCGGTACGTTTTTGCATGAGATATTTGAACAAATCGATTTCACTAATAAAGCCCAGTGGCATCAGGTTATTGATAGAGCGATTAATAGCTATCAGTTGCCGCTGATATATAGCAGTGCGGAACAGCAGAGCCGCAGATCCCAAGGCAAAAAACAAAGAGATAGTGATGGGTTTGATCTTGAGTCAATAGATACAACCAAGCATGAGGCATTAGTTAATTGGATTGAAGAGGTGCTGCATGCGCCACTGTTGGCTTCCAATCAACCCTTGATTGCTCTTGATAAAGGTAAGCGATTTGCCGAGTTAGAGTTCAACATGGGATTGTCAGAGAATTTCAAAGCACAGGATATTAGTCAACTTTTTCAACGGTATTTACCTGACGAGACAGATAAACACGTCACTCTAGTGCCACAAAATAAAGCACATCTATATCGTTATTTGCGTGGTGAGATTGACTTGGTGTATGAGCATGCTGGCAAGTATTATGTGGTCGATTATAAGAGTAACTTTCTAGGAAATAGCCTAAGCGATTATAATGAAGATACGCTCAAGAAAGCAATGTCCAAGGCGGGGTACTGGCTACAAGCAGCAATCTATCAAGTAGCATTACATCGGTTCCTTGCTATGAGAATCAGTGATTATACGGGTAACGAAGATAAGTACTTAGGCGCTGTAGAGTACGTGTTTTTACGCGGTGTGTATGACCCGAATGCTCAAGCAGCTACTATGTCTACATCGCAAGATAGGGCTCAGTCTAACCACGATAGCTTGAGCAGTAATAGTTGCTATGGATTGGTTACTTGGGATATTCCCATCGCCTTTATTAAAGGTCTAGATGCATTGTTTGGCCTGCCGGATTAATAAACCTTATATAGCAACTAGGTAGATAAAAATTGTTATAGCAGTTAATCAGATTAATAAGAGATAAATATACGATGAGTAATAATAACAATAAAAGTAAGTCAGCCATTAGCTTACAAGAGAGCTGGGCCAGTAACATCAGCGATTATATTTTGCTGCGTCGTCAGCAAACACATGTAGCATATGACGCGAAAGATGCAAATATGAATGATGAGAGCAAAAGAATCAATAAGTCGGAAAACAATGACTTATTTACTGCTCTATTCGTTATTTTAGCGGCTCATTTGGAAGAGGGGCATACTGTATTAACTGTCGATACGGCCGATCATGAAGCTCCCATGCAAGGTCAGATTAATGGGGAAATAGTCACATTATATGCATGGCAGCAGCAATTATTAGAGATACTAGCAACACCAATTTTTGCGCTGATTGATACTCAGATAAAAACGCAAATAGACACGCAATCAAACGATGATACTACAACGGAGATATCGCTATTTGTATTACTAGACACTTTGTTTGGTCAGCGAGATTACCTGTGGGCGCAGCTAGCACTGAGTAATCATGAAAAAGAGACGTTGATCAAACGTTTTAATGCGATAACTACGTTATATCATCGCTTGAAAAATAGCGACTTAAATACTTTCGTTCATTCAATCCATGAGCATGCTTTATTTGCTAACGTTGAGGCAAATACTAATTATAACAACTATCAAAATAGCCTAAGCAAAAATAATCAACCGATTATTTACAACATAGCTAAAAGTGAACAAACTCGAAGTTCAAAAATCACATTTTGGTTACACCGTGCTTGGCAAGCAGAGTTTAATTTAGCAAAAAATATCAACAATATCTTAAATCAGCAAGTAAGTCCTTTACAGATAGCAATACCTGAAAACCTTCATGAGCACCAAGTGAAGGCAATCAATGTCGCTAATAATAATGCGTTTAGTATTATTACTGGTGGTCCAGGCACAGGTAAAACATATACCGTGGCTCAATTGGTCATTGCGCTGCAGCAAGCGACAGAGAGTGGGGGGGATGGGGCTGAGCATATTCGATTCAGTACGGACAGTGCCAGTTTGGCATTGGCCGCACCGACGGGTAAGGCTGCCCAACGTATGCAAGAGTCTCTGCAGGCGGCTTTAGATGACGCAAATGTAGAGTTGCAGTTGCAAGAGGCAAAAACCATCCATCGTCTACTAGGTATCGGTCGAACGGGTAGACCGCGCTACGATGCCAACAACCCACTCGGTGAAGATATTATCATCGTTGATGAGGCATCTATGCTCGGAGTCGAGTTGGCCAATTACCTTGTGAGCGCTGTAAAGCCAGGTGCTAGGCTGATATTATTAGGCGATGCTAATCAGTTAGCAGCCGTCGATGCAGGAGCAGTATTGGCTGATCTATGCCGTATTCCACTATTGCAACCCATACACGCAGAGCTAACAGAGAGCCGCCGATTTAGCGCCGAGTCAGGTATCGGTAAACTGGCCACTCAAATCAATAAAGCAGAGGCAAATCTTCAAGCTATTTGGCAATTATTAAGGCAAGACGCTGCTTTGAGTTTTCAATATGTTAATACGTTACAAGCAGAGTCTATATTAAATAATAATATAGAAAATAGCCTAAGCAAAGAAAAAGCTATTTCAAGAATCTCTAGTAATTACCAATCATACGTAAGTAGAATTGAAAATTTACTAGAAAATCCGATAGAAAAATCCATGCCAGAATTAATTAAAAATACTACCTCTTCGTTAATGGAAGTATTTAATCAATTTAGAATCCTCACTGCTGGCCATAATGGTGAATGGGGCGACCACTATATCAATAACTACCTCACTCAATGGCATCTTGCTGAGTTAAAGTTACCATTGGGACAAAACACGTGGTTCCATGGACGTCCTGTTATGGTGCTACAAAACAACTATGAGCTTGGGCTATTTAATGGGGATATCGGTTTCTGCTTACAAACATCAGATGAAAGGAGCCAATTAGAAGTATTCTTTGAAAATAAGACACAAGGGATAGCTGTTAATTTGCTAAATGAAGAGGTGATAGCCACGGCATATGCAATGACTATTCATAAGTCACAAGGATCCGAATTTGATCATGTTGCTATTACTTTCGATAACAGCCATGCAAGATTGCTGAGCAAAGAGCTTATCTATACGGCAGTGACTCGTGCTAAGAAGCAGGTAACGATATATAGTACCAAACACGCTTTAGAAAAAGCGGTTCAAACACCAACTGAACGCCATACTGGTTTGGCATTACAGTTTTAACGATTCATTCAAGTTGTTGTTGGCGCAATAAGTCAGCACAATAAAAAAGCATCCAAATTGGATGCTTTTTTAGGATTTAACTATTTTAATCAATTAAGTTTAGAATTAAACTTTGTCTTCTTTGATTGCATAGATACCTGGCAGGTGACGCAAGTAACCATGGAAATCCATACCACAACCGTAAACATAACGATCTGCAACATCAATACCCACAAAATCTACGTCAAAATCTGCAACTTTGCGATCATGTTGCTTGTTAAGCAAGACACAAGACTCAAGTGATAGAGGCTTTTCTTTACTTAATTCTTCAACAACTGCTTTTAGGGTAATACCTTCGTCAAAGATGTCGTCGATTAACAATACGTGCTCACCTTCGATACTAACATCAGGCTTGAATTTCCAATCAAGCTCGTTAGTACCTTCGTTATCGCGATAACGAGTCGCATGAATATAGTGCATGCGATGGTAGAACGTAAGATGTGTCAGTAGTTGACCAGCTGGAATCAATCCGCCGTTCATCACGACCATAACAATTGGGTTTAGACCAGCATAATGTAGATTGAGCTGAGCGGCCAAACGCTCATAAGCAGCAGCTACTTCGATACTGCTAATAAGGCACTCTGAGTTGCGTAAGGTTTTTTCAATTTCTTGGTTACTGATTTGGGTCATCGGGTGCGCCTTTGGTAAAAAGTGCCGCTTATTTTAGCAAATTTTAGTGAATTTGCCCAACGTCATATGACTTTTGGGACAAAATTAATCCAACTTTTAGGGTTGTTCTGGCTTTTCTATAATAAATGGGCGGTAATAATTGGCCAATCTATTCAATGAGTCATTTGGTAGGTCAGGTAATAGCTTATTAAGTGCCATACTCATGCCTTTATCAATTGCCGATTTGGCAACTGGAACTGACTTACGCTTGATCATGCCTAGCTTTAATGTCTCGGCATAACGACTGATGAAGTGGGTCAATGTTTCTTCGTTCATGGTTTCGAGTGCCGTTTTAAATTTGGCTCTATCTACATGCTCAGGCGTGATAGCAGCAAACCCTTCAGTGATGGTATTGGCGTCTTTTTCTGATAGTTTAAAGCCAACACGTTTAATGCCTTCATTATCAATAAAGGTTGCATGATCTCTTAGAAAATGAAAACTTGGTAATACGTCTTTGTTGTTTTCTTTACCTAGTAAGATATTGAGCAAAGTATCTGTCGCACGTTCAATCGTTCCAACAATTTTACGCATAGAGGCTTGGCGCTCAGGGTTCGGAATAATATCTACCAAACCAACCAATAAATTATCAGTAAGATCACGCGCTGTCTGATGCGTAAGGGCATCGCGATAAGGGTAGTACTCTACATTCTCATTTGAAGCAACGACTTGTTCGGCCTCACTGATTAAAGCTTTTAGTTTATCTGAGGGTGCGAATCCAAAATAATGTGCCATTGCACTTCCTTTATTTGTTGTTTTTTATGTCTTACTTGCGTTACATTTATCACCAAATCGGTTATTATTCAAACAAAGTTTTAGTCTCAGGCTCATCAAACCAAATGCTGATTAGTGACATGCCCTAGTTATAAGATAAATGACTTTGTTGATTGGTAATAATTTTGCAAATTGCTAGAATTTACCTAAACGATAGATGAGTTGAGTCACTCATCGCACACTAATTTAGCATATTTTTCATATTTTAATTCAAAAAGCTTGAACTTATAAGGCTATTGACTACTTGTCTAGGGAGAGATGAGATGAATAGTGCTATTGTACTACTATTCGCCGTTGCCGCTATGCTCTGCGGCTACGTGTTTTATTCAAAATTTATCGCCACCAAAATTTTAGCATTGGACAACAGCCGTCCTACACCCGCACATACGATGAAAGATGGGATCGATTATGTTCCTACAAATAAGTATGTATTGTGGGGGCATCACTTCACGTCAGTGGCAGGGGCTGCACCAATTATCGGTCCTGCGATTGCGGTTATTTGGGGCTGGGTGCCTGCTATTATTTGGGTAGTGGTAGGTACTATCTTTATGGCTGGCGTACATGATATGTCTGCTATTTGGGCAAGTATGCGTAATAGAGGTCAGTCGATTGGCTCTATCGCTGGTACTGTCATGGGCACACGTGTCCGCAGCTTGATGATGGTTGTTATCTTCTTATTACTACTGATGGTTAATGCTGTATTTGGCGTAGCTATTGCCAATATGATGATCAAGACGCCATCTGCGGTATTGCCAGTTTGGGGTGCCTTAGTGGTTGCCTTTATCATCGGACAGTGTATCTATCGCTACAACATGAATTTGGTCTGGGTGTCCATTATCGGGGTAACTGCCTTGTACGGGCTTATCTATCTTGGCCCTATGTTCCCGATTGTATTACCTGAAACCGTCATGGGTTTGCCTGATAACGCAGTATGGATCTTGATCTTGTTCGCCTATGCGGCGATTGCATCGTTGTTGCCTGTATGGATGCTACTTCAACCTCGTGATTATATTAATGGCTTACAGTTATTTGTCGGTTTGATTTTATTATATGCCGCTATTTTTATCGGCACGCCTAATATTGTCGCGCCAGCCGTTAACACTGCATTACCAGCGGATACACCGTCACTTCTACCATTATTGTTTGTGACAATTGCTTGTGGTGCCATATCAGGTTTCCATGGTTTGGTTGCAACAGGGACCACTTCTAAGCAGATTGATAAAGAAGAAGACGTTCGTTTCGTTGGTTACTTCGGTGCATTGGGTGAGGGTATGCTAGCGCTTGGAGCAATCCTTGCAGCAACCGCAGGTTTTGCGACTCTTGGTGACTGGCAAGCGGTCTATCAAAAGTTTGGTGATGGCTCTATCGGTGCGTTCATCGATGGCGGTGCAACCATATTGAATGCCGGCGTTGGCATCGACATGGTGCTATCACAGACGATGCTTACGGTAATGGCTGCATTGTTTGCTGGTACGACGATGGATACTGGCGTACGTTTACAGCGTTACATCTTCCAAGAATTTGGTGAATTTTATAATTTACCCGTACTCAATAAGAGTGTCGTTGCAACGTTACTTGCTGTCGGAAGCTGTTTGTTATTAGCGTTCGGTGCTGGTGGTATCGATGGCGCGGGCGGTATGATTATTTGGCCGCTATTTGGTACGACCAACCAGTTAATGGCCGCCTTAACCTTGATGATCGTTACCATTATCTTGTTACGTAAGGGCAAGCCAGTTTGGTACACCTTAGCACCATTGTCGTTCTTGTTGGTTATGACTGTCTTTGCACTATTGATTCAGCTCAAAACCTTCTTTACTGATGGTAATTGGCTACTTATTATTATGGATATTATTATCTTAATCGCGACCATTTTGGTGACGTTTGAGAGTTTGTCTGTACTACGCAAAGAGTGGTCACTACATAAAGGTAAAAACGGTGAGGTTTAAACGTTAAACCATATTGAGTGTCTGTTTAATAAAAAACGCTAGCAGCAATTGCTGGCGTTTTTTATATCATATAGGCATGATAGATCATAAGAATTAAGTAAAATACGAGCATATTATGGAAAATGAAAACACATCAAATAATATAGTAAACGTTCAACCATTAGAGAACACTCAACCATGGTGGCAACGGTTTAAGAGTGGATTAAATGAATTTTATCATGCGCCTTATCGTCAGACGATGGCACGGGCCGCACGTGATGAAGAAGATTTTTTTATGTTGCTCATGTTTGCCGAGAGCTTGGGTATTGATAATCCCGCCAGCTTTTATACATTAGAATTGCAACCATTATTTTTAGAAAACTTTCATGAATGGCATACACGTATGGGGATGGATAGATGTCCATTTGACCACGTCGGCTGCTGCTAACAGTAGTGGATTGACTATATAAAAAAGTAGCTAAGCATTTATTAGATAATGAGACAAAATACGAGATAATGATATGGCATTACACCCTTTACATGGATTGGTAGAGCAGTTAGAGACACAACCGATTATATTTATCGGCGGCAAAGGCGGTGTAGGGAAGACCACCACTGCAGCAGCCCTAGCCAGCTACTATGCAAGCCAGCAGCAAAAAACCTTAATTGTCTCAACCGATCCAGCACATAGTTTGGGTGATGTATTAAATGTAAGACTCAATAATGATAAAACGGTAATATCACCTTATCTAGATGCGATTGAGTTAAATCCTGATGTGATTGTCGATGAGCACTTCGCTCAAGTCGAAAATACGATTAAAGCTTATGCCAACCCAGATATGATGCCAAAAATTCGTGAGCATCTGAGGCTATCTAAGTCGGCACCTGGCGCTCAAGAAGCCGCGATGCTCGAATCCATGTGTCACCATTTAGTCGAAGCGGCAGATGCTGGGTATGAACACATCATCTTTGATACCGCACCGACAGGTCATACTTTGCGATTATTGGTATTACCAGAAATGATGGGGGCGTGGACGGATGGGCTGCTTGCACAGCAGCGACGACAGGCCAAACTACGTTCGGTGGCGACGCATTTGGACAGTCACAATCAGAAACAGAGCACGGAAAAGAACGACGTGGCCAATCCATTTGCAGTAAAAAAATCAGATCGCTGGGAGCAAGCTGTATCCGTATTAGAAAAGCGCAAGCAATTGTTCCGCCAAGCAGGGTTGCTACTACATGACCGTACACAAACAGCGATTGTGTTGGTGATGACCGCTGATGTCTTGCCATTGGCTGAGACCAAACGCGCTATCGAGCAATTGGAAGATAGTAAGCTCATGCCAGCAGCAATCGTCATCAATCAGTTGATATCAACTGCGCAGTCGGATGAGTTTTGGCGACGCCGTGCTGAGCGTCAGCAGCATTTGCTGCAGGATATCGAACAAAGCTTTACCAAGTACCCGCTGTATCCGATTTACCTGCAACAGACAGATGTACGCGGTACTGATGCATTAAGTGCGTTGTTAAGTGCATAGGGTGCATAGATAGTTCGCTAGTAATTTATGACTCACGCTTATACGACTGTAGTTTACCTGACAGCGACCATGCCATGTCTGTGCGTAATAACTGAGCTTGTTCGGACTTACCGCTGCTAAGCGACGACCATTGTGGTTTACCACGCGCTTTTTTGAGCTCACTTGGTAGTTTATGAGTTGGCCATACCGTAATTGGATTATTGTCTTCATCTGCATGGCTACTGTCGTCAGTTCGCGACGTTCCAAGACTGCTGTTTTCGCCCTTATATAATAACTGAGTGGCATCTGTAGCAGCATGACCACGATGGCGTAATGCAGTAAGTAAGTCTAATGCTCGCGTGGCTAGCAATGTTAACGTTGCAGGATCAATATACAAGCGTTTTACCCCAGTAATCCTATCGGCAATACTGCTGGTATTCGATAGCAGCCCGCCTGCAATACCACCTATAGCGGCACCCAATCCCAGAGTCGTACCTAGGGCTGCTGCATCGATACCTAGTCCTAGAAGCGCACCAGCTGCTGCCCCAGAAGTGGTACGAATACCGTAGCTTTTGAGTAGTTCAGGGTCAAAAGGATCTTGTTGATAGGCTTGTAGTTCAAGCGGCGTTGCAGCGACGGCATTGTCATAAAACTTATAAAGGTTAAGTAAGTTATGCTGCATCGCACGCTCACTTTGCCTGACCGCTTCTTGCATTTGCTGTAGTACAGGCAGTGGGTCGTCATCTTCATTGATCTCGCGCACAAAGGCAGCAACATTCAATAAAAAATCAGCGATGATGATATTGGCCTCATCATACAGCTGAGCCCAGTCTTCCGTTCGACGTTGCATCAGCTGCTCAAGCATCTCAGAGTGGGTGAGCATGGTGGCTAGGTTTTTCCATAGGCGCATCTCATCTTCAAACTCAAACGCGACCGAATCGAAACGCGTTGAAATATGCAGATTGCGTCTTGCCAGCATCGTTTGCCAGTCGTCGATATTAGCATTCTGGCTGTCTGTAAAATTAAAAACAGGCATGACGGGGATAGCAGCCCAAGACAAAATCGATAGCTCGTCTTTATATTTACCCAATACAGGCTCACGAGCATCTACCACGTAAATGGCCATATCACTTGTCAGCAGCTGACGAATGACTTTGGCTTCTTGACTATAATCATAGGGCAAGTCATAGCTGTCTGAACCTTGAGCGACATCCGCCGCCAAAAACTGTTGCAGACGTTCAATACCATCACGGCGACTGGCAGTGTTGTCCTCTAGCCAGTCCATAAGCCCTGAAGCATCTTCCAGACCAGGCGTATCGTATAGTGCTACCAGCACCTCACCAGTTCGACTGTCTGTCAGCTGTGCTTGCTCAACGTGACGCGTGGTCGCAGCTTCGTTTTTGACTTCACCAAAATATACGTCTCGCAATAACGTGCGCAGTATAGAGGTTTTACCCGTATTGGTATGACCAACAACGGCCAATTTGAGCGGTTCACCACTGGCGATGGTTTTCTTTGTTACCCTTGACACTGGTGCTGTCGTTGCTGATGCTTCGGTTGATACAGGTTGATTATCCTGAGTAGCTATTGACTGAGCTACTGTAGATTTTGAGGTGTTGTCTGAAGGAGTGCTTGAGACATCAGGGGTTGGCTCATAAGCCTTGTCTGCAAAGAGACCTGCATGATTATTTTTATTGTCATTATTCATAGTAAAGTCTTATATTTATTGATGGCAAAAACACATAGTAGCCATTTATTGTAAAACAAATCTGACTGGGTATCGGTTCATAAATCGTAGTCCACGCATTTATAATCAGGCTCTAGTCGGTTCAATATAATTTGGATACAAGGAAGGCGAGTGAAAGCACTACAAATAGTAGGCTAAGCGAGACTGACACCGTATCCAATTTATAGAGAATTGACTATATTAGACAGCGCTAGGTGGACGCAGCAGTACCTTTAGCTTTTTCTTTAACCCTTTGGCACGAAAGAACCGCTGCCACATACGGTAAAAGACCCCAAATATCAGGCTAATGATATTATCGTGGCTGGCTTCACCAACGGCACCATATTTGACAGGGTTGTTGACCGTATCCTCTTCTACATAGGTGCCGAACCAGCGATCAAAAATAATGAGAACGCCGCCGTAATTTTGGTCAATATATTCGTTATTGGTGCCATGATGGGCGCGGTGATTGGATGGGGTATCAAAGACATATTCAACCCATTTTGGAAATTTCCCCACGGTTTCGGTATGGATAAAGAATTGATAAATCAAATCTAACGCATAAAAGAAGAATACCCAGACTGGATGAACCCCTAGCATCATCAGCGGAACAAAAAACAACCACCAACCCGTTACAGAGTACAGCAGGCTTTGACGCATGGCGGTGGACAGATTCATATGGTCATCTGAATGATGCACGACATGCGCTGACCAAAACCAATTCATACGGTGTGACGCGCGATGGAACCAATAATAGCTGAACTCAACCGCGACGAATATAGGGATGGCGGTAAGCCATGTCACCTCAATAGTAAATAAGCGATATTGATATAACCATAAGCAGATAGGTATGACGATAAGCGCTTGGACAATCAATTCAAACCCTAAATAAGAGCCGCCTAAGCTAAAATTGGTTATCGCACGGAGCCAACTAAAGCTTTTACTATTGCCGCGCTTGGACTGATAGAGCCATTCTGCCAAAAATAACAAGAAAAATGGACCGCCAGCCAGCGGAAGCAGCCACTCTTGCCAATACGCGGGCATAATGCTCGCCAGCATTGGCTGCCATGACTCTGGCGCAGCCGTTAAGATACTTTGGTTTAACGCCTCTCGGTAACCATCCAATAGTTGACCATACTGATCTAGGGTCATAAGGGAATTGTCTGCTGCCATCTTGGGCTCCTAGCCACTATAAAACATCCTTGTTATCTTAATATGACGTCACAGCTATTAAACTGTTATATCAATAAGTCTTTAAGATTGCCTGAGGTTATAGACCTATAATATTTATTTATTGTATATCATACCAGTCATAATGATAAGTTCATATATGAACAACAGATTGAAAGTAATAGATTAAAAATTAGAATGTATTAAGTATCTATATCAACTAAGCCAATTTTTCGTGCAGAAAGCGCCGTTTGCCACTGTTGATAGCGAACCGCTTGTTTGTCTAATGGCTCATCATCGGTACGAGCGTCAGTCAATTCCGCAGAAACGCTGTTATCTCCCAGCAGTTGTACGATAAGCCCATCTTTTGCGTGAGCAGCGATTTGATCGAGTTTGCGTAGCGTACCGCGGTCGGGCAGTGCATTGCTATGAATGCCAAGTAAAACTTGCACCGGATGCGCATCTAGATAGTTTTTAAGCCGTGTCATATCATCACGATCATCAACGATACCAAAATTCTCAACTTCGCTTGAGTGTTCAAGACTATGTTTGTCAAAATCATGATGGCTGCTATCTAACCCTGACTGCCACCAGTTGTCCTGATCTGCAGGGTATTCAAGCAGCGCAACTAACTTCTTGCCCGCACTGACCGTCGCTTTTGGGGCGATAGGGGCTAGCGCTTCTATAAAGTCATCAGCATCCACCACGTGCCGCTGCCAGAAGTTTAGGATTTTTTGATAATAGGGCTGTTTGATATCCAAACGCATTTTTTTGCGGCGGAACATCAATGCACAGAACGCCCATGCTATCGCTCGAGGTACAATGCCGTACATTAGCAAGCTACCAACTAGTAACCCTGCCCATTGCCTTGCAACAGACAGCGGCATCGCCTCGGTGACAAGCCTGCTCTGTGCGATCGCTGTACTGTCTGGCACACCAAATCCCACCATACTAGGTAGCCAGCCTAATACTTGAGTCAAGCTCACAAGCGCTTGATCAGAGAGTAAGGTTGACTCCCAGCTAAAGCTATACTGACGTACAACCAGCAAAAATATAATCGCAAGCAGCATACCGGTCAAGGTAGCCAGCCACAACTGATGGCTAAATCTACCCAAATACCAACGCATACCGCTGTGCTGCAACTGGCGTTCATACAGATCGACGGCCGCTTTGGTCACATCGTCCTTACCACGTATGAGATAACTTGGACTGACAAAACTGGCAAACCAACTGGGTGATTGCTGATCTCGATTGATAAGGGTCATGACAAGCCAGCCGCCAAGCATAATGGTATGAAAACCAAGTAGACAGACCAACACATAAAAGAAGTTCACAACATTAGACTGCAATAGAGTGAACAATCCCAAAAAACCTGAGATACACCACACCACGCTCATAACAATCATGATGCCCTTTATACGACCATCAATCTTGCCTAGAACACGCGCAAGCGCCCCGTTGCTATCTATACGTGATGCACGTCGATGCAGCTTTTGGATAGGCGTGCCATCCTCGCCCTGTAGTTTTTCCGTGATTAATAACGGGTCAGTGGCAAAAACGTGCTGATCGGTCTCTAAAGCACGTACCAGCTCGGTCAATTGGTCTTGAGGTGATAGCATAAGGCGCTGATATCCGTATAAAAACATCAATATAAAAATAAGATACAACAAAACGTCGGTTTAATCGCTAGCAATTATTGTAGCGTATATTGACTATAGCAAACCCTCATAAAATCAGCCAAAATAAATAAAGACTTATAAACAAGGAAAAGTATCACATGAATGACAAAATTTACCTGATTATCGGTGGTACAGGCGGTATTGGTCAAGCTATGGTCCAACAGCTGGTGCAAGCCAATCACAGCCATAGTGTACAAATATTTGCCACTTATCATCGCACTGAACCGAATGTTGAAACAGAAAATCTGCACTGGCTACCGATGGATATCAGCGATGAGGACAGCATCGAAAAAGCGGCTGATACCATCAAGCAGACAGTCGGTCATATAGATTGGGTCATTAACTGCGTGGGGTTATTGCATACAGATACCGCGCAGCCAGAGAAAGCGCTGCGACAAATGGATACCGAGTTTTTTTTGCAAAATATGCAAATCAATGCGCTAGCAGGATTGCTCATCGCCAAGCACATTAAGCCATTATTCGCCAAAGCTAAACGCAGCGCTGAGAATCCAGCGATTTTTGCGACCATATCAGCCCGTGTTGGCAGTATTACTGACAATCAGCTTGGCGGTTGGTATAGCTATAGAATGAGTAAGGCGGCGCTTAATATGGGCATGAAAAATCTAAGTATCGAATGGGGTAGGTCACTAAAAGACGTCTGCGTGGTTGTCATGCAACCAGGCACTGTTGACACCCAACTCTCCGCACCGTTCCAAGGCAATGTCGCTGAAGGACATCTGTTCTCACCAGCGTATAGCGCGGAGTGCTTATTAGATGTGCTATCAGGTATGACAGTTGCTCAATCAGGCAGCTTTGTCGATTGGGCGGGAGAGCTCATACCTTGGTAGTAGGTATATTCGCTAAATAAGACCATAAAAGATGCGCCGTTAATCAGCCCTAGTTAGTAAGCCATAAATAAATCCATAAACTCATTTACCGGTGTTTGCGTAAGCTTTTCTTGATCGTCAAACAATTCAATGATCTGCTGACAGCGACTTTCGATAAAACGAGTGGCTAGACTGGCGCGGAATTTAGCTTCCAGTACAGGGATGCCCTCAGCGCGGCGGCGTTTATGCCCGATAGGATATTCAACAGCCACTTTTTCTGTACTGCTACCATCTGTAAAAAATACTTGAATGGCGTTGGCAATAGAGCGCTTGCTTGGGTCATGATAGTCTTTTGAATACTGCGCGTTTTCTTCTACAACCATCTTGCTACGTAGCTCATCGATTGACAAATGCTGCTCGTGATAGTCGTCTTCATAGTTCTCTGCCATTAGATCGCCTGTCAGCAGCGGCACAGCCACCATATACTGCAAGCAGTGATCTCTATCTGCTGGATTGGCAAGCGCGCCTTCTTTTGAAATGATGCGAATCGCTGAGTCATGGGTAGTCAGGACGATTTTGTCGATATCGTCAATTCTGTCTTTTACGTGTGGGTGCAAAATGACTGCGGCTTCACAAGCGGTCTGAGCATGAAACTCAGCAGGAAAGCTTATTTTAAATAAGATGTTTTCCATCACATAACTACCAAAATCTCGCTGAAATTTAAAACGACGTTCGCCTTCAGGCTTTGTCGCTAGATCCTTATTGGTATGGCTGAATAGCACATCATAGAATCCCCACTGCGGTGCAGTTAATGCGCCAGGGATACCCATTTCACCGCGCGCCGTTATATCAACCAGACGTACCGCACGACTGGTCGCATCACCTGCCGCCCATGATTTTCGGCTGCCAGCATTGGGTGCATGACGATAGGTGCGCAGTGCCTGACCATCGACGATTGCTTGTGAAATCGCTGCCATGATGCGCTCACGGGGCAGCTGATAAAATTTTGCAACGACGGCGGTTGACGCCAACTTGACCAAGAACACATGATCGAGCCCCACACGATTGAATGAGTTTTCTAGTGCCAGTACACCTTGAATCTCATGCGCCATGATCATGGCTTCAAGCACGGCTCTCATGGTTAATGGTGCTTGTCCTTGGCTGATATTTTTTTGACTAATATAGTCGGCAACCGCTAAGATACCACCCAGATTATCAGAAGGATGGCCCCATTCGGCAGCAAGCTACGTATCGTTATAGTCAAGCCAGCGCACCATACAGCCAATATCAAAAGCGGCTTTGATGGGGTCTAGTCTATAGGAGGTGCCAGGGACGCGAGCGCCATGCGGCGTTATTTGATCAGGGCAATCAGGCCCCAAGTGCTTGGTACACTCAGGGAAGCGCAATGCCAATAGACCACAGCCAAGCGTGTCCATTAGACAGTGGCGCGCGGTATTCCACGCATCAGTAGGGTTTGGGGACTGCTCGTCTATTGAATAGTTGAGAACGTAATCGGCAATTTTTTGAATTTCATCGTCATATTCTGGACGGACGTTACTCTCTACCGTCGCATCATTGATATTTGAATTGGTAGTTGACATGGTTGTTACCTCATCCTGAGTGTACTACTTCCTTGACTGATTATCTCAGCCATCCTTTTAAAGGAATCATCATTTAAAAGTAGCATACTCAATATAGAACAACCAATTTGAATTATGTTAAGAATTAAGACGTTAGCAGCGATCTAAATCATTAAGTACAACAGACCTAAAACAAACAAAGCGGCCATGATAAACAGCAGGAAACTTAAAACTTTAGTCGTGGTTGATGCAGTATCCGTACTCTCTTTTTTGATTTTGTTTTTCTTTGCAACGTATAGCACCATTTTTACATGCTCGATATTGTCCTCGAGATAATGCTCGCCTTCAGGCACAAAACCTAACGACTCGTAAAAACTCAGTAAGTAAACCTGTGCTGAGATGATAATCGGACGCTTTTTACCGTACTTTTTTCGGCACTGTGCAATAGCCTGATTCATCATCTGCCGTGCTAGGCCATCACCTCTATGCTCCGATAGCACAAGCACTCTACCGATGGCAGGCATCGCAGTGTGGTTGGTCTTAATGGTAGGGTCAGCAACCGATAGATTGGATTTTAGCTTATTAAACTCAGGTGGAATGATACGACAATAGCCCACCAATGCTGCATTTTGATGAGCGATTAGGTGCAAGCAATCAAAATCAACTTCATCCATATCTTGATAGGCACAGTTTTGTTCGACGACAAAAACCTGCGAGCGTGCTTTTAGGATATGGTAAAGGTCAACTGAGGTCAGCTCATCAAAGGTTTTGATAGAAAATTCACAATTCATAATGGGCAAGCTTCTGGCAATAGGCGGTAAAATAGGGGCATTATAACGATTTAGGCAGTCATTAACCATTCCTAACCCTTTAGGGTCTGGCTGATTTTGTCTAAATTTAAGCTATCAGACATGGCGCTAAATATCTCAAAGTATTTGCCGCGTTGGGCATAAAGTACCTCATGGGTACCTGTCTCAACCACTTCGCCATTCTCTATGACTACCAGATCATCGGCGTCGATAATCTGAGCAATATTGTGCGAAACCATAATAACGGTACGATCTTTTTTGATCAGATCAAGGCTTTTTTTAACCTGTTGACTGGCGATAGCATCGAGACTGGCGGTCGGCTCGTCCAAAAACACAATCGGCGGATCTTTTAAAAACATCCTTGCCAGCGCGATACGCTGCTGCTGCCCACCTGATAACGACTTGGCAGTACTCTCGTAGCCGTCTGTCAAGGCGACGATTTGTTCATGTATCGAAGCTTTTTTTGCAGCCACGATGATGTCATCTTCGCTAGCATTCATATTGCCATAACGGATATTTTCACTAATCGTACCCGAAAAAATATGATTGCTCTGTAGTACTAGGCCGATGCGCTGACGCAACTCATGGGTATCACAGTCAGCCAAATCATGTCCATCTAGGCAAATCGTGCCAGCGTCTGGGGCATAGAACTTGACCAATAGATTGATAATCGTGCTCTTGCCTGCGCCAGAAAGGCCAACTAACGCGGTGATACGATTAGGCTTGATGGTAAAGCTAACGTTTTTTAGCGCTTGCGTGCCATTAGGATAGGTAAAATCAACGTTTTTAAGCTCGATGTGACCTTTGAGGTTTTCGCTACTGATACCATCGATGTTTTCGACTTGTTTATCGTCTTCTAAAATATCGAAAAAACCTTCGGCATAGGTCAATGCATTATTAATCTGGTCGTAGATGCGGTGTAATTGACGGATAGGGGCGGCGACGTTTTGAAACAGCATGACATGAAACAAAATCATGCCAATGGTCATCTCGCCTTTTAGCACAAAATAAGCGGTGAGAAGGATGATAACCACCACACCAATCTGCTCGATAAAGGTTTTGATGGCATCATAAATAAAGCCAATACTACGAATGCGCAGCTGGTTGTCAGTCATTTCTTTTTGAATGGCTAAGTGCTTATCAGCCTCAATGGACTCACGGACAAAGGATTTCACCACGCTAATTGAATTAATCAAAGAGATCACCAAACCGCTTTTGGCTTCTCGAAACCCACGCATCTGCCGACGAAACCCTTGCAGACGGCGTGCTTGCTTTTGACTGATAAAGAAGTAAATGGGTATGATAATAAGACCGACCATGCCAACCCAAAAATTGGTCGAAAACATGATGATAAGTGCCACAATCGCATTGGCAAATAACGGCAGCATGTCGATAAAGAAGTTTTGCACGAGGCTGGTTAAACTGCTGACCCCATAATCAATACGAGTTTGCAATTTACCACTGTCGTTTTCACTGCTGGTATAAAACGCCATGCGATAGGTAAGGATGCGCTCAATGATTTTTTGGGACAAGTCACGAGATAAGTTGATACGAATTTTTTCACCAAAAAAACGCTGACCAAAAGAGATGAATATCGACAGGATCTCTTTGGTCAGAAGGACCGCGCTAATAATACCTAACATACGCAGACCTGCTTGCCATGGCTCGGCAAGCGTAGCAATTTCGGTTAACGTATCAACGGTATAACGTAGTACAAACGCATTGACCTGCGCGGTAAAGGAGCCTAGGGCGGTCAGCACTAAGGTAGCAATAATAAGCAGGCGATAAGGTTTAGCAAATACCGCCAGTTTTTTTAGAATATCCCACAGCAGCGCCCGCCGTTCTTTTTTCTCGACGGGAGCTTTCTTGTCTAATTGCACACGGCGTGGCTGGGGAGATGTTGGCATAAAACTCTATCGCAAATTAAAATAAGCCGTGTCTACGCTTAAAACGCATCCGCTGGCACAAAAACTTCACCCACCATAATACGCCTTGCTGAGCGGCTCATCGACACTTTTTTGGCTTGCCAGCGTCCATCTACCAGTTCGGTTTTTCCACCGACGAGCAATGTACCTGATGGATGGCCAAAACGTACTTCATCGAACTTCTGACCACCAGCGGCCTCATTTACTAAGGTTCCTTGTGTGGTTGCTGCGGCGGCAATAGCGACTGCTGCTGTACCCATCATGGCATGATGCAATTGCCCCATACTCATGGCACGTACCACTAAATCAATCTCACCTGCATCGACCGACTTACCACTAGAGGCGGTATAGCTCTGTGCTGCATCTACCCAAGCGACTTTAGGAATGTGTTGGCTGGTCTGTGCCTCGCTCACGTCTTTAAATAATCCCATCGCTACGCCGCCTGTGGCACGGATTTTCTCAAGTTTGGCAAGTAGCTCACCATCGCTATTGATGTCGCCTTGTAATTCAGTACCCGTAAAGCCTAAATCTTCTGCTTTCATAAAGATGGTTGGGATACCAGCGCTAATAAAGGTCGCTTTGACGCTATCGGTATTTAAACCGCAGCCTGATACATCGAAATCATCGACCAAATTGCCCGTCGGGAACATGTCGCTGGTGGCATCAACCGGATCGATAAACTCAATTTTGACTTCAGCTGCTGGGAAGGTGACACCGTCTAATTCAAAATCACCTGTCTCTTGAACCTGTACTTTGTCATCTGCATCTTTATAGACTGGCACATGGGCAATGATGGTTTTACCAATATTTTCTTGCCAAATGCGTACTTCACAAATACCGCTATCTGCATTGTCGTCAATGCTGTTAGCAATCTTGTCAGCATCGACTAGACCCATATTAATCGCACAGGCGCCAACGGCCGCAGTTAAGTTGCCACAGTTACCCGCCCAATCAATCATAGGCTTGGCGATATTAACTTGTCCAAACAGATAATTCACATCGTGGTCTGGTCTGTCAGAGGCCGATAAAATTACCGTTTTTGATGTACTAGAGCTACCATTACCTAAACCATCAATCTGCTTACCGTAAGGATCTGGGCTACCGATGACACGTAATAGGAAGTTATCACGTGATTCGCCAGCGACTTGGCAGCGCTCAGGTAAGTCAGACAGTTTAAAGAATGTTCCCTTTGAAGTACCACCGCGCATATAAGTAGCGGGGACAAATAGTTGCGGGGTGAAAGAGGGTGTTGATTTAGAATTGGTTTGGGTCACTGTATTAAGTCCTTTTTATATTGTTATAAGATTGGGTATACTGCCATCAGCAAGTAAACATGCATGATTAAGAGTGCTCGTTAATAATGATAGCGACAAGAGATAATCGTCAGATAGTTATCATCGACGGCATATACCAACCGATTGGCGTCATCGATGCGTCTTGACCAAAATCCAGATAGATTTTCTTTTAGGGGTTCAGGCTTGCCAATGCCTTCAAACGGATTACGCTTACATTCGGTGATGAGTTTGTTAATACGTTTGAGTGTTTTTTTGTCCTGCGTTTGCCAGTACAGGTAGTCTTTCCACGCAGCATCTGTCCATGCTAGTTGTTCACTCATTGTTAGACCCTTTTCCTTTGGATGGATTACAGTCTTTGAGTTCAAGCACTCTCAATATCGCTATCCGTATGCTCATTATTATCGCTGCTACCATCACCTTTATCACTATCTTCTACCGTATCTATTAGCTCACGCGTAACCGTCTTGCCAGCTTTATATTGGGCAATAGAGTCCGCTAAGTGCGCTGCATTGGCAGGAGATTTTAGTAGATAGACGGTTTCCATCAGGCTATTGTAGTAATCAAGTGACATCACAACGGCATCATCAGCGTCACGGCGGGTTACGATAGTGGCATTGGCATCATCGTTTACCGTATCTAGGACAGATTTTAGATGCTTTCTGGCTTCTGAAAAACTAACGACTCTCATGGTTTACTCCTTTCATAATACGCTTCATGATTTGTACAATATATGGTACATATTACGCCATTGGTTAAGCAAACTCAATATTTAGCTGCTATCTAGTACTTAGGAGTAAGTAACAAAACTCAGTGTATAGAACGCAAAAGCAAATAAAAGCCGACGTCATATAAGGTTATACAACATCGGCGACTTTTATACTTTGCTGCTTATCACACTAAAAACTACAGGATAACCTTAGACAATATCCAGCGTACCTTCGATAAACTCTTTAGCAAAGCGTTGTAGCATACCGCCAGCGTTGTACATTTTTACTTCGTCAGCAGTATCTAAGCGGCAGATAATTGGCGTTTCAGTAGTGGTGCCATCAGTACGATGGATTACCAACGTCATCAACCCGCCAGCAGAGACTTCACCTGTGACATCAAAGGTTTCTGAACCACTAATATTTAGCGTATGACGATTGGTGCCTTCTTCGAACTGTAGAGGTAGCGCGCCCATGCCAACTAAGTTTTGACGATGAATACGCTCAAAGTCCTCAGCGACGACTGCTTCTACGCCAGCGAGACGGACACCTTTGGCAGCCCAGTCACGGCTTGAGCCTTGACCATAGCCATCACCTGCGATGATGATAAGCGGCTGCTCACGGTTCATGTAGGTTTCAATCGCTTCCCACATGCGCATGACTTGACCTTCTGGCTCGACGCGCGCCAGTGAGCCTTGGACAACTTCGCCATCTTCATCACGTACCATTTCGTTCAATAGCTTAGGGTTGGCAAAGGTGGCGCGTTGCGCGGTTAAATGGTCGCCACGATGGGTTGCGTATGAGTTATAGTCCTCAGCAGGCAAGCCCATGGTATCGAGGTATTCGCCAGCTGCTGATGAGCCAAGAATGGCGTTTGATGGTGACATATGGTCGGTTGTGATGTTATCACCAAGGATAGCAAGCGGACGTAGGCCCGTCAGTTTATTTTTCTTAGCCATTTTGCCTTCCCAGTACGGCGGACGGCGGATATAAGTGGTCATTTCACGCCAGTCATATAATGGGCTTAGTGCCTTACCTGTGTCTTTTTTGGCTTCATCAAACATTGGGATATATACGGCATTGAATTGCTCAGGCTTAACAGCAGCAGCAACAATGGCATCCACTTCTTCATCATCAAACCAGATGTCTTTTAGATAGACGTCATTGCCGTCTTTGTCTTTGCCCAATGAGTCTTTTTCGATATCAAAGCGGATGTTACCAGCGATGGCATAAGCAATAACCAGTGGCGGCGATGCCAAAAATGCTTGCTTGGCATACGGATGGATACGACCGTCGAAGTTACGGTTACCAGAGAGCACTGCTGTGGTAAATAAATCATTGTCGATGATTTCTTTTTCGATATCAGGGTCTAGCGCACCGCTCATGCCATTACACGTGGTACAAGCGAAGCCGACTACGTCAAAGCCAATTTCTTGCAATTCTGGCATCAGCCCTGCTTCTTCTAGGTACATCTTGACGGTTTTTGAGCCGGGTGCTAGTGAAGATTTCACCCAAGGTTTACGCAATAAGCCCTTGGCATTAGCATTACGGGCGACGAGGCCTGCGGCAACCATATTGCGTGGGTTTGAAGTATTGGTACAGCTGGTAATAGCAGCGATAATAACCGCGCCATCTGGCATGAGACCGTCTTTAGGTTCAGGCAATTTTTCGTCAGCGCCATGAGCGATACCTTTGGCAACCAAGTCCGTAGTCGATACACGGGCATGTGGGCGCGAAGGGCCTGCCATATTACGTACCACTGATGACAAATCAAACTCAAGGACGCGTGCGTATTCGGCTTTTTCCATGCCGTCAGCCCATAAGCCAGTTTGCTTGGCATATTGCTCAACCAATTTAATCTGCTCTTCAGAGCGACCAGTCAAACGCAGATAGTCAGTGGTTTGCTCATCGATATAGAACATCGCGGCAGTGGCACCATATTCAGGCGTCATGTTGGAGATAGAAGCGCGGTCACCGACACTTAGCTGGCGTGCACCGTCACCGAAGAATTCGATATAGGTAGAGACCACACCTGCGTCGCGTAAGAACTCAGTCATCGCCAGTACGAGATCCGTACCAGTGATGCCTTTTTGCAATTTGCCCGTTAATTTGACACCCACATAATCAGGCAGGCGCATATAGGATGGGTTACCCAGCATGACGCTTTCGGCTTCTAGACCGCCAACACCGATCGAGATTACACCTAGTGCATCGACCATCGGCGTGTGGCTATCAGTACCAACCAATGTATCGGCAAACGCGACTTCTTCACCAGCTTTATTGTGCACGACCTGTACGACAGGTGACATTTTTTCTAGATTAATCTGATGCATGATGCCGTTACCCGGCGGTACGACGTTCACATTGTCAAAAGCATACTGACACCAGTTGATAAAGTGAAAACGGTCATCGTTGCGGCGCTCTTCAATCGCACGGTTTTTCTCAAACGCGTCGTCTTCGAAGCCTGCGTGCTCAACGGCCAATGAATGGTCAACGATAAGCTGAGTTGGCACGATAGGGTTTACCTTAGACGGATCACCGCCTTGCTCAGCGATAGCATCACGTAGGCCTGCCAAATCAACAAAGGCCGTCTGTCCCAAGATATCATGACAAACGACGCGGGCAGGGTACCAAGGAAAATCTAGATCTTGCTTGCCTTCGATATGCTGCTTTAGCGCATCGGTCAACTCTTCTGGTGGGCAACGGCGTACTAGGTTTTCGCACAATACTTTTGAGCAAAATGGTAGTTTGTCATACGCGCCAGCTTCGATACTCTCGACGGCTTCGCGGGTGTCAAAGTAATAAAGGTCAGTACCGGGAAGTGGCTTCTTGAATTGTTCGTTCATTGGTTGTACTAGGGCGTTGTCCATAAGTCACCTTTGGCTGTTGGCTAATTATAATAAGTAGTTAAGCGTGGATATTGGGTAAAAATTCATTCCTTTAGCAAAATCATCGTTTGCTTTTGTAGGCTTTGCTAAAGAAGCGATATCGAAAATTAAAAGGGCGTGGTCTATAAAAAAGATAGCGTATGACGATTAAACCTGCAGAGATCATAGCAAGGCTCAATCATCATACCTGTATCAGCTAGCACTGCCGCTAGCTGATAGTAAGTACGTAACAATAGCTACTTAAAAGAAATCAACTTAACGCGCACTCATATCCGGTACTGGGCGCAGCTCTTCACCCGTGTATTCAGCACTTGGGCGAATGATACGGTTGTTAGCACGTTGCTCAAATACATGAGCTGCCCAACCAGTCAGACGTGAGCAGACAAAAATAGGTGTGAACAGTTTGGTTGGGATACCCATGAAGTGATAGGCTGATGCATGGAAAAAGTCAGCATTACAGAACAGTTTTTTCTCACGCCACATGACCTCTTCACAGCGTACTGACACTGGGTATAACACTTCATCACCAACATCAGCAGCTAGCTTCTCAGCCCAACCCTTAATCACAACGTTACGCGGGTCTGACTCGCTATAGATCGCATGACCAAAGCCCATGATTTTGTCTTTACGAGCCAGCATACCCATCATTTCTTCTTCAGCTTCATCAGGTGAGCTAAAGCCTTCAATCATATCCATCGCCGCTTCATTCGCACCGCCATGCAATGGACCGCGTAGTGAACCGATTGCACCAGTGATACAAGAATGAATGTCAGATAAGGTAGATGCACACACACGAGCGGTAAAGGTCGAAGCATTGAACTCATGCTCTGCATAAAGGATAAGCGAGACGTTCATTACTTTTTCGTGTAGCTCGTTTGGTTTTTCGCCTTTGAGCAAATGTAAGAAATGTCCGCCAATCGTGGCATCATCTGTATCGGTCTCGATACGTACATTGTCATGGGTAAAACGATACCAATAGTTGATAATCGATGGGAAGGCCGCTAGCATACGGTCAGTTTGATCGTTTTGCTGAGCAAAATCAGTTTCGGTCTCAAGGTTGCCAAGCATAGAGCAGCCCGTACGTAGCACGTCCATTGGATGCGCATCAGCTGGGATACGTTCAAGTACGTCTTTTAATGCTTGTGGTAAGCCACGCAAGCTTTTGAGTTTGGCTTGATAGGCATCAAGCTCACTTTGAGTAGGCAAGTTGCCGTATAACAGCAAATACGCCACTTCTTCAAAAATACATTTATCTGCCAGCTCTGATACATCATAACCGCGATAGGTCAGACCAGAGCCTGATTTGCCAACGGTAGATAAAGAGGTTTTACCAGCGACTTGTCCACGTAGACCTGCGCCTGAAAGTTCTTTTTGTGCTGCCATGTTTACATTCCTTTTGTTGGTAGCTTTTTTGAGTGAAAACGGTGTTTCTGATAATAAATTTATTGGTTAATGACTGACTATAGCGCCAGTTTAGCGTTATGCAGGCTGTTCAGGCTGTGGGCCGTCTAAATCGACCTTACAGCGCTCAAACTCAGCTTCAATAGGGCCATTTAAGACTTCCATTGCGCTGCCTTCGCCTTCTGCATTATTGATCTTCATATACTTGGCACCTAGTGGTGACTCCATAAATGTCTGAATTTCAGTCATTTCTTCTGGGGTAGGGTCAGCCATTGGCGTTGCCACCTCTTCGCCATTCATAACGCGCAATTGCTCATTGCCAAAAGCAAGTAATTTTTTACCCACATCCGACGTATAAAAGTCATCTAATTCTTTTAACTCTGCATCAGTAAACTGACTCTTATAAAAACGATCGACTTCCGCTTTACCCAAGTCTTTGTCACGTGACTCGAGGCAGCTGACTTGCTCTTCACTGAGCGCGCCGCTATTGATAATTGGTGCAAACAATAGGCTGTTGACGGTATCTAATGTAATCGTCGTCATGATCAAGTCATTTTGAGCATCAGTTTCGCTTTCGCTAACCACAGTCTCGCTCGTATCACTGGTAGTATCGTCGACGTTTTCTGGTGTTTTATCACAGCCTGTCATGAATAACAGCGCCGCAAGCGTGCTACTAAGTAGTGAGGATTTGACAACCGTATGAGCAGTAGAAAATGGCATAAATAACCTAAAGGTAAATGAAGACGGGTTTTGAAACGATAAAGCACACAGAGGTGGTTTATCGTTTCGGCGTTGCTACTTGGCAATTATTAGTTATTAACTACTTATTATCAGCAAATAGCTTGTCTAGTGTCTGCTCAAACTCATGATAGTTCAAGAAATCATAGAGCTCCATACGAGTCTGCATGGTATCAACGACTTTGTCTTGTGTACCATCATCTAACAAATGCTGATAAACGTTCAATGCTGCTTTGTTCATAGCGCGGAAAGCGGATAGTGGATATAGCACCATCTCGACACCCACACTATACAACTGATCAGTGGTATATAGATCTGTCTGACCAAACTCTGTCATGTTTGCCAGTACTGGAATATCGAGTACATCAGTGAACTTACGATACATCTCGATATCGGTCAGCGCTTCTGCAAAGATCATATCTGCGCCCGCTTCTTGGAAGGCAACGGCACGTTCAACAGCAGCGTCCAAACCTTCTACTGATAGGGCATCTGTACGAGCCATCACTACAAAGTCAGGGTCAGTTTTTGCGTCCAACGCCGCTTTTAGACGATCAACCATCTCTGAGATACTAACGATTTCTTTGTTGGGGCGATGACCACAACGTTTCTGCGCCACTTGGTCTTCGATATGTACTGCCGCGACGCCTGCTTTTTCCATTTTTCTGATAGTTTGAGCGATGTTAAATGCGCCACCAAAGCCCGTATCGATATCGACAAGCAGTGGGGTATCGACTGCATCAGTGATACGGCGAGCATCTTCTAGTACGTTATCAAGGCTGGTCATACCAAGATCAGGCAAGCCAAATGACGCATTGGCCACGCCAGCACCAGAGAGATACAACGCTTGATGACCAACTTGGGTCGCCATCATCGCTGTATAGGCATTGATAGCGCCTGCAATCTGTAATGGCTGGTTGTTATCATTTTTTTGAGTGAGAGCACTGCGAAAGCGCGCGCCTGCTGAAGATGAGGTCATATGATTGTCCTTACATGGAGGGAAAATATTCTAATTGTTGTAGCTGATTATACTCAATTATTCATGCCTGAAAAGTTTGAGTTCTCAATTAATATTTAATTTAAATAATAATTAAATGTAGTATATTTAATAGTATTTATAATTCAAATAGCATTATGCATTTATTGGTAATTTCCTATGATAAGTATTCATATTGCTTAAAATTACAGCTTTTAAAACCTTCTATTTTTTACATTTAGTTACAATTACTAAGTTTGCTAATTCATGATTACTGTTTTATTAATTTAACGACAATCATCAAAAAGCCCCAACAGCTAGGCTATTAGGGCTTATGTTTCGCTTAAATAAGATTGTTAAGTGCTGAGTCTTATAGTAAGCAAAAGCTTAAGCAAATAGACCTGCAAGATTGGCCAAGAACAATAATGCGAAGCCTGCCAAGAATATTAGACCCGCGATAGACAGAGCATTCATACCTGCTGACAGTTTCTTATGCTTTTTAACCAATGAGTAGTTTAACCAACCAAAAATAGGCGCAGAGACGAACGCCGATATCATGGCAAATTTAAGCATAGCGCCTAGTTGTCCTGTGAAGAAAGTGATAATTACTAGACCACCACCGATAGCATAGGTCGTCCAAAAAGCGATCTGCTTTTTATTGATTTCGCTTTCACCTTTTAGCAGGCGCCAGCATTCAGCATTAGCGCGTCCATAGCCATCAGCACAGGTGATGGTTGTGCCGAACATACACATAAAGGCGACGAAAGCGACCAGCAATTTCGACCATTCACCAATGGTTGCGGTATACATATTGATCAACTGGTTGATATAAGCACCGCCGACCAACTCAATCTCTTGTCCTGATCCGTACTGGACAAACACGCCTAACGATAAGAAGAACAAGGCCAATATCGCTGAGACTGCATAGCCAACGTTAAAATCTAACAAGCCTTGGCTATGCGTGGTGTGATCCGCTTTGACTTTGGCAGAGGTCCACATAGAGGTAATTGCAGCAAACTCAAGCGGTGCTGGCATCCAGCCCATGAGTGCTACGATGAATCCCAACGTGGCTAAATTCCAAGGAGAAGCCGCCACAAAATCTACTGCCATAACGGTTGGCTTGCCAGCTGCAATGATAACTGCAGCAACGGTAGCCGTGGTAAGCGCAATCATAATCCACTTAGTCACGCCATCGAGCAACTTATAATGCCCTGCAATCAAAAAGAACCAAGAGACCGCGACGATAATGAGAGATAACGCCATTGTCGACAGACCAAGTGAGGCTGGCAACATAAAGCCCAAAATTACGGCCGCAATAAGTGAAACCGCACCCGTACTAATAACCGCTGACAAGATAGAAAGAATAAAATATACCCAAAGATATACCTTTGAGCGTTTGGCATAGCCTGCAATCAAACTCTCGCCAGTATCGTAGACATAGTCAGTTGCAAAGCGAAAAAACGGATACTTAAACACGTTGGCCAATACAATCATAATAGCCAATTGCCAGCCATAGATAGCACCCGCCTGTGTTGATGAAATCAAATGCGAACCACCAATGGCAGCAGTCGCCATCAAAATGCCTGGGCCAAAGATGCGCCAGCTAAAGCCCTCTTGTTGCGAGGCAACGCTATCGTCAGGGGCACTTGGGTTGTTGAGTTGTTGTGTGGACATGAATACCTCGAAATGGTTAAAACAGCAAATTATCACTTACCTGTGTCAGCTTGCTAATGATCAGAAAAGAACGTCCTATAAATCGTCTAAATATAAAACGATTTACATCGTATCGACTTTATCACACCAACACTGTCTAGGAGAATGATTATTCTAGTTAGTATTACTATTTGTTTGCATTGCTATTCTTGTTAGTTAGCATACTTATAAAATAATATCAATATTTAAAATGAATTATTTTTGGCGGTTCTTTATAACACAATATTCATCGGATATCTGCCCATTTAGGCCTGTGACACAAAATTTTGCTGCCGATAAGTGATGCCGCGCTGTTCGTAGACGTGATAAATAGCTGTGAGCAAGTCAGGTATTTTGGGATGTACAAAGTCTTTGAGGGTGTGTAAATAAATAGGGGAGGTGACATTTTCATGAACCAAACGTTGGTAGCTGATCTGTTCCGTACGTACGGTTTGCAAACTGGCAGGCACCAATGTAATGCCTTCGCCTGCCGCGACCAGTCCCAATGCTACCTGCAAATCACTGACTGTCGTGGTCATAAAAGGTGAGATGCCATACTGGGCAAAAAGATGTAGTAAAGGCTCAGTAATAGGCTCGCTAGCGCTAGATGATGCTTCATGAGTAGCAGCACGGTTGACTCTATTTGTAGATAACTTGTCGCTCGATTGGGTTCCTGTCTCTGTCGTCACCGTGGACGATACTGGCAAATGTGTTTGATGATATAAAATTAAGCGATTGTTCGCTAGGTCTATCAAGCGCTGCTTACGTACATTGGCAAGCGGATGTGATTTTGGCAATGCCACCACGTAGCGTTCATGACGTAGCAGGATTTGCTGAATCCATGGGTCTTGATGGGCAAATCGGCCAAAACCAATATCAATTTCACCAGACTTGAGTGCATCTATTTGTTGATATGAGCTGATGTCTTTTAAATTAACGTCGATATCAGGGCTGAACTGTTTAAGCGTGGCAATGATTTCAGGCAACAGGCCATATAGTACTGAGGGCACAAAACCTATATTTAAAACGCTGCTGGGTGCTGATAGGCGCTGAGTCATACTGGTTACAGTATCAATCTCGGTCAGTATCGTGCTTATTTTATCGTAGAAAAAACTGCCCGCTTCAGTCAGATGTAGTGGCCTGTGGTAGCGATCAATAAGCACCACGCCCATGTCAGTCTCTAACTGTTTTAGCAAGCGACTCAGGCTCGGCTGTGACAGTCCTGCTTTGGTGGCGGCAGCGCTAAAGCTGCGCAAATCGGCAACCGCGATAAATGCATTGAGCTGTTTTAAATCCATACTATTGAGCCTGTCATAGTCTATGCTATCTCTACATAGAACAGTTCTTAAGATTGGTTTATCATATTATTTAGAATAGTTCTTATCAATATTAGCGCTATCCCATAAATTGTGCTTGAAGATAATAGGTCGAGCAACTATATTGTTGGCTAATAACACTGTTACACTATAGTAAGAAAATTCATTCTAGCAATCATTTAACACCAGTAGAGAAAACTGGTTTGGTATTATTCTATGAGCGACGAAAAAGAAGACGCTGGCACCGATTTTGAAGGAAAATTGGCTAGAATTATTGACCAAAAGTCGCGTAAGCGTAATAACAACGACATCTATGAACGCTTTATCAATCGAGTCCATGGTTCTGAAGAGAACGATCAGGCTGAGTTTGAAACACTAGAAAGTGCAAAGAACCTTGCCGCTTTCGAACCCTTGAGCACAGAAGAGTTGCAACTGTTTGAAGATCAAAGCAGTGAGCAAGAATTATTGCTAGAAACAGAAAATGCTACAGCAGCAAACACTACCTCTGAAGCTTCAGATACAAATGTAGTATTTGAAAATATATCTGAAAATAATGTGCTGAATATCGCTAACGATAGCGACAGCATTAGTATCGATGTCAATGATGTCAGTTCAGATACAGAGGCCTCAGAATATATAGATCGCAACAATATAGATAGTAGTAATCAAACAGAGTCATCCTCTACGATTGACTATAGTGAATCTAACATAAATGAGATATCGGATGATGATTCTTTAAACATCTTTTTAAACATTGAGAATGTGTCTGAATCAGCTATCGAAGAGCCAGTCATAGACAATAAAGTGATCAAAAGCAAGAAACCATTCATAACAGTTGTGGCGATTGGTTTAATCGTATTGGTTGCTATTGCATTAATGCTTGTATTTTCAGGAGTCTTATCTACTTCTGCGGTTGATAGTATAGACAACAGCACTGATGTCAACGTAGAGACAGACAGTAAACCAGCCACTACTCAGCAAGATACTTTGGGCAACAATAGTCAGGACCTGCCAGCTGCTAATGAATTAGAGTCAACTTCTAAAGATCCTACACCAGAAGATGATGCCACTGTTATAGCTACTGAAGAAGCTGCTATAACTTATGAAGATTTTAGACAAGAGTCACAGACCACCTTATACCGCGAAACCAATGATTAAAGGATTTACGTTTTATACCATTTTTAACAGTTAGATAACCGTCTATCAATTTATTCGAGACGTTCGTACTAGAAATCGTTGCAATACAATATAAAATTCGTATCATTATGTAAAAGGCACGGTTATGTGCTATTAGTGATATGAATTAGACGGTACGTAACTATGAATGAATCAGAAAACGTGAATAATGATATCGAGCCAAAAAGCATCAGACCCCGTAGTCTTGTTTTTGCTATTATCAGTGTCATCTGTATTGTTCTAATATCTGCTTTCTATATGTCTAACCGTATTTCTTCCACGTTATCTCAAGCGTCGCCTACTAATAACGGTTTAACAGTCAGCAACATTACTAAAGAGGCTAATGCTAATCAGACTGTACAACAGTATTCGAATAGCCAAAACCAACCTAGCAGACCTATAGTGATTGACGGTCATGAGGATGACACCGCCCTTAGCTATCATGACTTCAAGCAAGAAGCGCAAAATGTACTATTTCGTGAGGAAGAACAGATCATACAAGCTAAATACAGTGCACATGGTATAACGCCTGCTGTCAGCGCTGCAGACTTTAAAATAGAAGCACATAAAACCTTATATCGTGAATCCAGTTATTAGGGCTGCTATTAGCACTATAAGATTATGATAACTATAAGTCAGTAAGTGAATAATATTAAGCCCCATTTCTCTTCTCTCATGTTTAGAGAGGAGAAATGGGGCTTTTTTTGTGGGCTCAGTGCTCCATGCTTTAGCTTGGTGTTATTTGTGAAAGGTCGTAAAGCTGCTTGATAGAGCGCTTGTATTTTTCATAAGGCAACATGAAGGGACGCAGCTTAGAGTCATCAACAGACACCGAGGCCAAGTACTGTGGGTCGTGTTAAGCCAGTTGCTTTTTGAGCGTTCGCAAACGGCTTTTGAACTCTGAGCGGTCAACATAACAGCCTTTGAGACGACGCTCACCGACGTTTTCATCAAATGCGTTACGCCCATGCAGGACTCGGCGATTATCAAAAACTACCATTTGACCCGCCGCTAATTTTAATTCAATCTTATAGCGACTGTCTTTTAGTCGAGCCATCAGCTCTCGATAAGCAAGATAGTAGTCGTACATAACATCACTTGGCAAATCAAAAACATCTGCAAGATGCGCGTTGTATTTGATTTCGACAATATTGCCAAAGTTGTCTAAATTGATGACGGGATGGTGCTCACGGATATCATGGGCAGTGTCATGAAAACGAAAGGGGATGGCATATTCGGCAAGCAAGCGAAAATACTCATGCTGCTCTTTTCGTAACCCTTCTAACACCTTTAATCCATCCACAAAAGTAGATTCGCCACCTATACTTTCATTACTCAAAAAATGCAAAAATTGATAGCCTGGAGGCAACTCCTGATTTGGCAAGTCGGTATGCAAAGGTAATGAGAGCGAGGTATAAGCCAAATTGATTGGTGACTTTTCTGATATCACATCAAAGGTCATACCGAAGTTAGTCTGCCGCAGATAATCGACTCGCATGGCGGTCTGTACGCCAGCATCAGAGTCATCTGGCATATTATCAATGATAGTAAGCCCATATTTATCCAGCGCACTCATCCACTCATATAAAGCACTGTCACTGGTCATGATGCTCTGCTGGTCATACATGGGGATGTGGTCAATAAACGTGCCATCCCAACTTTCATAAGGACTGCTATGGTCCTTGGCCAATGCACTAGAATACCCAAACTCACGTAACCAACTCTGATCAAAGTGACTGATATGCGCTTGTTCTGACCATTCAATCGTCAGCGTTGTCTCATCAAAAGAGACGGATAGTGGATGGATATCTTTTGAGACACTCAGTAAATCAAAGCTACGCTCGCCAGTGTGCGGATGAAAAGCCGATGGGCAGTTATCACGCAGCCAGATATAGTGGTACGTACTGTCGATACCATCATTCCAGCGTATTTGAATAGCGCGGTCAATGAGTGCAACGGATTCTATATGGTAATCAATTGCTGCGATGTCTAGAGATGGTGTTGATTGAGGCGTTTCCATTGGAGCAGACCCTACATATACATGAAGTAAAAATATATTTTACGGTATCTTGTTCGGATCGGTTATTCAAACAATGAATTACGAATCACCTAATGGGCAATATCAATCAACGCAGTACTAAACTGCGATTGATATCTGGCGAGATATTTTCTGAAGGGTTTTGGATAATATTAAGGCTTCGCGAACGAAGCCTTAATATTTGCGACAATTGGTATAAGCTTTTTATTTATCCGAAAGCTAATTATCGAAAAGCTACCTTAACCAGTATTTCGTAACCCTGCAGCTAGCGCATTGATACTACGGATTAATGGATCTTCTACATTAAGGTCGTCATGTGCCGAATCATTCGGGATATTCTGTTGTCTAGCACGCTTCAACAGCTCAATCTGGATATAGTTAATAGGATCTAGATAAGCGTCTCGCCACTGCAGGGATGAAGCAAGGTTTTGCTGATTGGACAATAAAGAATCTTGTTCAAGCAGAGAGTTTAAGCCCGAATTAGTCAGCGTGTATTCATCGGTGACCGCTGTCATGATTTTTTCGCGTAACGGCTCATCATCACACAGTTGACTATAGGCCTCGGCAATATTCATATTGGCTTTGGTAAAAGCCATTTCGATATTACTGATAAATACGCTAAAGAAAGGCCAATGCTGATTCATCTCTTTCATCAATGCTTCGTCTTTTTTGACGCTATCTAGCGCACTACCGACGCCATACCAAGCAGGTAAGGTAAAGCGTGCGAGTGACCAGCCAAATACCCAAGGAATCGCTCGTAAGGTGGTCTTACTTGGCAGGCCTTTTTTACGATGAGCAGGACGTGAGCCAATGTTTAATAAAGAGATTTCTTGTACTGGGGTGACCTCGGAGTAGAATTTATAAAACCCTTCGGTATGATCGGTCAGCTCGCGATAGCGCTGCTCTCCAGCATCTGCTAAGCGTGCAAACAGCGCTTCATACTCTGGCAACTCAGTCGGTTGTACCACAAACCTTGTCGAGCAGGCTTTGAGTGTACCCGTAATCGCCATGGTCAGCTCAAACACGGCAGTATCTGTATTGGCATACTTGGCATAGAGCACTTCGCCTTGCTCAGTTACCTTAATCTGCCCATGCAGCGTGCCTGCTGGCTGTGCCGCAATGGCTTTGTGCGTTGATCCACCACCACGGCTCACAGAACCGCCACGACCATGGAACAAGCGTGTTTTTATGCCATATTGCTCAGCAATGTTATTGATGGTTTGCTGTGCACTATAAAGCTGCCAAGCAGAGGTGATAATACCGCCGTCTTTTGATGAGTCTGAATAACCTAGCATAATCTCTTGCGTGTTGTCCGTGTTCTGTAGCAGTCCACGATACAGCGGATTGTCTAGCACGGCAGGCAAGATTTTATCGATATTTTTGAGATCTTCGATGGTCTCAAACAACGGTGCGACAGGTAGGTCAGCAGACAACTGACCTTCGTCATCAATTCTGCATAAGCCTGCAAACCGCATGAGCAGCAATACTTCTAGTAGCTGACTGGCATTATTAGTCATTGAAATGACGTAACTGCCAAAGGTGTCTTGGCCAACCAATTTGCGTAGAGTAGCGACCGAATTCATCAGTGACAATTGCTCACGCGTTTTGTCTGTCAGGTTATCAGTATAGATAAGCGGCGTGCCTGGTTTTTCTAGCAATCGTGTGAGCCATTCCTGACGTTCGGTTTCGCTTAGCGTTTGATAATCAGGCAGGTTGGAGGCACTAGCAAAGATATCGGCAATCACCTCACTATGATATGAGGACTCTTGACGGATATCGAGCGCTGCCAAATGAAAGCCGCAAGTTTTGACCAGACGAATCACATCGAGTAATAACCCATCGCTATGTGCCGTATCGTGTGTATTGACACTTTGACGGATAATGCGCAGGTCTTCTAGTAACTCTTCTGGATTGCGATAAGCATCTTTTTCGGCCTCGATATCCGTACCTTTGCTTTGAATGCGGCGATTGGTGGCTTTGACTTTAGTGAGGATTATCGAGAGCAGGCGACGATAAGGCTCATTGCCATAGTCATCGAGATTGTAATCAAACACACGTTGATCGAGCTCATCGTAACTTTTGATTTTGGCATATACGTCAGGTTCGACCGTCACAATCGTATCGCTATGAATGAGCTGGCGTCGCAGTTTTTTTAGCAGAACTTGATAGTGACGTAACACGGTATCCGCATGCATCAATACGGCAAGCTCTGTGGTCTCAAAAGTCACAAAAGGATTGCCATCTCTGTCGCCGCCGATCCAAGAGCCAAAACTCATGAACGCTGGTAATGGGTAATCCGTCAGCTCTGGATAGATATCAACGATGGCTTTTTTGATATTACGATATACTTTAGGAATGGCATTGAACAAACTGGCATTAAAGTAATGCAAGCCATTGTTAATCTCATCATATACCAACGGCTTACGGGTGCGCACTTCGTCAGACGACCATAATAGATCAATCGTTTGCGCCGTTTGTTCTTTAGCTTGCTCGTAGGCGAAGCTGTTTTCAGACACGTTATTTAAAGCGTCGCTATGCGTGAATAGACTTTGTAAGATATTCATCGTAGTACGGCGACGCGCTTCGGTAGGATGCGCCGTAAATACAGGTGTAAACTTCAGCTGATCAATCAGCTCTTGCATTTGAGCAGGCTCAATATTGCGTTCACGACACTCAAGTAAGGTACGACGAAATGATCCTTCCCAGCTTTGCTCAGATTGCATACGCTGCGCGTGACGCTGCTCACGCAAGTAATTCTCTTCGCTTAGATTGGCTAGGAAAAAATAGATAGAAAAGCCGCGTATGACGTTTTTTAAGGTTTGATTGTCTAAAGAAGCAATAAAATCGATAAGCTGCTGTTTATGTGCCTCATTCGGCTCACGACGCTGTTGAATAAAGCCTTTGCGCAGCGTCTCAATCGTATCTAGCGTCTGCTCACCAGATTGGCGAGAAATAGCATCACCTAATAATGAACCCAACAAGCTGGTGCGTTTACGTAGTACGTTGTTATCTAGTGTCATCTTCAACCTTCCTATCAAATGAATGGATACAATACTATGGTTATCTTATACGTAATATCCTTATGGTTTTTTGCAATTTAACATAAATAGGTGAGGCCTGCTTGATGTTGATAACAACTTTTTTACTAGTAGATATTAGCAGACCTCTAATGCACTATTATTAAAGCGATTTTTTATGACCATGCTCATTGCTATATTCTATCCAAAAGTCCGCATTATCCACTCCAGCCTTTCTAGGGTCAAAGACAGGGTTTATACCTAATTTCATCTGCTCGTCGTAGTCTTTTAGAACTTTTAGAGCAACTTTACTTAGAAGTAAAATGGCAATGAAATTTAAGTAGCACATACTGCCAAACCCTATGTCACCTAACGCCCACATCATACCGATTGACTGGACACTACCAGTGAAACAAACGATTAAAAAGACCAGTTTGAGTACATGTTTGAGAATGGGGTAGCGCAGTTTATTGTCCAAATAGACCAACGTAGTTTCGGCAATATAGTAATAAGCAACCAAGCAGGTGAAGGCGAATAAAAAGATAGCAATCGCAACAAAGCCACTTCCATACTGGTTAAAGACAGTAGAGACAGCCGCTTGGGTAAATGCCGTACCAGCTTCAACACCAGGCATATTATCAACTAGGGTTACACCTTCAGGGGTCACCACGTTATACATGCCAGTTGATAGGATCATTAGCGCTGTTGCAGTACAGACAAGCACCGTATCGATGTAGATAGAGAAGCTTTGCACTAAGCCTTGTTTAGCAGGATGTGATACTTCGGCTGCCGCTGAGCTAAAGGTCGCCTCGCCAGCACCCGCAACGTTTGAGAAAACAGCACGGCGTACGCCCCAAGATATTGCGGTCCCAACCATACCACCAAACACTGCATCCATGCCAAAAGCGCTCTTAAAGATAAGTGCAAACATTGCAGGGATATTTTGAGCGTTAAATGCCAATACAATCACCATCATAAGGATATAACCAATTGCCATGACAGGTACGACTTTTCCTGCAAAATTAGCAATACGCTTTACACCGCCAAATATAATGATACCTAATAGTACGACAAGGATAATCCCTGTTACAACGGGCGGTATGTTAAATGCTGTATCAAAAGAGTCCGCAATGGTATTGGCCTGTACACCAGGCACTAACACGCCGTAAGATAGACAGGTCACGATAGCGACGATGATAGCAAAAGGTTTTAGCTTTAATCCTCTTTCAATATAAAAAGGGGAGCCGCCACGATATTGATCGCCGACCTTATGTTTGTATACCTGCGCTAAGGTAGACTCAATAAAAGCGCTAGCACCACCTAACACACCCATGAAAATCATCCAAAATACCGCCCCAGGGCCACCTGCTGCAATGGCTGTTGCAACCCCAGCGATATTACCCACACCAATACGTCCTGATAGCGCCATACAGAAAGCTTGGAAGGAGCTAATCCCAGCTGATGAGCTTTGTTTGTCGAACAACAGCCTAATCATTTCTTTGAAATAACGGATTTGTACGGCACGAGTCATAATTGTAAAATATATGCCGACGCCTAACGCAAGATAGACTAGGGCGTCACTCCAAATATACCCGACGATAGTATTGATGATATTTTCCATAACTTTACTTCCTTGTAATGTTTTTGGTTATGCTGACTTGGGCGTGGATAGCGGACAATGTCAGTTTTTAGTTCACCAACCAGATAGTTTTGGTTTGGGTATACTGGGACAACGCCTCTAAGCCATTGTCACGACCACCGAAGCCAGATTGTTTATAACCACCAAAAGGTGTCGTAATATCGCCCTCAGAGAAACCATTAATCGAGACGGTACCAGCTTTAATAGCGGATGCCACGCGGAATGCGCGATGGACGTTTTGTGTATAGAAGGAAGCGGCAAGCCCATAATCACTCTGATTGGCGAGCTGAATAGCTGCCTCTTCGGTTTCAAAACTTGTGACAGCTAAAAGCGGACCAAAAACCTCTTCTTTAAACAGCGTCATATCCGGGCTGACATTATCAAAGACGGTAGGCTCGATATACCAGCCACTACCGAGTTCATCGTGGATACGCCCACCTGCGATCAAACGAGCACCTTCCGTTTTGGCAGTATTGAGATGCGATATTACTTTCTCAAAATGCGCTTTTTCGATCATTGGGCCAATAGCGACCTCAGGATCGTAAGGATGACCAACCTTCCAAGACTGAAGACCTTCTTTTAATAGCGTTAACAAGGCTTCTTTTTGACTAGAATGGACAAGTAGACGTGAACCACAGCTACAGTTTTCGCTCATATTCCAAAAAGCAGCGGATAAAATATGCTCGATGGTTTGTTCATTGATAATGGCATCTGCAAAGACGATTTGAGGGCTTTTGCCACCACACTCTAAGACGACTTCCTTAAGATTGCTTTGTGCAGAGTACTGTAGAAACAGTCGACCGACTTCGGTTGATCCTGTAAAAGAAACCATATCAACATCCATATGCTGACCGAGTGCCGCACCTACTTCTTCCCCAAGCCCACAGACTAACTGCAACGCCGCCTTTGGCACGCCAGCCTCGTACGCCAATTGTGTTAATCGATATGCTGAGAGCGAGGTTAATTCAGCCGGTTTAACAATGACTGAGTTGCCAGTTATTAATGCGGGTGCAACTTTCCATGCATACATTTGTGCTGGGAAATTCCATGGTAGTACTGCACCCACTACACCGATAGGCTCTTGTACCACAAGGCCTAGCGCATCTGCGCCAGTAGGAGCAACCTTGCCAAAAACTTTATCAGCCGTTTCGGCGTACCATTCGAAGGTTTCAATCGTAGCGGGCAGGTCAGTGTTGAGACATTCTGTAATAGGCTTGCCTGCATCGACGCAATCTAGGGCAGCTAACTCATCCATATGCTCATGCATCAATTGACACCAGCGCTGCATGATAGCTTTGCGCTCTGCAGGAGACATCCGTCGCCACTCGCCATGTTCAAAAGCGTCTCGGGCTGCCGCGACCGCCGTATTAACATCTTGCCGACTTCCATTAGCAATGCTACCTATGCAGGTATTATCAATAGGGCTGTAGTTAGGGAGTGTTGTCTCAGGTACTGGTGCTGTGGTATCTATTAAATGGCCTGCCCAAAGCTGTTGGTTGCTGGCGAGTTCGAAGACTTGTGCTGTGGTCATACTCATTAGACTGTCCTTTTCTATACAATGGTAGGAACGATAAGAATGGTGCGATGTATCAAGACAGAAGTGCTAAAAATGACTGAGTCTCTTCTTTTGACATATCAGTCAAAGGTAGTCGTACTGACCCAACATTAATGCTCCCGTTAATGCAGCCTGCTTTGGCTTTTTGGTTATAGTTTCCAGACTCCATAGAGTGGATAGCAGGATACATGGCTGTCATCAGCTCCTTAGCACGGTTCCAATCACCTTTTTGTGTGGCTTCAAACAATGCGACTTGTTCTGCTGGAAATACGTTAGCCGCACCAGCGATCCAGCTCTTAGTACCCCAAAAGAAGAAATCTACTGGTTGATCGTCACAACCACAAACCACTTCAAAGTTTTCAAAATCAGCCTGTAGCATACGTAATGCATGGCTAAAATCGCCGCTGCTCTCCTTGACACCTACAATATTGGGATGTTTGGATAAATGCGCGACGGTTTCAAATTCAATGCTCACACCGACGCGTGCTGGAAAGTTATACATAATGATAGGTAGGTCAGTGGCATCAGCGACGGTTTCAAAATGCGCAATAATACCGTCTTGGTCTGGTAGGCTATACGGATTGGCTGATAACATTAAGCCGTCGTAGCCCAGATTTTTGGCTTGATGAGCAAGTTCGATAGAATGATTGGTCGATAAACTGTTGATACCTGCAATCAGAGTGACTTTGCCTTTGGCAGCGTCAGCGATAGTGGTCAAAACCAGCTCACGCTCTGCAGGCGAGAACGTGTAGTATTCCCCCGTTGTACCGCAAGCTACGATTCCGGTAACGCCTTTTTCTATGAATACATTGACCAGTTCGGTTAACTTTTGAGTATCAATATCTCCATTAACATCGAAAGGAGTAACGATAGGGACTAAAACGCCATGAATGTTCATATAAATATCCTTATTTGGAAGTAAAAGCCGTTAGTAAGCCATGAGCTATTAGCGACGTTGTTGGTTCTATGAATTGTCATAGAGATAAGATGTTCGATTATTATTTAAAAGACTTACGTTTGAAGCGATTTAGACGATAGGCAGTAGAATCTACCATGGCAGTATCGCCAAAATACAAAGCCGCGATCATCTGTGCGCTTACCACAGCTTGGGTCAGACCTAGATGCTGATGACCAAAGTTTAAAAAGACTGAGTTATGTCTATCTATGATGGGTAGCGAGTCTGCTGTAGAAGGTCTAAACCCCATCCATTGCGTATTGCTGTCACTATCTAGTGGGGCCTTTAGCATTGCTTGAGCTTGTTTTAACAGCATATTCGCACGGTTCATATTTGCTGGCGCCTCAAGTCCTGCATACTCAACAGTGCCAGCCAAGCGCAGCCCTTTCTCCATTGGTGTCATAATAAAGCGGCGATCCATGCTAGAAATAGGGATGTTGAGACGCTGACTTTCGTTAGGAAGCATCAGGTGATAGCCTCGCTCTGTATCCATTGGTACTGAGACGCCTGTGAGCTGTTTGGCTAAGGCTTTGGAATGAGCTCCTGCGGCGAGCATAATTTTGCTGGCATGAAGCTGCTTTTGTGTCGTCGTCAAACGAATACCATCAGTTATTACTTCCGCGCTCAGAACACGGCAATTCTCATAAATTTGACCACCAAGCGATCTAAAAATAGTACTTAATTTATGGGTAATGGCTTCTATATTGGTGATATGACCTGTCTCTGGAAAAAACAAAGCACCCAGTTGATTGTCTTTTAACCCAGGCTCAAGAGCTGTCAATGCTGACTGTGAGAGTAGGCTGTTAGAGACACCTAAACTATTTAAGCGTTGGCCGTGTTCAGTCAGCATTTTTAGACTGTTAGGTGTCTCTGCGGTTAAAACAGATCCTTGTATTTGTACCCAAGAATGTAACTGCCACTCTTTGGCAAAATCTTGCCAAGCTTGAAGGCTCTGCGCATTTAATGCCAAAAGCGCTTGGTGACTGCGTGCAAATGGTTCGGTACGCATATTAAGTAATAGCTGAAACGCCCATGGTGCTAAGCGTGGAAGGTAGCGCCAATCTATCCGCAGAGGCCCTTCAGGGTTGAGTAGCATGGCAGGAACATGTCGTAAGATACTGGCATCAGCGATAGGGAAAACCTGTTCAGTGGCAATGTGACCTGCGTTGCCATAAGTTGCACCGCGAGCAATTTTATCGGCTTCCAAAATTGCAACTTTTACCCCACGAGACTGTAGGGTAATCGCAGCACATAGTCCGATAATGCCACCACCAATGATATGTATATCAAACACTTGTGTGTCCATGAGAGTCTCGCTTTTCTGAGCTTGCTGAGCAGTGATTGGTTACTTCCTAGAAGCTATATAAACTGGTATCTATAAAGAAATACCCCATTTGAACGGATCGCTGTCTTGAACGATGAGCGAGGTCTCTGCACATACGTAGGCGTACCCTCGGATCGTGGGGATAATAGTATTGATAGGGTGGTTATGAAGAGAGCTATGATGACTAAGCACATCAATAGGCTGATAGCTGGCACTAAAGACACTGCCAATGATGCTTTGCTGATACCAAGTCTCACCAGGTGCGAGTACATTGTCTGCGGCTAAGCAAGCCAATTTGGCACTGGTTCCAGTACCACAAGGAGATCGATCGTAGGCAGATCCAGGGCATAATACGAAGTTTTTGCTGTTAGTGCCGGCGAGATCGCTCTTGCCAAACAGTTCTATATGATCAATTTCGCCATTGTCAGCACCCGTGATTCCAGACTTATGAAGAGCTTTTTTGATCTGTATGCTAAATTGAGTAAGCGCCTCAACATTATTGGCTTCAATAGCTTGCTTATGATCGTTGACTAAGAAAAACCAATTACCACCCCAAGCGATATCTCCATAGATAGGACCGATATCAGGTACTTGAACTTCTACTTGTTTTTGGTAGCGATAAGAGGGGACATTCTGGACGCTACAACTACCATCATCATGCAAGGTTGCTTTAACTAGGCCTACGCTTGTTTCTAAATAGTGATCACCAGCGGTTATCTTTTGTTGATAAGCTAGAGATGCAATAACGCCGATAGTGCCATGGCCACACATACCTAAATAGCCATGATTATTAAAGAAGATCACGCCAGCCGTGGCACGAGGATCAGAAGGCGGGCACAAAAGCGCTCCGACAAGCACATCATTACCACGAGGTTCTAGGATAATACTTTGACGTAAATGATCGAAATTCTGTTTGAAGTCCTGAAGTTTTTCTTGAATAGATTGCCCACTAAGCTCAGGAAATCCTGCATACACCATACGAGTAGGTTCACCGCCAGTATGCGAATCAATAATCTTAAGAGTGAAAAGCGTATCAAACATGACTGCCTACCTGATTCATCCGTGAGTTAATATACTGTTAGCGTTATTCATAAATGAACAAGGCGTAAATATAGAATGACGTTTTTCAGAAAAGCAGTCTTGATGTTTTTATATGAATAAATGCGCATTTCTGCACAGGTTATAAAGATATTTAGGAGTATAAATATGGTGTAGCACCCTAAAATACCTGAAAAGCTCAACAACAAGCTTGAGATGCTATATGGGAATATACCGATGCGGCCGTTAGTATTAGAAGCACCTACAAAACAACTGTCAAAACACCTACAGACTTATCAACCAGCCAATTTTGATGAGTTTGTTGGCAATATATCGTTATTGATGCCTCTGTTTGATACTATGAAAAATGTGGTGTTTTTTGTTAAAGATGATCAAGCATGCTATCGATTAGTCAGTAAAACGCTCATTAGACGTAGCGGGCTTAAAAACAAAAAAGCACTAATAGGACTGACTACAGAACAAGTCTTTCTGGAGTCTCAGGGCAAGGATTATCTCAATCAGGATCTTAGAGTGTTAAGGGAAGGCAGGGAGATTATTGATAAGTTAGAACTACATAGTTATGCATCAGGACAGCTAGGATGGTGTATCACGCAAAAAACCCCCGTCTATGATGTAGAAAATCATATTGTAGCGATGGTAGGTATATCAGTAGATATTGATGAAGATAACGAGCGGATATTACGTAAGCACGCTCGGTTGGCAAGCGTAGATCAATACGTACGAGACAATCTTGATCAAAAAATTAATATTGGCCAATTGGCGAAATTGGCAAATCTTAGTCAATCGCAATTGGAGCGTACCTTCAAAGCAGTGCTCAATATGTCACCCATTCAGTTTGTACAAAAAATGCGCTTAGAGCATGCCATTCGACTATTAGCGAATCATAAGCTAACAGTAACTCAAGTCTCCTTAAACTGTGGATACGGTGATCATAGCGCCTTTAGTCGACAGTTTAAGCAGTTTACTGGCATGTCTCCTGTGAACTTCCGTAAAATACATTTCAAAGAGCCATAAATAAGTGCAAAAAAATATGGTTTTTGACTCTAAAATAACTCTCTAACGACTCCGAAGATTATCTATATAATCTGCCCAATCTTGCATCATCTGTACCCTAGTATCGATTTCGTCAAGTCTGTTGTAAGCCCCGCCATGTGTGTCTTTTATCCTGTGACCTAGTTGTAATTCTGTGACGATGTCAGAATAGCGTAGCTCAGGCTGTTCCATGAGCAAAGTTTTAGCGGATGCTCGAAATCCATGCGCACACTGCACATCTTTGTATCCAAGCCGGTGGAATATCTGCACCAACGTCGCTTTACTAATATAAGCATTGCTTGAACCGCGCATCGAGGCAAATACATATTCCTTATGCCCAGTAATTGATTGAATATTTCGTAATCGCGCAATTACTTGCGTGGCTAAGGGAACAACTAAGTGCGAGACCATATCGTCACGACCTTCGCCCTTAGTCGGGGAGAATGCCCATGTATTATTATCCCAATCGATGTCATCCCAACGCATCGAGCGCAGATCGATACTACGTACAAACACATAAGGCAATAAGTTCATAGCTTCTAGTGTGATTTTGCTTGCGCCTTTAAAATTGGACATATCCTTTAAGAGAGTCGCAAATTGATCTGGTTTGGTGATGGCAGGCAAGTGATTGCCTGAATTGGCAGGGGCAAGCTCACCACGGGTATCGACAGCTACATTTCTATCGCACAACCCTCGAGCAACAGCGAATGAAAAGACTTTTTCAGTGTATAGCCGAGTGCTCGCACCAACGAAAGTCGCTTGATTGCCATTGTTTTGAATCGACTCGCACACACTCAGTATCATCTCACTGGTGATATCGTCCATTCTTAAATCACCAATCTCTTGGCACATATATCCTAGACATAAATCCCAGAACTTGAGGGTTGACTCACTGTATGACGGTTTTTTAGATTTACTTTGATTGCGACCTGCTGTTTTGTGTTCTCGCCATGCTTTTGCAATCTCAGAAAATGGTGCGTTTTTTAGGTGAGTATATTTATTGGTTTGTTCTTTTTGCTGGATAGCTTTAGGGTCAGAGCCTTTTGCGACCATATCAAGAATGGTGTCTGCTTTATACTTAACCTCATGGAGACTGACATCCTCAATCTTACCCAACATCATCCTAGGGCGTTTGCCCTCGATATGCGGATGGGAGTAACGTAAGTAGTATTCCTTTTTGCCATTTGGATAAATACGAAGACTTAAGCCAGCTACACCTGAGACACTGACAGAATAATCTTTGTCTCGGCATTCGAGCTTGTTGATATCGTTTGCTGTGTCGATAGCCATAATGTATATCCGTCATATGATAATTAAGGTTGATGATAGGTTTATGATTGATGACTTATAAAAAGTCTCTTCTGTAGAAAAATATAGAAGTATTGGACACTATCATGGACACTGGTATTCGTTAGTGTTGTTAGTAAAGCCTTTTAGATAATAGTTTTTAAGACGTAATTATCCCCAAGGTTCACTTGGGGATAATTATAGCATAGTGGCCAAATAGTGAGTAGGCCATACGCTGAATGGGTTAGACGGCATTTCCACCAGTTATTTCGATACATAGTTAAATGCGATTATGATATCCATGATTGATTCGGCAAGGAGTTGAGCATATTCTCTACAAAACACATGCTCCTGTACTCGGACAGAATATAAAAATCAGGGTCATAGTACTGTTCTGTGCAAATTTAGAATGCACCAATTTTTAGGGGTATATAGAAAATATATAACGAAAGGCTAGATATATTAAAAGATATCAATAGATAGCTCATTCCTTTTAAAAATGGCTTGATAACAATAAACAGAGGATGGCTGTTTGTGGGTAGATAAAATTATCACTATGCAAAAGAAAATAGAGTCAGTTCTAATGATTTCACAGTCTGTCTATGATTTAAATTTAAAAGGTTATACGTGATGACTTGGGCATAGTGTTGAAGGCTAGATAAGATTAGAAATATTCGAAGGAGTTATAACGTCTGACTGAGTTTTTGCAATTAAATCTGGGTTGGTGATATTAGAGGATTTCTAATCATACAAATGATGGTTATCAAAAATAGGCTATTAGCATATCTATATTGAAGACTTAGCCAGCGGACACAGATAGTAAATAAGCTATCGCAGACGAATAGCCATGATTATATCGAATAAAAAACTAAGGACGCATTTGGACATAGCCATTCGTATTGTCGCAAATCATAAAATATTAATAACCAGTCATACAGAGCATTCAAACCTTAACGTCTAATAAATCGTTAAAGGGTTGACGTAATAATATGCCTGTCAGAGATGCTTAGAAGTAAAACTGATCAAGCGTGAGCTATCATCTAAAAGATTCGGTTGAATTCACAGGACAGAGTTAGTCGGTGAGAGCTAAACAGTTTGGTAGGATGTTTATATCCAGTAGCATTAGAAGTATCTGATAATCCTGATTCTATAGTTAGTAAGGCTTAAGCCTATAACCTAATGAACCATATAGACTTAATTTAACATAATATACATTATGCGAAAACAAACCAACGGTTTTGGTAGTTAGGCGAAAAACCATTTATACCATGTCATTCTTATACTTTAGCTCAGATTTATTATTGGTTATAAAATCTTACTAACGACAAGTTTCAAGTAAATGCTGACGCAAAGTTTTGCCATCCTGATCTAAAACCACATCTGCAACTTGGCAGTTTTTATCATTGTCATCACATGACAACTCATAATAAATATCGCTACCTTGTGCCAAGCTAACCTGAACCAATCCTTGATCAGTTATTGAAAATTTTTTGTCTTGCGCATAGTCAGGATCTTGCGAGTTCCAAAGTACATCGTAATCTATATTGCAGGACGTCTGAGTTTTATCAAAATATTCTTGCTCAAGTTGCATGGCTGCTTGCAAGTCAGCATCAGCATATTGCTGCAGCACTACAGGATGACTCATGCCTTGGTCATCAATATCTTGTTGGTACATTTTCGTGATAGTCGCAATCTTTATATCAGCCATGGCATTTTGTTTCTGATCTACTTTTGATACATCCGCTATAGCGTGACCGACAGGCATCAGTCCTATGGTCAATAGTAATGTCAGCGATTTATATGTTGGCATCTTATTCTCTGCGAGCTTTTGTCCTATAAGTATTACCGACTATTACATCATACCTATATTCGGACTCTGCTGTATTATCGTATCATTCAGGTTTACTTACCAAAATATCGATTACATAGCGCTTTTATGGTATTTTTTACCAGTTCCCATGACAATTTATAGTGATGTTTCTTTCGCTAATAACTGTGCTAAGGATGATTTTATGATGACATTACCTGCTTTTTTTAAGGAAAAATCTGCGACATTAGCCTCTAGCAGCCTTCTGCTATTCACGCTAGCTGCGACGGGTTGTCAGTCTGCTTCTGAGTCCAGCGAAGCCATTGTATCTCAGCCAACCAGTAGCTCATCAACACCTATTAATGCTGATATCAGCCAGCAAACCCTTAGACAGCAAGCGTTACGTATACAGCGTGCATTGGCAAATAAGGACTTTTCTAGAATCACTAATGATATCCATCCAACACGTGGCGTTCTTTTTTCGATGTACGCTTATGTACGGCCTGAGTCAGATAAAGTCTTTAGCCGCGGGCAATTTGCACAGTATTTACAGCAGTCCAATATCCAATTTACTTGGGGCGAAAAAGATGGTACTGGCGATCTGTTGGTCACGCCGTTGCCTACTTATTTGGATACTTGGGTAGATGGCAAAAAGTTCAATAACGCTAGTATCAATGTTAATGAATTTAAAAGTAACGGCAACTCTATCAATAACTTAAAAGAAATATACCAAACATCAGATGTTGTAGAATTTTATTATAAAGGCACTGATGAGTATGAGGGTATGGACTGGCGGGTACTACGCTTGGTATTTGATGAGTATCAAGGCAAGCGTTACCTAGTGGCCATTATTAATGATCAATGGACGGTTTAAGGCGTAGAAAACGATTACCCGACAACTTCTATAAGACTGGTTTAAATTGACAGCCTACTCTATCTGGTTATAAATGCTATATATATTCAATTAAATATATATAGCAGCTTGTGCTACATGGTTTTTGATATGGTTTTTAATAATAATCTTTTTTACTAGCCCTCTAACGATAGCATATTCGTAATAGCGCTGTAACCATACAAACGTCTGCGTATAGCGGCTTATACTCTCAACCAGTTCGCGTCCTTCGTCAGTTTTAAGCTCGGGACTTTGTGCGGTTTTTTTGATTAATTTTAGCGCTTGTTGTAGCTCGCTTAAGTTTTTATAGTTGATCACCTAAGCTTCCCTAATTCCAATATGCTTATGCTGTTTTAAATACAGCTTACTATCACCATCTCTATAAGTATCATTTATAACGGCGTCTGACGAAAGAATTTCACCATAATCTCATAAATATCCGGATAAGCATCAACCAGCTTTTGCGGCGTTTCAAAAAACACTTCACTCAGAACCGCAAAAAACTCGGCAGGATTGGTTGCGCCATAACGATCAAGCCCTGACTTGCGATGGGTTTGAAAATCTTCAAAATCTCGCGACATAATCTGTGTCCACTGAGCAGGATCCATATCAGGTTGCAGTGGCGGAAAGCCATTGGCGCGGCCATTCATCATATCAAGCTTATGGACAAATTCATGAATGACAACGTTATGTCCGTCACGTTCGCCTGAGTGCTTGGCATCTTTCCATGAAAGAATAACAGGCCCTCGCAGCCATGCTTCCCCGCTACGGTGCTGAGTGCCTTCGTGGACGATACCAAACTCATCTACCGTAGTACTGTTACTCTTGTACGAGCCAGGATAAATAATAATCGATGACCAGCCAGAATACCAATCAAGGCCTAAGTTCAAGATAGGCAAACAGGCTTGTAGTGCAATAGACTGTCTGACAGCATTGGTAATCTCAAAACCTTGTGCACCATTGATGAATTTATCGGCCAAAAATAACGTTGCAAGCTCAAATAAATGTGATAGCTCATCGGTACTTAATCGATCCAATATGACAATACGTTCGGCTACCTTTTTCCAGTCAGCATGGCTAAATTCACTATTATCTAATATACGCTGTTCACGCCAATCTTTTATGATGCCAAACATACATGCCACCCCTATTCTTTTAATATTTCGAACACATTGATATTACTGAACCTGATTATTGTAGCGTCAATCAGTAATACGCACTTATAATTAATATATTGACATGCATAAGCAAAAAACGCTGCTCATAAATGAATTATTGAGCAGCGCAGTCTGACATTCATACATTAAGATTTAAAATTGATACTGCAATCCCAGCTGTACTGAGCTGTCTTTATCGTCACGTGCAAAGGTGGTATCGCCATTCAGATACGCATAAACGTTTTTATGAACCTTGTTACTCACACTCAGCTCAAAACGTCCATAGTCATCATCTTTATCTGTTTGGGTAATACTAACGTTTCTCGTTTGTCCATCAGCTAAAGACGTTGTCGATAAACTATCTATTAAACCATCGTCGATAACATGCACATAAGCGATTTTACCTTGAAGTTTGGCAGGCGTACCCATCAAACTAAAGCCATACTGTAACTGGTAACCAAGCTCTGAATCCCATGCCTCGCTAGAGGTGCTATCAACCTTTAACGCAGTGCGAGAGTTTGCATTGCCGCTAGTATAGCCATCTATATCTGTATCACTGTAATTCAGACCCAAAAAGGCGCCATGTGCGACATTTTTCTGAATAAGAAAGTTATAGCCAAGCTCATTGTATGCGCTAAACACATCGGCATCCGCATCACCGCGTTCGCTATTGTTGATAATATTGATGCCGTCATTACCATCCAGTTTTACCGTTCTATTAACGTCCAAGTCATGTTTAGATAAACTCAGAGATGTGGTGTTCCACCAAGCCGTGTCTTTGCCGCCCAATAAAGAATAGGCTTGCACACCATAGCTTGTGTCTTTTTTAATGCCGTTTTCTACGGTGTTATTGTTTTGATTGGCCGCTTGCACACCTGCGCCAACACGCCAGCTTGGCTGTACCATATATTCACCATATAGACCAATATTGGCGCGAGTGCCTTCTTGTGCGTCCTCAGCATCCACGTAGCTTTGAGAGCCATCTACCCAAACCTGAGTACGCGACTCGGAATCAAAAGGCTCCGCATCGTCGAGAGTATGCAATGCCAAAGCATTGGCGCGCTCAAACACCGCTGAGTGCGAGTCGGTAGCACTGTCCTGTAAAGCTAAGCCCATCGTATTTTGAAGATTGAGCGCACTTTTGGTTGAGGCGATGATATCGGCATTGGTTTGTTCAACAATCAATCTGCTGATGATACGAGAGTAGTCACGCATTCTTTGCGCTATGCGCTCTTCACCAAAGGCCGCAGTAAGCACCTCTTCATTATCTAATGCAGGGTTATGCCACGTATAGCCACCTGGAATATCTGGGTTTTCAGTTTGCGTGTAACCATCATAATCAGGCCCAAGGGCCCAGTTGGTTGCCTCAAACCCTACGACCTGCATGACACTATCAAAAGACTCCTGATCGCTACAGCAGCCAACGCCATAAGGCTCGTATGGCTCTGTCTCACCTGGTGCGATAATAGCTGGATTGACTTCTAGTGTAATACCAAGCTCTTTTGCAATACGCAGCGCATTTTCACGCAAACTTACATTGGCAGCCACTTCGTTGCCATCATTATCGTAAGCATTTCGCCCTGCATTAGCGTACATTTTGTCGCCTGTAATCAGACTGTCTAGGTTAATCATGCCCAGTGCTGTTGATTTTTCCGCGTCCGTTAATTGATCAACAAACGCCCTTGAACCATTGAGACCGCCCTCCTCTGCACCAAATGCCACAAATTGGATGTCATGCTCTGTCTCAATACCTGTCAGGTTTCTGGTCAACTCAGTTAAGACGCCAGACCCAGAAGCATTATCGTCCAGTGCCTCTAGGTTTTCGTAGTTTGGATAGGCAACGGCAGAATCATAATGTGCACCGACAAATAGCGTTCTGTTGGTGTCAGAACTGCCTTTTTGGGTCACGACAACGTTATTACTCGTTAACGTCTGACCTCTGAATAAACCACGAGGCGCTACGAAATCAAACGTTTGACGATTGACTTGGTTGTTACTGCCATCGATGGTCATGCGCTGCTGCATATAATCAGCAGCTTGGACTTCTTTATCGGAACCTGTATAACGACCAGCATAGTCACGGGCAAGCGTCAGCGCCGTTTCTGTACCATAATCACCGTAGTTGGCCTCTGCAAATACTTGCGAGCCTGTAAGCAGTGTCAGCGCCGCAACCACTGAAATCTTAAGCGGTGATAAGTTAGTATCCAAACTGCTTCTCCTTGGTTAAAGAACTGTAAACGATACTGAAAAATAACCTAAAGTAGTGCAGTTTACAAGATAAAAGACATATGTTTGCTTACTTGATTTTTAAGTAAAGCGATGGATTATTTAAACGCTATGTACCTACCTGCGAGCAATATTTACGAATCGCTGTTTAATATTTATTGTCACCTTCATGCTGCTTATTTACCGGGTTGTTCGGAAAGGCTTTATTAATGCCTAGCTTTGGTTAAGTCAATAGCATCCAACTGTACTTCAACCACACGAAGTGCCATCGTCTTCCAGTCTAGCTCCAGTCCATCGGCGAACACCACATGGTGACTGATACTGACGTACCCATGTACGATAGCCCAGATATCTAACGCTATTTGCCGACGTTCCGTCACGCTAGCATCCTCTGATAAATAAGAACCCGCCACCCGAACCAACTTTGAAAATGCACTATCTCTTGCTGCAATGGCCTCGATTGAGGGCTGATATCCTGCATCAGACTCCCCAAAAATCAGCCGATAATGCGCTTCATATTTCTCGCCTACATTAATATACCCTAGGCACGCCTCTAGCACTTGTTCTTTGCTTGCCTTACCTTCCGGAATGACATCCATGGCTTCACGGACAAGATTAAATCCTTCTATGTACAGCGCATCTAGTATGCCTTGCTTACCTTGAAAATGACTGTATATACCGATGGTGGACAGTCCTGCCCGCTTAGATATAGCGCGTACACTCAAGGCATCCCCACCCCCTTCTAAGAAAAGCTCAGATGCGGCGTTTAGTATTTTGGTTCTAGCATCCATTAGATTCTCACTATATCTTGACAGTTATAACAGTGTTATTCTAGTATATAACACTGTTATGCACAAACAATTATGAATTGATTGTATCGATAGAAACTCAACTTAAGAGTAAGGACGCTATGAGTATTCAACAGCTAGAAACGGATTATCTAATCATTGGTAGTGGCGCGGTGGGCATGGCTTTTGCCGATGTGCTGCTCACAGAAACAGATGCTAATATTATTATCGTCGATAAACATCATAAGCCAGGTGGTCATTGGAACGATGCCTATTCGTTTGTCACACTGCATCAGCCATCGTCTTTTTATGGCGTTAGCTCACGTGAGCTTTGCGGCGGTATGATTGATAAAATTGGTTTAAATAAAGGCTTGTCCGAGCTGGCGTCAGGCGCAGAAGTCATGGCGTACTTTGATAAAGTCATGAAGCACACGTTTTTACCAAGTGGCCGCGTGCAGTACTTTCCGATGTGTGAGTACAAAGGCGACGGTAAGTTTTCATCGTTGCTGTCTGATACTAGCTATGAGGTTAAGGTCAATAAGAAAATCATTGATGGTACTTATTTTAAAACTTCAGTACCAGCGACCCATACCCCAAACTTTGAGATTGCTGAAGGTGTTAAGTTTGGGCCGCTAAATGATTTGCCGAGTTTAACCAAACCCCGTGATGGTTACGTGATTATCGGCGGCGGAAAAACAGGTATAGATGCGGTTTTATGGCTACTAGAAAACCAAATTGATCCAGACCATATCATGTGGATTATGCCAAGAGATGCTTGGCTGATCGATCGTAAAAACACCCAACCCTCTCGTGAATTTTTCACCCATACTATTGGAGCACAGGCTACTCAAGCAGAAGCGATTGCTGAAGCTGAAAACATCGAAGACTTGTTTAATCGTTTAGAAAAAGGCGGCGTATTAATGCGGATTGATCCAAATGTACGCCCGAAAATGTTTCATGGTGCTACCATTAGTAGCGACGAGCTTAAGCAATTACGCCGTGTTAAAAACATTGTACGTAAAGGTCGCGTGACCCGCTTAGATACTGACAAAATTTATTTTGGTGAGGACAGTATTTCTACCACCCCCAACACCATGCATATCGACTGCTCTGCACGGGCAGTACCAGTGACAGAGACGTACGATGTGTTCAAAGGTGATACTGTGGTGGTACAAACCGTACGTACCTATCAGCCTGTATTTAGTGCCGCATTTATCGCCCACATCGAGACCAATTACGATGACGAAACCATCAAAAATGAGTTGTGCCAAGTGGTGCCAATCCCAAATCATGATACGGACTTTTTGGTTGGGCTTGTTAAACAAATGCAGAATCAGATGCGTTGGTCAAAAGAGCCTGCGCTACGTGAATGGATGATTAACAATCGATTAGATGGCTTCACCAAATTGGTACGAGCCAGCGAAGACACCCCGCCTGAAGAGCTTGCTATTCTTAAGCGTCTAAAAGAAGCAGGACCAAAAGCCGCTGCAAACATGCCCAAGCTCATGGGCGAAGTCATGCAAATAACGGCAGCGCGTCAAGCCAAAACTGCTAATGCTTAATCTGATGACCATAAAGTAAAATAAAAAAGGGAATAACCATGCAAGAATTTCAGACCAACAAAGCAAACTTAACCCAAGCTCGCCTGCAAGAGACGCCTGTACATACCCTAGGTGATGGCGAAGTACGTGTCAAAGTTGATCGCTTTGCCTTTACTGCAAATAATATTACTTATGCGGTCATGGGTGACCAATTACGCTATTGGCAGTTTTTTCCGCCAAATGGCAACGAGCCCGAAAAATGGGGTATTATTCCAGTCTGGGGATTTGGTGATGTGATCGAATCAAATAGCGATGCACTACCGGTTGGTGAGCGCTTATTCGGTTACTTCCCGCCCGCCAATGAGTTAATCATAACGCCCAAGCGAGTCACGCAGAGCAGCTTACTAGATGGTAGTGTCCATCGTTCCGAGCTACCACCCGGTTATAACCTATATCAGCGCGTCAATCATGAACGAGGCTATGACCGCGCTCATGACGATCAGCGCATGCTGTTGTTCGTATTGCATCTGACCTCATTTTGCTTACATGACTTATTGAAGAGTAATGACTGGTTTAGTGCAGAGCAAGTGGTGATTATCAGTGCCTCTAGTAAGACCAGTACAGGTTTAGCATACGGCTTAGTTGATGATAAAGACACACCGCACGTTATCGGTCTCACATCAAACCGTAATATAGATTTTGTTAAGTCAATTGACGCTTATGACAGTGTGCTTAGCTATGACACGCTAGAGCAGATTGATGCGACTAAGACGACAGTTATTGTCGATATGTCGGCCAATACCGATGTGCTCAGCCGTCTACATAGACACTTAGGCGATAACATGCGCTACACCAGCAATGTCGGTCTTACGCACTGGGACGAACCACGTCATACCGAAGGTATCATTCAAGCGCGTAGCCAACAGTTTTTTGCGCCCAGTCATGTACAGCAACGTATGAAAGAATGGGGTCCTGAAGAATTTAATAAACGCTCTATGCATTACATCATGAATAGCACCGCAAAAACTAGTGCGTGGTTAAAGATTCAAGAGCTTGATGGAGTCAATGGCTTACTAGAGGTTTATGAAGATATCTGCGAAGGTAAGATAGCCGCTGATGAAGGTTTGGTAGTCGTCATGGGTGACAATGAAAAAGACTAGGCTATTAAATTTATCGACTATTTGTCATTAGCAAAATGAAAATAAAAAGTAGAGAGCCTAGTCAATCAGCTCTCTGCTTTTTTTGTGCTTTATACACTGACTACAGACATACGCTCTACTCACAGTTTTTAAGTTTAAAGGCTTTTAAACTTAAAAACTGTGGTTTACATTGCGGTTTAGCGTACCCACCCTTCGTCTTTTAGATAATCATGCAGCCCTTCAGCGAACTGTCTATATCCTGCTGCATTGGCATGAATTTTATCAGATTTCAATGCATCATCTGACAGTACAGTTGACCAGCCATCAGAATACAGAGGTATGCCTTCAGCTTCCGCAATATCTTCATACAGTGGATTATCACTGGCTTTTCCAAACAAAGCACTAGTACTGAGATGCGGCTCAGCGATTAGGACAACGTCAATATTTTTGGATTGCAAAGTATCGATAGTCGCGATGATATTATCCCGCGTCGTATCAGGTGCAATGCGCTGCAATACATCATTGCCGCCCACACCCAATAATACTAAATCAGGATTTTGCTCAGTGATCTCATTCACTCGAGTAAGCACATCTGCAGAAGTATCACCATTGACACCTGCATTAACGACGTTCCATTTGCTTAGCTCTGCTAGCACCGTAGGATACGCTGTTTCAGTATTTGCTCCATAGCCATAGGTCAATGAGTCCCCAAGTGCGACCACTGTGCTACCAGCGGGCAAGATATCTTGTTGTGGTTCGCTACCACAGCCAGTCACACTGATAGTCGCTGACAACCCTATACCTGCCAGCATTAAGAACCTACCACGTAGCTTCATGTCTTCTCTCCTCCTGTTTTTATTGAGTTAAACTTATTAAAATTAGGTTAAAGTTTTTAAAAATCTATTATTTAACTCTTGTTGTATATTGCTCAGTAACCGTTGTATAGTTCATACAGGAGATAGACTACCTGTTGGGCGCAGTACAAGTGCTACTCTACTTAGCATAGACAGTGTATTCATCATAAAGTATAACTTTACCAAGGATACGTGAGGTATTTATGAATAAAACAGCATCTCAAAGTCAGTCTAAAGATGGAAACCCAGACAAAGAAAAATCTGCAAATCAGAGTCAGAGTCAATCTATTAAATCAACCAGTACCGATACCACAAGTCCTCATTCAACGACAGTCACAGACGCCTTAAGAAAAGACACTTCAGAAAAACCTGAGCAAAAACCACAAAGTTTCGATGAATTGCAGATCAGTAAGGGTAAGTATCGCCCAGTGGCACAAGCTGTTGGCCATTGGCTTGATAACATCAACATGGATGCCCTCAATTATCTAAACGAACAAGCAGAAAATATCTTTTACCGTAAAGGGGTCACCTTTACCGTCTATAGCGATGCCAAAAATATCGAGCGTATGATTCCGTTTGATATCATTCCACGCATTATTGCAGCGAGCGAATGGAAACAAATAGAAGCAGGTTGTAAACAGCGTATCACGGCTCTCAATGCATTCTTACATGATATCTACCATGACCAAGCCATCATGAAGGCAGATATTGTCCCTGCCAGCTACGTCTATGCTAGTGGCTGCTATGAGCCATGGATGATGGGCATTGAGCTCGACAAACCTATCTATTCTCATATCAGCGGTATTGATTTGATTCGAGACGAGACAGGTAAATTTTGTGTGTTAGAGGATAACTTGCGTACTCCCTCAGGCGTCTCATATATGCTTGAGAGCCGAAATATATCAGAGACACTATTAGCTGATATATTTACTGAAACGCCTATTATGGGTATTAGTGATTACCCTAGCCGTCTCAAAGCCTGTCTTGCCAGCTCAACATCCAAATATGATCCACAAGTCGTCATTTTAACGCCAGGTCGCTTTAATAGTGCCTATTATGAGCATGCCTTCTTAGCGCATGAGATGAATGTACCACTCGTCCATGGTTATGATTTGGTCGTTGAAGACAGCAAAGTCTATATGCAAGGCATTCGCGGCAAGGTACAAGTCGATGTGATCTACCGCCGCATTGATGATCCCTATATTGATCCGTTAGCCTTTAAATCTGACTCCATATTGGGTGTATCAGGGCTAATGAGTGCTTATCGCGCTGGCAACGTGGTGATCGTTAACGCCCCAGGTACGGGCGTGGCCGATGATAAGAGTTTATATCCTTTTGTACCGGATATGATTAAATTCTATTTAAATGAAGAGCCTATCCTACCTAATATCGAGACATACCAGTGCCGTAAGCCTGACGATCTAAAATATGTGCTCGACAATCTAGATAAGCTGGTGGTAAAAGAAACGCAAGGCTCAGGCGGCTACGGGATGCTCATTGGTCCAACATCAACCAAAAAAGAAATCGAAGAATATCGCCTGCGCTTGCTTGAAAACCCAGCCGGGTTTATTGCCCAACCGACTATATCATTATCTACCAATCCTACTGCCGTAAGCGACGGTATCGCACCGCGTCATATTGACTTGCGTCCCTTTATCCTCAGTCATGGTGATGGCACAGTAGATATTGTACCTGGTGGTCTGACACGAGTGGCCATGGTTGAAGGCTCTTTGGTCGTCAATTCATCACAAGGCGGCGGTATCAAGGATACTTGGATTATTGATGATAGCGATTTAGACAGCCAGCAAACCGACAAGTGCTCGCCTTTATCATCAATAGGTGTCAATGCTTCAGGGCACGCGAACTATTATGATCGCGTCCAACCCTTAGAAACAGGTTACGAGAGTTTAGATGATGCGCCCATGATACTGCTACTCTCTACCGCCAGTCACTTAATATGGCTAGGCCGATATAGTGAGCGTCTGTATTACTACGACGATGTTATGAAACAACTTATCAAAGGCGATCTCAAAAAATCACAGATTAGGCATTTAATCAGTCACCTAGGGTTTGCCGTTGATGGTGAAGTGTCACTTACCACCATGAAAGCACAAATGATGGCTGATTTGGAACAAAACATCATACCCAATATCGTGCAATCGATTGAGGATAATGTCCAAGAGGCCAAAGGTGTCATTGGTAAAGATACTGCTGAGTTATATAACTTGATCAAGCGTTTATCGAGTGCTGGCACGTATCGAGCAGCGACCTTGCAGCTACATGCGTGTAACGCTGCGATGAAACAAGAGAATCCGACAGTGACTTGCTTCTGGCAATTAGGGCGTCACTTTGAGCAGCTTGAGCGTGCCGTCTTGTTAGGAGAAGATTCAACAGAGGTCAGTTTTGAATTCAGACACTGGATTAATGAGTTGCCGGAGAATACGCGCTGGCGTGAACTTATCCGCTTGACCAACCAGATGATCAGGTCAAAGAAATTTAGTGATTTTGCGCTGATTAGCAAGGAGTTCAATCTCATATTGCGTCAAGGTGTATAGAAGGTGTCTAGCCAAAAACCAATAACAACGGCTCATGAGACATATGGAATAAACAGAAAATAGAAAGATGCTATAAGGAAAATGCCATGAAACTTCAAATCAGTCACCAAACCAACTATTATTACGATGAGCTGGCACAGCGCAGTGTACAGTATATACGCATGACCCCCATGCAAATGCCGCACCAAACCATACATAAATGGGATGTGATGCTCCCTAAAGTGGCGACCAACCAAAAAGACGGCTTTGGTAATGCATGGCTCACGCTCAGTCGTAACGAGGCACATAACAACTTACAAATGCAGGCGTCGGGTATCGTTGAGATCAACACCGAAACCGAACGACTAGAGGATATGGATCATGTCCCCTACCTGCTATTTACCGTACAAACCCCATTGACCAAATGTTCACAAGAGATGCGAGAATTTGCAGCGCCATATCTAAAAACGCCCACTCATGACAGTCTAAAGGCAATGGCGAATGCCCTTATTATGAAAATGCCCTTCGTTAAAGACGTCACGCATGTGGGTACGACCGCTGCTGAGGCGTTTGCGACAAGTGCAGGTGTGTGCCAAGACCATACGCATGTGTTTTTAAGTATCTTGCGCGATCAACAGATTCCAGCGCGTTATGTGTCCGGTTATCTGTATGACGATACCGAAAATCACATGGCCAGTCACGCATGGGCTGAGGTTTGGCTGGATGGTTACTGGTATACTTTTGATATCTCAAATCAGGCATTTACCCCAAACTCACATGTGTATGTGGCTATTGGGCGAGACTATTTAGATACGGCGCCTGTTCGCGGCGTGCGTATGGGCGGCGGTTACGAAAATCTTTACAGTTTGGTATTAGTCAAAAAGCTATCATAGCGTTTGCTATTTTTTATTACGTTTATTCATCAAGGGTATCTTATGACTTATTGTGCTGCCATTCGTCTAAAAGACGGTATGGTCTTTGCCAGTGACACGCGCACGAATGCCGGTGTTGATCACATATCGACATTCAGAAAGTTGTATCAATACGGCGTTGAGGGCGAGCGCTTTATGGTGCTACAGACAGCTGGCAGCTTAGCGACATCGCAGGCAGTGTTCAATAAACTACAAAGCGACATTGACCAGCGTGCTGAGAGTAACCTCAACACAGTAGCGACGTTGTTTGATGCCGCGCAAATGGTTGGTGAATGTATGCGTGAAAAGATGAACCATGCAAAAGCAGTCGCTAACTCTAGTCGCGATGGCGCCTTTACCAGCTCGTTTATGCTTGGTGGTCAAATCAAAGGACAGCCACCTGAGCTATACCTGATTTATCCTGAAGGCAATTGCATCAAAGCCACAGAAGATACGCCCTTCTTTCAGTTAGGCGAAAGCAAATATGGCAAACCTATTTTGGATCGTTCTGTCAGCTATAACACAGATGTAAGACACGCAGCACGTGCCTTGATGCTATCATTTGATTCCACGATTCACTCAAATCTATCAGTCGGTATGCCGATAGATTTTGTACTTTATGACAATGACAGCCTAGCTCTGCCCAATGGCCGACGTATTGATGAGCGTGATGAATATTTTAATACCATCCGTCATCAATGGTCAGATGCGTTACGTCGCACGTTAGTTGAATTGCCAAAATGTCCTGATGGTTATTGGGGGTAAATAGTTCCGTATAAAATCATATTTTCTGTAATAAAAAGCCCTTTGTCTATCATAAAGGGCTTTTTATTATCACCTAATAATCAGGCAATAAAAAACCGGAGTAGCGCTGAATAAACAGCCCTACTCCGGTTTTGCTTTAAAGGCCTTGAATGCCATCATAATGATGTCACACTCAATTGTTGTGTAATCTACCTCATGACCTGGTACATGGAAGACTCACTGGACTGCACCTAGATAAAGGCCCTAGTGCATTAGCTCAATCACGATTGCGTGATTGCGCCAGCGAGCTAATGACACTAGGGCCTTTATCTAGGTATTAGCAGGACTGAAACAGTCTTCCTTGGGTAAAATGTAATGGCTTGACTCGTGGACGACGCAACGTCGCCCCTCACCGTAAACGGTGAAACGCTAAATCTCACAACTTGTTAAGTTTGCCTCATAATAGTTATTATTGTCAATATATAATTGCAAATAAAATTAGGCGCGACGCTATATGTCGCAGCCCATATATTTCCTTACAAAAGTCCTTGATATTTTCTGTGAAACGCGCTTTTATGGTGCTACAAAATTACGCGCACTGACAAAATAAAAATTAAGGCAAATTTCTATGAGTCTGTCATTTTCACAAATTCAGCAAGCTTGGCAAGTCCAAGATCCAAGTTTGGTCGATAAACTATGTACATTGGCAACTCAAGCTGATGCGATTCCTGAGACACCCATCCCTGAGCATGAGCTTACTTTTGATCGGTTTTTAGATAAGATATTTAGTCATCAGTTTCGGGAGCAACACCCCGAAGTACAGTTTGCAGAGCGCGTGGCAATGATTGCTAAACTGGAAGCAGACGAAGGCGTTTACCCCCTCCCAGATCGCTACAAAATCCACATAATACTGACCGCACTGTGGGAAGATGGCAGCGCGTACTCTAGAGCCATCTTAAAACAAGCCATTACGGCTTTGCCAGTCAGCTACGGTGTGTGGAAAGGTTTAAAGCGCATTTATAAGCAAGCAGAATTTTCTCAAGATTATGAGATATTTGGGCAAATAGCCGCCAAGATTGATTTACAGCGTTTCAATCAAACCGCCAACTCTGCGGTCAGCCTAGCGACCAAAACCTATATGAGCCTTAGAGCATGGCGTTATCTGCGCCAGTTGGGTCAGCAAATGCCAATTGGCTACATTGATGCCGCCGTCTCTGTACTCGCCAGCTATGACGAAACCATGACGGCAGGCAGCCTTGAACAAACGAACAGCTGGGTGCTCAATCATATCTGTTTTCATAACAGCCTTGATTATGGCGTCAATCGATTCAGCAGTCGCTCACCTCGCAAGCTCTTTGATGCAAAAGGTCGCGCGTTCTCTGAGGAATGGCAACGAGACCCTGAACCACTTATCCAGCTATTGGCCATCGCTAAAAACGAGGCTATCAGACAGTTCGCAACCGATAGCCTAAAGCATGACTTTAAGACCCAATTGCGTGATGTGAGTGGTGAGACGCTACAATATCTATCTGCTGGACAAGCGCACAGTAAAGCGCGGGATGAGATGATTGTTTGGCTATTAGAAAACTCACCGCATTTTGAAAAGTCTAAATTTCAAACATTGGACTTGCATCAAGTGGTGCTAAAGCTACTCCATTCACACTATCCTGCCGCCTATCAATATGCGATTGGCTATGCCAAAAGCTATGCTCAAGACTTATCGCTCACTGAGCTGATGTTACTGGCCATGTCAGATTATGAACCTGTTAGAGCATTTGCCATCAATAGTATCCTGAGTCGTGACCCTGTTGCTGATATTGGTATCAACGGTTGGGGTCAGCTATTAGATACCGAACATCACTATCAAACCGCGAGCAAACAACTTAACAAACACTTTACGAGGCGCGATTTAACCCCTGAATGGTTTTTTGAACGATTGACTAGTGGTAGAACACACAGCGTAAAGTTTGCGATAAAAAAGCTGCCTGAGCTTTATAGTGCCAAAGAGCTGGGCGCTGAATACTTTATTCGCGTTGCCCAGCAGTTAGATATACCAGAAGTACACGACTTCTCTGCTAATAACGACAGCGACTGTATGGACTTTGCGTTAGATCAGCTCAGACGTTTGGATTTGAGCCAAGTAAACGCTGACGTGTGGCAAATACTGCTATTACATCCACTGTCGCAACCCACTATTACCGATTGGTTTGATGAAGATGTACTGTCAGCCGCGACGCTTGATATGAGCTATTGGCATGCACTTGCCTATGAGCCTGATTGGCAATTGAGTGAATATGTTGAGCAATTGAAATCTGCTGACACTCCTATTAAAAACTGGCAAAAGTACTTGGCCTTTGATGAGTACTTAGCAGAAAACGTGAGGAATTGGCTGTCTGATGTGCGTCGGTTTGCGCCGATAGATTTAGGTTTCGACTGGCTTATGAATCTTGCACATAGCGAACAAGCCCTCTATCGTGAATTTGCTATTGAACGCATTAACAAAGGGTTCTTGCCTGCCGACTTTATCGCATATCTTGACAGTAATGAAGACGCCTCTACTGACAACGCTTCTAGTAATGGCACTGACAATAAAGACTCAAATAGCGATGCTGCTACTGAAGTAGATTTAACTGGCCAACGGTATTTATTCACAGGCAAGATGCAAAGTATGACTCGTGGCGAGGCCGAAAAAGTTGTGAAAGCAGCTAATGGTACTATTAGCAGCGCCGTCAACGGCAAGTTAGATTACTTAGTCATCGGTGATGATGGTTCACCGTTATACGGTAATGGCCGTAAAGGTAGCAAGCAAGTTAAAGCCGAAAGCTTAATCGCCGATGGTGCTGCCCTAAAGATTATTTCCGAAACAGCTTTTTTACAGATGCTGAGTGGTCAATCGAGAGAGGTATCTGAAGACGATACTTTTGCAGGTGCCAACGCACTGTGGCATATGGCAACAGATGACGCTACTGCACCTATCAGTGAGCTTGCGATCAGCTATCTCAGTCATCATCATGAACAGATCTGTATGGCACTGACTGACAGACCTGTCGATCCCGATGCGATTATTCCTTCTTCATTTTTTGATGCAGAGCGTGTCATTCCTTTACTTCAACACCGTAACAGCCAGCTGCGAGAATTTGGCTTATTACTGAGTGAGTATGAGATGGCGACGTGGCAACCAACGCCAACCCTATGGCTGATGATGGCAGAATCTCCCTATACTGAAGTCACGCAACTGCTGAAGCGTGCGCTATTGGATAAGCCATCCGTTGCCAATCGACGTTATCACGTTCAGTCAGCACAATTGAATGCTAGCATGCTGAATGCGTTGATTGAAAGCAAAGCGCGAGTCGCTCGCCAAATCGGTATCACCCTACTACAGCGTCATGCCAATTTCCAAGATGTGCAGTCTTTATATCGATTGACCCAAAGCACAGACCGTGAAGTACGTTATGCCGCTGTGACCATGCTATGGAAACACTACAAGGCGCGTCACGTATCCCCAAACTGGCAACCAACCAGTAGCGATAGTAAAGATAAAGATGCTGCACCAGATAAAGACAGCAGCGCTCAACCAGTCATAACAGAGCAGTCAGATAAACGTTTGGCAAGCTTGCCTGCAGAAATCGATCAATTATTAATGCTGCTACGCCGTGGTCTCTTTGAGCTACCGCCTGGACGTCTAGGCGGTTCGCAAGCGTCAAGTGCTAGTGACAGCAGTAAGCATAAGCAACAACGCTACTCAGATAAGCGCTCGTCATCAGAGCAAACTGAGTCAGATAGCAACATCACACTAAAACCCATATCTGCGAGTCGTGCCAAATTGGCGTTGATTGAAACGTTCCGTGATGTGGCATTGGCTGACAGCACCTTCGCGGCGCTCATTATGCCCATACTGTTCACCTTTACGCACTCGGCAGGCAAGATGGAGCGTCATGCGTGTTTGGTTGCCGTCACACGATTATTGCATCGCTATCCTGAGCTATCTAAAAATCTGCAGCCAGTGGCATCGGCTTAACGGCTTTGGCAGACAGATATAAATAAAAGATACTTAAAAAAATATGACGTCACCCCAACTGAGATAACACCATGAAAACAATAACACTCCCCTATTGGGGTCAAATTATTGGCTTAGTCAGTAAGGTCAACAGCACCCAAGCGGCAACTCAAAAGACAACCAAGCAAGATGGGCGCAGTCTTTTTATTACTCGCCAGCAGCAAGCATCTACTACGGTCTTATACGTCCTTGATCAACAAGGTGAGCAATTTAGCTTATCGACAACTACGCTGCCTTGTGCGATGCAAGCCATTACCAAAATAGATGACAGCACTATTGTTATGATTGGTGACGACGGTCATCTGTACCAAACGGATTGGCAAGCCAAGAAAGTTAAGAAGACCAGTGCTACATCCTTATTCGATGCACCTAAAAATAACAAAAATGCTATAGGCCGTGCCGTAGCAATGGCACCACTACAAGATGCCTTGGCTATCTTATATCCAAAACACATCGTGGTATGGCTTTATCAGGACAGTCAAGCCAGCAGTACTGTCATCATTGAGCCTTATTCGTCTTCTATAGCAGCATCAAGCAAAGAGTCTGTATTAACAGCGCTAGCAACGTCAAGTGATGGCTCGTGGTTAGTCGTGGCAGATAAAACGGGAGATGTTAGTAGCTATCAATGGGTATCAGATAAAGCTCAGCTCAATCTAAGTAGCCGCAAACAGCTCCACCAAGGTAAAGTAAATGCGCTTTGTTTTGAGCCAGTCGGTCAGTACTTCTTCTCAGCAGGCGCAGATAAGGGCTTATACCGTACTCATGTCCAAGGCGATCTACACCCTGTCGATAGAGCCAAGTCTAGTCAGCACAGCGAAATGATCACGGCGCTTTGTGTCTCAGACACACGGTTATTTACCGCAGCAGATGACAAAAGTGTTAAGTCATGGGCATTTGATAAAGGTCAGCCAAACAGCTGTAAAGAGGATCTAACCAAGGCTCGACAGATCGTCTTATCTTCTTACGCTGAACAACCAACGCTCATCGTCGTCAGTGCCGATCAGAGCCTACGTTTCATACCTATTGACCATACTCAAAGTACGTCACAGAATAGCTCCTCACAAAATAGTAAGCTATTGCCAGTCACTTATATCATCAAAGATGGCTATCAGAGAATCAGCCAGTTACTGACAGATACGTCAAACAATAATGATGTGTCGTTTAAAGAAGGCCTAGCGCTGCTACAGGCGCAAGCAGATAACCAAACGTTAGAACTGGTTAAAAAATTACTTGCTGATAGCGACACCCTCACGGCCAATCAAGCATTGCAATTGGTACAGTGGGTTGCTACTACTAATCTTGATAAAACTGCACAGGTTTTAGAGCAGCAACTAAGCTCAGCGCACAGTGCAAAAGTACGTCTTGCTGCTTTTCATGCCTTGGCCGACCGCGCAAGTACGGCAAAGCGCCCGCTACATTATCTAGAAGAAGCCTTTAAAAATCGTTACTACGAAGAAGTGGTGGCTTCTGCGTTACAAGGTTACCTAAAGGTCGCGATGAAGGATGCCACGAGCCAGCGCCGCATCTTACCTATTTTAAGAGAAGCGTTATCACACAGTTTTGCGAATATTCGTAAGCAAGCATTGGCCTCACTTGAGACACTGTTGCCAGAGAACAGTCCTCAAGCAGATTTGATGGCATTAGACTGCAATCAATCAGACATTGTCCAATCAGGGTTAATTCGTCTGTATCAACGCGATATGCTAAACCACCTTGAAGTCTCGCGTCAGCTGATACTACTACAGAACCATCGTGATACAGAGATTAGGCAAACGGCGTTTTACGTCTCGCTACTGTCTCAGCCTAAGTTGATAGAGGCGTTAAAACAGCAAGGTGACACGCAAATATTACGCACCCTGACTGATTTTGATGACTTTCGCTTACTACGTGGCACGCTACTAGATAACGCTAGTAGCACAGCGGCGAATGATACGGTTAAACAATCCGATGAGGCGATCCGTTTAACCTTATCTACACAAGATTTTATCTCGCAAGCAGATAGTGCCCAAGCATCTAAGAGTAAGGCAAAATCCAAGAAGCCTACTGCTGAATCTATAAAGCTAAGCAATGATACGTTAGAGCCCTTATTACAAAGCTTAAGCAATAGTCACGAAGATATCAGTTTCCGAGCGGCTTATGCGCTGGCTTGCCTACAAGACAAACGAGCGTTTGGCACCCTGATTAGTCTGATGAGCACGGATGACAGCGCCATCATCCGTGCTGGTGTCGCCACCGCGCTTGGTCATTTAAATATAGAAGATGCCAAAGCAGTCCTACCGACATTACTAGACGATATGGACGCTGGCGTGCGCCAAGTGGCCATGCAAGCCTATGGTAAGTTGGCAGACAATGCATTGTCTTGGGCGGCGACAGGTTTTGCTTCTAAACATCAAGACATTCATGAGCAGTCTTTAGCGCTGTTTTTAAAGCATGTTGCACCAAATAGCTCAAATAGTGGTGACAAAAGCACTCAGATGTCGTCAGAGATGACAGACATACTGCTACAGGCATTGAACAACCCTTTTACCAGTATTCGGTTAGAAGTGGTTAAAGTTCTATTAAACCGCCAATTTCAGCAGTCATCTGACAATATTTCTAAAAATGTTTCTGACAGTGCTATCGTTGACATTATTGAGCTATTGCAGCAAAGCCTCTTTGAAGATGTGCATCAAGTGGCGATAGAAGAATGGCAACGACTGTTGCTGTCGATGACATCGAAGCATAAAACAAATAAAGTTGAAGAAACTGATAGTCAAAAGATCAATCAAGCTGTCTTAACCTTGTTTTTTGCAGATACGTTTGCCGCTATTCGCAAACAAGCCTTTGACATCGCACTTAAGCAAAGCAAGCATTTAGGGTTTGCTGACGTCATGCTGAACGCGCTTGCCAGCCCTTATTCTGATACCAAGCAACTGGCCCTTACGACAGTGCAAGCCAGAGCGAATACGACTCAGCTGACACAACTGATGCCAGCTCTCGTGGCTATGTTCGCTGATGACAGTATTGAGCTGCGTAAACAAGCCTTGACGGTTGCTTTGGCGCTAACAGACTTACAGCCTACTATTTTAGCGGATCACAATAGCCTAGATGATAGTAGCACCGATGATCAACCGAATCATCACGAAGCATTGATTGCCGCAGCCCTAAGCAGCCCTTATCCTGACATCCAGCTGACAGTCGCTCAACTACTGGCCAGCCAATCACGCCTATATGCTGACGAAGAACAGGCGCAGCGGAGTGATGAACAAGCGTATCAAGTCTTTAAACACTATCTAGAGCTACCTATGCCCCCTCAAGGCAAGAAAAGTGACAGCTATACTCAGTGGCACAGTCATGTAAGCCAAGCACTGTTTGGTTTGTCTAAACTGGCATACCCATCAAAGCATGATGCGCTAGGTTGGTATGCTAAATATCTACACCACCCTGATGCTGATTTTAAACCTCTTGCACCAAAGATTACGCAAATAGTTTCTTTTGAGGACATTGATCTACTGGTGAAATGGCAAAAATATGAGCGCGCCATTATCAGTCAATCAGCCAGTTTGTGTTTGGCTATTTTGGGTGATGCTCGCGGGCAATACTTCCTTACTCATAACATAAGAGACGAAACAGACAATCTTAGTACGCTTGTCGCACCGATGACGCCTACGCATTGGCTTCAAGCACAGCATGGCTTGACCATCACTCATGCCCGTCAACTACGGCCTTTGTTTGAGTCAGAGTCCTATGCAGTAGCAGCCAGACTGTTATTGATATTTAATGACTTACAAGGTGGCTGGCAAGATAGCCTGCAAGCTCCTGAAAAGACCGCTACTAGCACTGGTCAACCTAACCGACTGATAGAAGCCCTAAGCTTTGCGGATAATGACACGGCAGTAGTCTACGCCAATATACTCGCTCGTTACCCGAATGACGTACAATATCCTAGTAGTCAGCCAGCACTATCGTCAGCGTGGCAGTACCTAAGTGATTACTTGTCACGTCAATTAAGCAGTATTTTATCTTCTCACTCTGAAGTCATCACGATGATGATGGATGCCATGCCAAACACGGCAGATAAAGCTGGTGTTAAAGGACAGTCACATAATACGGTCTCTATCCGAGCAAATATTCTGACAACCGTCAGTACTAAAAACTTACAACAGCTCGCCAACCTTAGTCGCCATCAGCAGCCATTGGTACGTGCCCAAACTATCGATGTTATCTGCAACTTATCTGAATTACTCGCCCATGATTACTATGACGATGAGGACGATGTTTTTGAGACATTACAAAAATGGCAACGCAGTTTGCAGGCATTGCTAAGTGCTCACCCCGCTACAGCCACCGTTAACATGGCAGGCCATGCACAAACAGTCGATAGCTCTCCTACTGATAAGCAAGACAGTTCTGAGGTGCATTATCCATACCAGTCTCTTGCCTTTGGTGCTTGGATTGGCGTCATACGCGCAGGCGATGATTATTATGCTAATAGCAGCACCACAGACCAAGCCATTCGAGGGCTAATGTGGCTTGCTACTCAATCATCGGCGTTTGATACTAATAACAATGAGGACTGGCGAGACAGTACCAGTCGCGTGTTGTTACCACTACTCAACCACAGTAGTTTTGACACTCGTGAGTTGGCTTGGGCATGCTTGTATAAGCTAAACATGCCTGCCAAAAAGCTGGCTGACTATGCCATGAGTACGCCCTACCGTGACATGGTAAAACGCGGCTTGGATCTATTGTTAGATACCGCAAAGAACGATGCTATACAGCAGCCGAGCAAAACAACAGATACTAATATTAACACCGTCAGTAGTAGCGCTGATCAACAACTCATTGATTTGTTAAAAACCAATAATCACACCTTAGCAGAAGAGGCCTATCAGCTGTTAAAGGGCCGACTAGGCCATCTGCCTGCTAGCTTACTTGGGCTACAGACTTATTGTCAGTCGTTACTGCCTCAGATCGTTGCTGAATGGAAACAAGTCATTGTCACGCCTTTTGCAAACAGTCAATCGCCGTCAGTACAGCGTCAAGACAAACTGACGTTTTTGCTGCATGCTGTGAAGAGTGATGATTGGAATGCAAAATATCAAGCACTGAGTCAACTGGTTGAGTTTTATGACGTACTCTTTGCAGACAGCACGCTATTTGATAGCTTATTTGATTTTGCTGAAGATTCTCAGGCCAATAATGAGAAATACCGTAGCTGGCAGTTGCTTGTTGATGCACTCACATCGTACCAATTCATCAATAAGAACACTTTAGAGGGTCGTTTAAAGAGTGGTTTAGAGAGCAGCTTTGATATTGCTACTGCTGAACAAGTTGCTAATGAAGCGCACTTACGATTATTAGTCTTACTTGATGACCCACATATAAACAAACCTAAGCAGTTTATTTATAGTGATATCGCTGACCTACGTAACACGAATCTCGTGGCGCCATTACTACAGCGTTTAGAGAATCTGTTTGAGCACACGCCGCAAAAAAATAAAGAAGAGCGTAAATACTTATTTGACACTTTGGTGAAAATTAGTGGCTACGATCAGCACATTGATGACTACCTAGATGAGCGTGAAGATACGCGTTGGTTACAACGTCAGCACCCTAGAGACTCGCAAGTCTTGCTGTCACTGTTTACTACGCTTATGAATCATAGTGATTATGCACTTGCCGCGCTGCTATTGCCGTCACTTGCATGGGTGCAGTCGGATGACAGTGATTTATCCTCGCGCATTGATAGCGCTTTAGCGCTAGCCTACGAGCAGATGCCAGCTAAATACACTTTTAAATTGGTCGAGACACTGGCATATCGTGCCAAAAAACGACACGGCAGCATTGCTTCATTACAAAATGCCCTGCGTAATAAAGACGCCGATGTGCAATTTGCCGCGGCTGAAGGACTCGCTAAATGCGGTCATGCTGATGGGGTCAATATCTTGATGGCCACGATCGATTATAATCCTGATGTCGAATTCCGCAACTGCAGTGTGTTAGCCATTGGCGAGCTACTAGGCAGCAGTGACCATCAAAACCAAAATCAAAATGCTGACTCGCCTAATGCTAGCTCGCCTGCGGACAACGCTGATAAAAACTTACAGGTTCATACCTTATACAAAGCCTATGACAAGTTAATCAAACTGGCCGAGGACGACGAGCACTACTTACAAGACGTGGCCAGTGAAGCCTTAGGTCGCCTTGCACAAGGTGGTGACTTTGAGCATAGTTCGCATATTTTTGAGCTATTAAAATTGCACTTGTCAGACCCCGCAGTCTATTTCACCAATCCCGCCATTGTCCATTGGTTAAATGGACTGCGCTGGCTCAACACAACGCCTGCTTGGGAACAAATCCGCAGCTATATCCGCACTCATATCGATAAAGCCATATTTTTCCGTCCACAAAGGCATGCGGTATGGCTACTGCAGATGAATGATAGCGATGCCAATAAAGCATTAATTTTAGATATCTTAAAGCAAAACAATCTAGATCGTGCTGTGCTCATGGTGGCTTATACTGCGGCACAGAAAACCTGGGGCAGTCTCGCGTCGCAGATTTATCCTTATGACTGGGCAGCCATCCAAAGCCATAATGATGACTTTGTAGAAGAGACGGAGCGTTTGAGCCTCAAGCGTATTATTGATAATAGCAGCATCAATGAGCTGGCAGCATTTATCACCCAGCATGGCGCACACTTACCAGCCAACATCTTGATGGCACTGCAAAATGCCATTATGGCCAAGCAAGATATGCCAACATCACAGCTTACCGCGTTGATTACCAGTAACAACACACTGACACAGCATATTGGACTGTGCTATCTGACTCAGTATCCAGCCAGCTATCTAGACAAAGAAATGGTTGCGACATTGCAGCAGCATTTTGACACTGCAAGCGAGCAATGGCATACGCTTATCGACACTATCAACCGCAGTCCAACGACCATCAATAATAGTCAATGGATTGATATGGTTGGGCAAGTGGGTGGCACCATCAGACAACTGGTTTGGCTAATCATGCGTCATGTTTCTATCACAACTGCTAAAGGTGCTGTCGATAAAGTAGCAGCTAAGCGGATCTCAGCAATGCTTGAGTGGCTCAGTGATGCTCGTCAACCATTGACCATCACCTCTATTCCACTGCTCTTTACGACTGTTAGCGATTGGTGGCAGCAAGCGCTGTTAGGACTACTGGCCAGACCAGTCGCTGACGATAAGGTGTTATCAAATATAGTGCCAACATTGAGCAGCGTATCAACTACGGTTCAATCGCCGCTCACTTATGACAACCAAACCTTACTATCAACGCTACTAACTCGTATTGAACAAAGCGGTATATCTACCCAAAAATCCATAATAACGGTAGTAAAGAATGCGCTGAAACATAAGGGCTCGTCTACCGAGATACCAATCAATCAACAGCTGCTACAGTGGATCAAAGCAAAAGACGCTGACACACTTTATCATTGTGCAAATAATGACAACATGGAGATGACAGTTCGCATCCGTGCCATCGAAGCGCTTGGACAGCTACATGATCCAAATATTGAACAGTGGCTGACGACGCTCATGACACATGAAAACTCAGACATTCAGAAGCTTGCTTATAAAGTACTACGCCGCTGGCAGCGTGCCATGATACGAGCACAGCGAAAACGTCCGTCGTCATCCATCGCAGCACAAAATAGTCAGGACAGCAGTCAAAAAAGCAATCAGGGTGAAGGAGACAGTCAATGACTATAGATAATCAATTAGACCAAGCATTAGAAACAGAATCAGAAGTAGTAGCAAACACTGATGGCCTGATGATGCAGTTGGACTACACCGCACCCAGCCAAATCAGTCAAGTTAGCGAATCGTCAGACTCATTGTTGGAGGCGCAAACGACCGAACACACTCAGCATGTGGCACTATTTGCTCAGCTGAATCGATCGGAGGTTAACTTCCACGGTAAGGTCAAGTCTCCCCTTGTCTTTCGTGACAGTTTGCTAGCCCTATTTGATGTGGTCAGTAGTGACTACCGTTATGTGCCAAAAGACCGCTCAGCGTACACGGTATTTATGCAGATGCGCCGTGCCAGCAGCAATAAGAACCTATTTACTGCGCAGCGTGATTATTTCACGTGGTTGTTCGACAATGACCCACTGGCTTTTTGTATTTTGGACCCGATTATTCAGGTGCATGAGCAAGGTGTCAGCTTTGAGGTGTTTAGCCGTGATGAAGGCTGCTATGCCCAACTGACATTGACCAATGAGATTTTTGAGCAAAGTGCCGAAGCTACCCTTGGCACCACTAGTATTGATTATAGTACAGCCTTGTTTAACGGTATTGAGAAAATACGCGATCATCAACAAACGATATTAGACATTGGTCATGAAGCGGTCGGCTTACAATTACTCGAAACCATGCCAGAAACCGCTGAAGCAGATACTGATAGTACGATAACTACGCCCACCGTAAAAAGACAGATCATAGAAAAACGTATCAATGTGCCCAAAAGCTGGATCAGAGCGCTGCTACAAGTACAGTCTGCAGGTCAATTGCCACAAGACACCATCCATCTCGATCCAATCGCATTGTATAACGTGCTGTTTGAGCTGCGTATGCATGCTGATATTAAGGGCAAACGTCGAGGCCTGCTGATTGAACTCAGACCACAGCAATTACCGATTATTGTACTTGAGCCATTTGATATCACTGTCACAAGCCAAGTTAGCCAACAGCAAAAACCCTATCAAGGCCAACAGGCCAAACTGATTCGCTTATGGGGTCGTCGTCGTCTCAGCCTATTAAAACGACTGTTGCCGCATGCTGATAGTGTTTCCGTCTCTTTATTGGGTCAAGGCATGCCAAGCTATTGGACCGTGACGGGCAAAGGATTTCACTTCACCTTTGCCATGACAGGCTTTAGCCAAGCCAACTGGTCACAGTCATTAAACTTTGACTTATTATTGCCCAAGCGCCCATTGCATAATACATTAGCTGCTAGGGAAGGGTTATCAGGCAGTGGTAAAGCAACCTTAAACGCTCGCAATGATGATAATAGCGATGACAATAACGGCCTGTCTGTATTGATGACCACGCTGGCAAATACCCCCAGCAATCTAGAAGACTTGGTAAAGTCGCTATCAGCAGATACGTCATTAGATCCTGCATCAGTGTCTAATCAGCAAGTGCAGCAATGGCTACTGTCAGGTACTCAGCAGGGCTTGATTCGCTATGATGTGGCGACGCAGCTGTATCATTACAGACCATTGACCCAAGCACCGCTTGAGATGGCGCAGTTTGCTTATCACAATGAGGCAGAAAAACAGGCCTTTGATTTATTAAGTCGTGCCGATGGTGTACAGAATTTTTCGGTTGAGACTGTTGCTATCAAAGGCATTACCATCCGTGCAGATATCCATGTCGAAGAAGACAGACGTACTTACCACAGTCAGCTGCAATTGGGCGACGAAGGACTGGTGACCAAAGCAGAATGTAGCTGCCCGCAGTATCTACAACATCGTCTCACTCATGGTGTGTGCGCGCATCTTATCGCGCTGCGTCTTAGGTACAATCAATACGACCCGAATAACACCAGTAATGACAGCTGGCATGACACTCGTGTCTTGAGTAAACGCGTTAATAAGACGGTGAGTAATCAAGAAAGCGTACCAACAAAAGCAGCCAACAACTCGTTGAAGGCATTACCTTCTGAAATGACGCTTGATTTGACAGCCTTAACTCAACCAGCGACCCACTCACATGAGACTGCAAACAACAAACCACAGACTTTAGCAGCGCAAGAAACCTCTATTGCGTATGTCTACATCACCATTGCCCATAAAAAAATTACCATTGAACAAACTACAGGTAATAAGGACGCACGCCAGCAACTGGTGTTTAATCAACCAGCTCAAGCCAAAGCCGCTTTTTTACAACATATTGCCAGATTTGAAGCCAAAGGCTTTATCGAAAACCAAGGGATGTAATGTATGATCACACACACAGCCAACCATAACGATTACATCAGTCCTGAGCCAGCACCCACTCCTTTTGAGCGTCAGTGGCAACAATTATGGCAAGAGATTGAGCTGGCAGGCGGCCGTTACCAATACGTTCAGCAGCAGCTGGTCAGCCAAGGCTTTATGGTCGATCGTCAGCCTGTCGATAACATGAGCCCAAAAGAACGGGATTGCTATAAAAAATCCTTAAAAAAGGAAGCAGCTGAAGAAAAAAGTCTCAAAAAAGCTGCTTGGCAAGCATACAAAGCGCATCACATGGTTTATCTTGGCCGCCATGTATATTGGACGGACGATACCAGTACCGATAAATGGGATATCAAAGACGCGGCCAATCGGCTGATTGAAAACAAACTGCCACTGCTGCGTAAACATAATGAGCTAGCAGAAGCGGTGAACCTTAGCATCCCGCAGTTAAAAGGATTGTGCTATCAAAGAGAGGTCGCCACCAATCTGTCTTATTCGCATTTTACTATTGCCAAACGCAATGGCACAGCGCGTCAAATATGGTCGCCGATACCACGTTTGAAGTTTGTACAACGCTGGATTTTGCACAATATTTTGAATAACTTAACGACGCATGGTGCCGCCCATGGCTTTGTACGCGGCAAATCTATCGTGACCAACGCAGCCATACATAGCAATAGTGAGCTGCTTATTAAGCTTGATGTCAAAGATTTCTTTCCTAGCGTGAGCTGGCGCCGTGTCAAAGGAGTATTCCGTCATGCTGGCTACCCAGAGCAAATTGCCACATTATTGGCATTATTGTGTACGGAGTCGCCCCGACAAGTGGTGCAGCAAGATGGCGTTACCTACTATGTGGCATTAGGCGATAGAGCCTTGCCACAAGGCGCGCCTACCAGTCCTGCATTAACGAACATCGTTTGCTTAAATCTGGATCGACGCTTGACAGGATTGGCAGAAAAGTTAGGCCTACGTTATAGCCGTTACGCCGATGACTTGACGTTTAGTGTTCCTGCTATTGAAGACACCAAACCCAAATCGAAGTCTAAAACAACGATTAAAGCCACGACCAGCACCGCAAAGAAACAAGCTGATACGCAGCATAATAAGCTAATCGGGCAACTGCTCGGCTCAGTCCATAAGATATTACGCGAAGAAGGTTTTGCGTTAAATAACGATAAGACACGTGTGATTCGTAAAGGCAATCAGCATAACGTTACTGGCATGGTGGTCAATGGACAAGGTGTACCAAGGGTATCTCGTCAGATTAAGCGCATGTTACGAGCAGCCGTTCATAACTTAGAGACAGGCGGTACATTACGCGCTGATGAGACTTTAAATACGTTGTCAGGATATGCTGCTTGGATAGCCTCGGCAGAGCCAGAGCTGGGACACAGTTACCTCACTAGGATTGAGCGTTTGCAAGTGCAGCAAGAGACATCTGCATAGATATTTATATTTATAAAAAATTAGTATTAGAAAAACTCTATTTCTAATACTAATTTTTACATCAGTAACATGTACTGATGTAAAGACACTGATATAAATATATTGCCATTACACCAATAAAAACGGTGCAGTACGACTGTCTTTTGATTGGGCAACGTCATATGGCGTGCCTTGAGCGACGATTACCCCGCCCGCATCCCCTGCCCCTGGCCCAATATCAATGATCCAGTCACTATTGCTAGCCACTTGCATATCATGTTCAACCATGATGACGGTATTGCCCGCATCGACGAGACCATTTAACTGCGTCATAAGCATAGACACATCGGCAGGGTGTAAGCCGGTGGTTGGCTCATCCAATATGTATAGCGTGTCGCCTCGCTGCGTGCGTTGCAGCTCGGTGGCAAGTTTAATACGCTGTGCTTCGCCGCCCGATAATTCGGTAGCAGGCTGACCCAGACGTAAGTAACCAAGTCCAACTTGTAGCAACGCCTCTAATGCACGAAAAATAGGTGCTTCATCAACAAAAAACTCATGTGCCGCTTCAACTGTTAAATTCAATACTTCAGCGATGTTTTTGTCTCGATAAGTGATTGCTAGCGTTTCCTCGTCATAGCGTTGACCATGACAAACCTGACAAGGTGCATAGACGCTTGGCAGAAATAACAGCTCAACACTGACAAACCCTAAACCTTCGCAATTTGGGCAGCGACCTTTGGTCGTATTAAACGAGAACCTGCCTGCATCATAGCCATGAGATTTTGCTTGCTTAGTCGCCGCAAAAATCTTACGTACATCGTCAAACAAGCCAGTATAGGTTGCCAAATTAGAGCGCGGTGTACGTCCAATCGCTTTTTGATTGATATTAATAAGCCGACGGACGTGCTCCATGCCAGCGACGATTTCACCACCAATTATTGATTCAAGCTCTTGCTCTAACAAATCCGCTTCACCAATAGGCGCTTCTGTAACTGTCTTTTGTCCCAATGCTTCATTGATAAGCTCTACCAACGCTTGACTGACAAGGCTTGATTTGCCTGAGCCCGAGACCCCTGTGACGCTGGTCATGACCCCAAGCGGAAACTCAACGTCTAATCCTGTTATGTTATTTCGCTCAATGTTGGCAAGCTTGAGCCAGGCTGCTGGCTGCCTTGTGCTAGATTTTGACTGTGCGTTAGACGTAGCATTGGCAAATAGATATTGACCAGTATGCGACTGTTCAATCTCACGAAGGCCTTCTATAGGCCCACTATAGACAATCTCGCCACCATGCGTGCCCGCCTTTGGCCCGACATCTACTACCCAATCAGCATGTCTAATAACACTAACGTCATGCTCAACGACAAACACCGAGTTACCAGCCGCGATTAGCTCATCCAACGCCCCTAGCAATGCTTGAGTATCAGCGGGATGCAAACCAGCTGATGGCTCATCAAGGACATATACCACGCCAAACAACTGCGAGCGAATTTGAGTGGCTAATCGTAATCGCTGTAGCTCGCCAGGAGAGAGTGTCGGTGTGGTACGTTCAAGCGAGAGATAGCCCAAACCTAACCTTGTCAGCGCTTCAACACGAGAGAGAATGTCACTAGCAATACGCTGGGCAACGATGGCTTTTTCGCGGTTTGGTATGTTATCCGCTACCTTGGTACGAGCGGTTGTTTCTAATTTTTCCGCCATTTCAGTTAGTGTTAGCTGTGATAGCTCTCCAATATCGAGTCCTGCAAACTTAACCGATAGCGATTCTTTCTTTAGTTTTTTTCCGTGACATTCTGGGCACTCAGATATCTGCATAAACTGCGAGACACGTTTTTTGGTACGCGGGCTCTGAGTGGTGGCAAAAGAGTGCAAAATGAAGTTTTTGGCACTGGTAAAAGTACCCATATAGTTTGGCTTTTCGCCCTTCTCGATCGCATCACGCGTTTGCTCAATGTTGTATTCAGGATAGACAGGTACTGTTGGCGTATCATCCGTAAACAAAATCCAGTCACGCGTCTTTTTCGGCAGTGTGTACCATGGTTTATCAATATCATAGCCCAATGTAGTCAATATACGGCTAAGATTTTGACCTTGCCACGCTGGTGGCCAAGCCGCAATTGCCCGCTCACGGATGGTCTTGGTATTGTCTGGCACCAGCAGCTCTTCAGTGACTTCAAATACGCGGCCAATACCTGAGCAAGTCGGACAAGCGCCATCTGGGGTGTTGGGGGAAAATGCATCGGCATATAGTATTCCTTGATCTGCTGGATACTCTCCTGCGCGTGAGTAGAGCATACGCAGGCCATTGGATATCGTCGTTACGCTACCTACGGACGAGCGCACTGAAGGCGTACCCCGTTTTTGCTGTAAGGCGACTGCTGGTGGCAACCCTTCTATGGTATCGACATCTGGCTCATCGACCTGATCGATCAGTCGTCTAGCATAAGGCGATACAGAATCAAGATAACGGCGTTGTGACTCGGCAAATAGTGTACCAAATGCCAATGATGATTTCCCTGAGCCTGATATACCGGTAAAGACTACCAAAGCATTGCGAGGCAAATCAACATCGACGTTTTTTAAATTGTGTACGCGCGCGCCTCTGACCTGAATATTGTCTTGATCAGGGTTATAAAGGGCATTTCTCACTGTGCTTGTTTTACTTGTTTTTTCTTCTAGTTTTTTTGAATTCGCCATAGCGTTATTGTTCCTATCAAGTCGTTGTTTATTCCTAACGTGCTTAGTTTTTTTTATTTAATTAATTGTCTTTATCCAATTAGCAGAAAGGTTAACACGTACTCATACATAGCCATGGCTAGGCTTACGTATCAATAGCATAGATAGACAAAACGATAACTCAAGTCACCCAATCATTAATAATAAAAAACCCGCATCAACGCGGGTTTTGTTTAGCAAGAAATGCTATTAAGTTGCTAAGAGACTGGCAACTTAGGTATTAAGACACAACCAAACGCATCAATTGGGTACTAATATAACCACCAAATGTCCCTACTGCGTAACCTAAAATACCCAAGAAGACTCCAACAGGCGCCAGTAATGGATGAAATGCCGTAGCGACAATCGGTGCTGAGGATGCACCGCCCGTATTGGCATTAGAGCCAACTGCCAAAAAGAAAAATGGCGCACGAATGATTCTAGCGACGGCAAATATGATAACGACATGGATGCTCATCCATAGTAAGCCGATTAACAGTAAACGCCACTGTGAGACGATACCCGCCAGATTGATTTGCATACCGATTGCGGCAATTAATACAAAGATAAATACTGTGCCGATTTTTGATGCGCCAACATGATCTAACCTACGCATCTTAGTAAACGAAAATATAACCCCTATTACCGTAATAATCACTACCATCCAAAAGAACGAGCTGGCAAAGCTATATTGAACGGCCCAACTATAAGGGGCAAAGAAATCTGCAATCTGACCACCGACAAAGTGTGCCACTCCAACCATGGCAAAGCATAAGCCAAACATCACCATCAAGTCATTGATGGTTGCTGGGCGGGCATGATCACGCTCATAGCTCTCGACTGCTTTGACTACTTTATCAATACTACTGGTATCAGCGCGCAAAAAACGGTCTATCTTGTCGCTATGTTTAGCCATTACTAAGATAGCTAGCAGCCACAGTGAGGCATTGGTGGTATCGACCAAAATCATCATACCAAACAAATCATCACTGACTCCAAATAGCTCTTTCATCGCTGCTTGGTTAGCTGCGCCGCCAATCCAGCTGCCCGCTACGGCCGAGAACCCACGCCATAACGTATCATCGGTAAACATGGCAGGCGATACCCATTTAGCGACTCCCAAACTGATTGGACCACTGATGACGATAGCGATACTGGCAGCAAAAAACATCGCGATCGCTTTCCAGCCTAAGCCCAATATTTTGGGCACATCCATGGATAAGGTCATCAATAGCAAACTTGCTGGCAGCAAATAAGTCGCAGTAAAGCCATAAATCTGCGAACCAACGCCATCGGCAAACACGCCTAAGCTATTTAAGGTGGCTGGTATAAAGCAGCAAAGTACAATACCAGGCAATACGGCATAAAACCGACGCCAAAACTTACCCGGCAAGCCTTGGGTATAAAAAACCAGACCAATAATGGCCATAATGATGCCAAAGGCTAATGGCAAATTATCAATTGCTAAGTTTGAGGTGGCAGGCATCAAGGCGCTCCAAGAGTTACAACGGGCAAAAGTAAATCAGTATAGACAAGGCAAAAAACTCCTGCAAGCAGCCATCGACTATTAGCTAGGATTTGCCGAGTAGTATTTGACAGGATGAATAGCAAGGGAACGGCTAGGCAAGTAAGGGTATAAGCTAATCATGGCGTAATACAAAACAAGTAAACACAAAAAAGCCAGATAACAAGTATCTGGCTTTTTCAATGCTATCTTTAGACGATTAATGAATCAATGATTTTAATCGTCAAATATAGCTGTATTACGAATTATTACCACGGTTGCCGCCGTTTGGACGACCTTGGCCACGGCTGTCAGAACGACCAGCTGGACGACCTTGGCTGCCGCTTGGACGACCGCGACCAGTTGCAGCACGCTCACCACGTGGAACGCCATTGCTATCACCGCGGCTTGGACCACCAGTGCGCTTGCCTTGATACGGCTTGCCACCTGAACGCTCATTTGGTTTGCCTGACGTGTCACGTGGCTTACCTTGATAACCGCTGTCGTTGCTAGCGCGTTGACCAGTTGGAGCACTGTCGCTTGAACGACCACGACCTTGACCACCACCGCTAGATTTACCAGCATAGCCACCGCCTGAACGACCACGGCCTTGACCGCCACCGCCGTTAGAACGACCACGACCACGGCCACGACCATTACCTTTGTTTTCGCTAGGTACGTAAGTTTTCTTAGGCTCCATACCTTCGATAACACATACTTCCATTTTGCGATCTAAATAGCGGTTGATAGCGTTAAGCTGTGGACGATCATCCATGCTACATAGGCTGATAGCAACACCAGTACGACCAGCACGACCACAACGACCGATACGATGGACGTAATCTTCAGTCTGACGCGGCAAGTCATAGTTGATAACGTGCGAGATGGCTGGGATATCTAGACCACGAGCAGCAACGTCAGTCGCTACTAGGATTTTTACTTTACCATTACGCAAGTCTTGAACGATACGGTTACGCTTGCTCTGTGGCAAATCACCATGTAGGAAGCTTGCTTTATGGCCCGCTTCTTGTAGCTGCTTAGCCAGTTTTTCAGTGCTACGTTTGGTAGCAGCAAAGATAATGATCTGTTCCATATCTTGCTGGCAAACGATTTTGTCAAGTAAACGGTTTTTGTGATCAAAATCATCACAGTAATACACTTTTTCTTCGATGTGTGCAGATTCTACTTTGATTGATACGCGCTCAGGGTTCTTAGTGAAGCTGGCAGCGATTTTACCTACTGGGCCATCCCAAGTTGCTGAACACATGATCGTTTGACGATCGATTGGTGCTGCACGAAGGATATCACTGATGTCATCAGCAAAACCCATGTCTAGCATACGGTCAGCTTCGTCAAGTACCAATACTTCTAGGTTTGACAAATCAACGCGACCTGCATTGATATGGTCAAGTAGACGACCAGGAGTTGCAACGATTACTTGAACGCCCTTTTTCAAAGCAGTGATCTGACCGTTGTATGGTGCGCCGCCAACTAGTGGTACACAAAATAGACCGCGCATGTCTTTAGAATAAGTGCGAACGCTGTCATGTACTTGCTGAGCAAGTTCACGCGTTGGCGTTAGGATAAGTGCTTTGGTTAGTTTGTCAAAGCTAGTGGCACGGCTCAAACGGTCAAGTACAGGGATAACGAAAGCCGCTGTTTTACCACTACCCGTTTGCGCTGACAATAAAAGGTCACGACCGGCTAGAGCAAAAGGAATAGCTTGTTCTTGAATAGGGGTTGGATTGGTATAGCCACTGCGATCAAGCGCAGTAAGAATTGGCTTAGCAATACCAAGATCAGTAAAGGTAATTTTGTTTTCTTCAGTGGCGTCAGTAGCAGCCGCTTGAGTATTATTATCAGTATTTGGAGTGTCAGTGCTTTCGATGATGCCGTTTTCAGCGGCGATTGCAGATAAGATGTCAGTCATAAGAATCCTTGGTAAGTATAAGTTGCTGTAAATTCAGCAAACTTGATGCATACCACTGATAACCGTTCACCACGCTGCTCTTATTAGCATTACCGAGCAACATAAAATTGTCGATAATTAGAAACCAAGCCAATAGAGCTTAGCGTCTTTATAATAAATGCGTTCGTGCTGTCTGACGTATTTTGGTGGTAGTGCCGAGTGTCTTATCCTTGCTTGATATACGCTCATTATCAATGCTTTGTCCAAAGCAGATAAAGGCAAACAGCAACCAATCTAGACCCTAGTTATAGGCCAGTAGATAAGATATGAGTCAAAAATAACGGATATTTTTAAAGGTTATTTAAGTACACAAAATCATCGGCAACAATTACTTATGGTCATCCTAGACCCAAAATCGCAGGCGATGTTATCAATCTCATAATTCACGAAAGCCTAAGCTAACGTGGCGACGCAGTATAGCACAATAAAAAATTATATGTACCTATTTCTTCAATTACTGAGTAAATAAGCACTAACAGTGTTGATAATAAACAAGTTTAGGTGATTTATTTAATACCTAAAGCAAAATTGAATAGCTAAAGCAAATGAGTTACTCGTTATTTATCTATCGTACTACTTTGACTTCTGTGACATAGGTAGGTAGCTGCCATGCCCCACCCGCCTCGATTAAGCGGCACAGTCCAGTAGTGCTTTCATGACTTTTTTCAAATGCACGGCCCGTCCATAGCCAATCAGTTTTGCTCATGCAATCACCGATGCCGCGCCCTTTTTGTACAGAGGTAAGCTTGCCTTTATCGTAGCCAGTAGCATTGGTCGTTACCAACGTTGGCTTATAAGGTTTACTATCATTGATCACCCAAACCCCTGCTCCAGCGTTATAAGCGCCCGTCCAGCACTCATGCTGTGCCAACAGTTGCGAGCCATTTAGACGACTAATACGCCAAGGTGATTTGTCTGAAAGATTGGGACAAACGCTGTCTGCATCTTTCATTGTGCCTTTTACCAACGCTGCCAACTGAGAGGACCTCATCACAAACTTTTTGTCATTACCATCGTCTGCTTTGGCACTTGGCACGACAAACCGTAGTACTGGTGCAGCTTTGGGAGGCAATATACCGCCACTAGATTTAACAGCATCGTCATTTTTGATAAAAGCACTGGATGTACCAACGCGACCTTGGAACTCATCGGCTTTTAGCATAGCAGCACTGGCACCTTTGTCAGAGAGCTGCCAACGTGAATTGCGCAAGGCTAACGTAATCTTGCTAGATTTGGTCAACGCCTCTAACAATGCAGTTACCTGTGCTTGAGTCAACTCAGCGTTACCTGCAGCGGCTGAATACGGCTTCGTCTCGCCATAATCCTTGTCATTAATAAACAACGAGATGCGATGACGGTTACCGAGCTGCATTAAGGCTTTAGACGAACTGTCCTTTGCCCCGCCAAGCTTTACTTTACCATCCACGCCAGCATTCGCACCTGCACGGCGTACGAGCAATATAGAAACCGGAAACTCACTGTTATTCTCTGCTTGATAGCCTGCTAGCCGGCACGTACGCGTATTATCACAAGCGACTTGCCAGTCTTGACTGGTAAACTCAGTCGATGTATTGGCCATACTGGTGGTACTGAGTAAAGCTGTGCTAAGCGCTGCAAGTACAGGCAGTAATATTTTATTTTTTATCATATAGGTGGGTTGTTCTTTTATTTTTTTAGGTATGTTTTCCGAATAATGCTCTACAGTGAGGTTTTTGGGATTTTTATTAGACTGGGCACTGTCTTTATAGCTATTATAATCATACTTATGATCGTCATAGGTAATGCTTGACCTACTAACACCAGTTAAATCAGCACCTTTTGATAGCGACATATCTTTTATATAATTATTGTCTTTCATAATCATCACCTTTCAGTAGAAGAAGTATAAACACCTGTCTATTGTAATGGTGCTCGGCTATCTTAACGCACTAGTGTTTCTATCTGTTGTACTAATGTATCATTGTGTAAAGACAAAGGGAAGACCTAGCATCATTATATTCATTTATATGAATATAAATAAAAAGGCTGATAAGCTATTTGCTTATCAGCCTTGCTGCTGTGTTTAAGATTTACTTATGTTTAAACTGTAGTGCTAGATCTAAACTGTATTGAGTGCTTGGTTTAGTCGATTGGTTTTAGCTCTAGCGCTACTGCACGTTTAACTGCAGGACGTTCAGCGATTTTCTTAGCCCAACGCTGCAAGTGTTTGTAGTCTTCTACTTGTAAAAACTCTGCTGCGTCATAGAGCTTACCTAGTGCCAACTGGCCATACCAAGACCAGACAATCATATCCGCAATATTGTAATCAGATTCATCATTGCCGCATAGGTACTCATGATCTTTTAAATGCGTGTCTAATACATCGAGCTGACGCTTGGTTTCCATCGTATAGCGATTGATTGGATACTCTAAAGGTTCAGGCGCATACGCATAAAAGTGCCCAAAGCCGCCACCTAAGAAAGGCGCGCTACCCATTTGCCACATAATCCAAGACAGACAATCTGCTCGCGCTTTGCCAGTAGCCAGTGGCAGGAACTTATCAAACTTTTCTGCTAGATACATTAAGATAGCGCCCGACTCAAACAGTGCTATCGGCTCGCCTGCTGTATCAGTAGAATGATCGACCAAAGCTGGAATCTTTGAATTAGGGTTTATCTCTACGAACCCTGAGCCAAACTGCTCACCTTTAGAAATATCAATTTTGTAGGCATCATATGCTGCTCCGTCAATACCAAGTTCTGCCAGCTCTTCTAATAGTATGTTTACCTTGACACCATTTGGTGTGTTTAATGAGTACAGCTGTAACGGAGCATCGCCAACAGGCAGCTCTTTATCATAGCGAGCTCCAGACGTTGGACTATTAATACTAGCAAATTTGCCGCCATTATCTTTATCTTGCGTCCAAACTTTTGGTGGTACGTATTTATTATTATCTTGACTCATAATTTATCCTCGGTTTGTATTTATGACTGCCGCGAAGGTTTACTATAACGAGAACTCGTAACGATATTAAAGTCCTCTCTTGTAATCAATGTTGTGTTTCTACTGCCAAAGTAAATAGAGACGAGCTATTAGCACGCATCGAATTTTTTGTCTTATTTCACCTCTTTGCCTTTTTATTAGCTACCTTTCGCATCGTTGCTCTTATATAAGTTATCTTATATCAGTTACTTTGAGTCACTTTTATTATGAGCTAGGCTTTCTTATACTACTCAGCTTGCATAGTGATCTGCTCGCAAATCCGCTATTTTCTTACTTCATAACGAGACGTTCAATGGGACTCACATGGTAACGCTCACCCCAACTCAAGAGAAATACCTGCCTTACGTACTAGCGGTAGCGCTATTTATGCAAATTTTAGACGCTACTATTTTGAATACCTCGTTGCCACAAATGGCGCAAGCACTGGGTGAGTCGCCACTAAAGATGCAGTGGGCTGTCATCAGCTATGCATTAACCTTGGCGATTTTTATCCCTATCAGTGGTTTTTTAGCGGATAAATATGGCACACGCCGCGTATTTCTATCCGCGGTCATCATTTTTTGTATTGGCTCATTACTGTGCGCGGCGTCGCAAACGCTAGATTTTTTGGTTGCTTCACGTGTGGTACAGGGTATCGGCGGTGCCATGATGACGCCTGTCGCTCGCTTGATATTGGTTAAGTCTTATCCGCGCAATAAGCTGCTCACTGTGATGAATTTTGCTGTAATACCTGCTTTGGTTGCACCGCTGGTCGGTCCAGTATTAGGCGGCTATATCGTGCAATATGCTAGCTGGCATTGGATATTTTTGATCAATATACCGATGGGTGTGGCAGGTTTTATTATGGGCAAAAAACTGGTCCCAGCGCTCTATGAAGATACTAAGCGTCTTGATTGGACAGGGTTTGTATTGTTTGCCGCCGCTGCTTGCGGGTTCACACTGGCTGTCGAGTTTGGTTCACAGACAGGTCGCGGGATTTATGGATTGTTGCTTGGGTTAGGCGCAAGTCTATTGATCGGTGCGTATATCTGGCATGCCAAACGGCGAGCAGCTCCCCTGTTTCCACTCAGCTTGTTTGACATTCGCACTTTTCGAATCGGTATTACAGGCAATTTATTTACGCGGCTTGGTATCAGTGCAGTACCATTTTTGCTTCCTTTACTACTACAGGTGGTATTTGAGTACTCACCTTCGCAGGCAGGTTGGTTGCTTGCCCCGATTGCAGTGGGTGCTATAGGCATCAAACCTTGGGTTAGCAAGATTATTCAACGGTTTAGCTATCGCAAAGTACTGGTCTACAATACCTTGTTTATGGGTTCGCTTATCATTGTACTAGCGCAGTTTAATGATGCATCGCAGTGGCTATGGTTTATACCTATCTTGACCATCATGGGTGCCTGCAACTCTATGCAGTTCAGTGCGATGAATACGATTACGATTGGCGATTTACAAGGCACACAGACCAGTAGCGGCAATAGCTTAATGGCAGTCAATCAGCAGCTAGCGATTAGCTTTGGTATTGCGTTCGGTGCTGCTGTATTGAATCTATTACGTGAGCGTCTACAGATGGATACGTTAGTAGCGTTCCAAACCACTTACTGGATATTGGGAATTTTGACCATTCTCTCGGGGCTGTATTTTTTACGTTTAAAACCTGAGGATGGCCGCGGTTTATACTAGGGCGTGTCTTCAATCGAGATAAGCTTTCTATTAAGTGAGATTTTACGTACGACACATCTCTATTCTGTATAGCCGAACTGTTAGAAATGTCTTATCTATAGACAGAAAAAAGCCAGTATGCGATTGGATTATCAATCTCATACTGGCTTTTTATTACGACTTACCTCAATAATAAGTACTATTATGCGTCATCATCACTCATTTGCGATTGGATGTAGCGCTCTACACCAATACTCTCGATTAAGTCCTGCTGCGTCTCTAACCAGTCTTCATACTCTTCATTGCCATCTTTTAGCGTGACTAATAGCTGGCGAGAGACGTAGTCAGACTTTGTCTCACACAAGGTGATGGCATCAGTAATAATATCGAACTTTTGTCTCTCAAGACGTAGGTTGCACTCAATGATTTCTGGTACATCTTCGCCGACCAATACCTTGCCCAGTTCCTGCAAGTTTGGCAAGCCGCCTAACAGCAAAATACGAGCGATTAGGTCGTCTGACCATTTCATCTCAGCAATAGACTGCTTATACAATGAGTCATTAAGCGCCTCTAGACCCCAATGACGTGCAATACGTGCATGCAAAAAATACTGGTTGATGGCAATCAATGACTGCCCAAGTACTTTGTTTAACGCGCGAATAACTTCTTTATCCCCTGTCATTACCTTTCTCCCTTAATCTCTATTATTTATGCTAAATACTGTGAATGCTATTCATACGTAGGATGATATCAGACAATATTAGGAGTGACTTCAGCCACTTGGCTTTGTAGGTAATTCGGTAGACCAATCATGTCGATGAGACGGAGCTGCTGCTCAAGCCAATGCGCATGATCTTCTTCGGTGTCTTTCAACTGCTCAACCAGCATCTCACGCGTGACATAGTCATGCTCTGCTTCGCAAAGTGCGATACCTTCTTTTAGATGCTTTTGTACTTGATACTCTAAATCTAGGTCAAACTGCAACATCTCAGGGACAGTCGCACCAATATGGATAGCGTCGACAGACATCTTTGGCGTGCCACTCAACATCAAGATACGGCGAATGATGTTCTGTGCGTGTAGCGTTTCGTCTTCCATTTCATGATGGATACGATCGTACAACTTGCCATAGTGCCACTCAGCATACATCTCTGAATGGATAAAATATTGGTCACGGGCAGCAAGCTCACCACCTAGTAAGAAATTCAAATAATCAATGACTTTCTGGCTACCTATCATAACGCGTACTCCCCTATTTATTTTTACCGATCACCATACATCCACAATTTATTATATAAGGATAGCATAATTGGCGAACTGATCAGTAAAAATCAAAATCAATAAAATGGCTTCTAATCTCAGATAAATATAGTAGCATACAGGCGCAGTATAGGGTGTAACGTTATGAACTAAGAATAAGATGCTAATTGAGAATCATAATTAGCTACAACTAGTATTGATATGTGTTATATAACATGCTGGCGTTTGAGTGAGGTTATATGGACGCTTGCACCCTACCCCTTATGTATAATAAATAAAGTTAGATGCAAAATAATGAATATATTTTATCGTATTATATTATAAGTTATATGGTTGATAATATTTAAACGGCGTACGCTAAATCATCAAGTTTTGCATGATGTTCGTCTAGGTAGTCATTGACCATCGGCTCACAGCAGCCACAGCACGTTGCTACATCGAGCGTATCTTTTAGACCATCGAGCGTATCAACACCTGCAGCAATAGCTGCTTTGATTTGCTTTTCTTTTACGTTGTTGCAGATACATACGTACATGGATTGGCTCCTCGGAATACCACTATTCGATAATGACGGCATACGACACTTATATAAAAACCTTTGTGATAAGTGTCATTGATAAACGGATAATTTACTGTCTTCTAGCAATTAAAAATTAGTCGTTGAAATCACGTTTAACGCTTGCAGTATAATAACGATAATTATTATCATTTTCAATCACATTCGATATATTTATTTGTTGAGACAGTATCCTTGTATTACAGGTAGTTCATTTATGTAAGTGGATATAAATGTGCGTGTAACCGAATATTGTCAAAGGTAGTGAATTGACGATGAACTGTAAATTTGCTTATTTTTTAATCGATTTTGTAGATAACTGCTGTTATATTGAACCCCTATTAACGAAGCCCATTGGAATTCTCCTATGTCTGATAATAACTTTACGATACGACCTATCGATTTATTCAAAGTCCTATCTGATCCGACACGTCTAAAAATATTTCAAATTCTTTTCAAAAAAGAAGCACGTTGCGTGGGTGATTTGGTAGATATGCTTGACCAGCCACAGCCAACGATATCACGCCACCTAAACCATTTGAAAAAACTGGGTATTTTGAGCTGTGTACGTGACGGTACTTGGATGTGGTATGAGGTCGCTGATGATTTACCAGATTGGTGTCAAGATATCTTAGACATCACCTACGAGCAAATCACTCCTAGAGGCACTAGTAGAGATGTATCGGATCTTGCTTAGATACTATTGTCCGCTTAGATTTTTGGTTCTTTGACTGTGCTTTATAAAAAGCGCTTAAGACAATAGATCTGCGGCAATGCGCCAAACAAAAAAGACCTACTTTCGTAGGTCTTTTTTTTGCTCAAATATTGATAATTCGACCTAAATTGCGCTAGGTCAAATAATTATACAAGATCTAAGAAATCGCTGATAAAGGCGTTGGCTGGCTGGTGTATCAGCTCCTCTGACGTGCCCACCTGCTCTACTCGGCCTTGATTCATCACGACGATCTCATCTGATACTGCACGCGCTTCTTCTTGATCATGCGTTACCATGATACTGGTGATACCAAGCTCATGGTGGATGTTTTTTAGCCATGTGCGCAGCTCTTTACGGACTTTGGCATCTAGTGCACCAAACGGCTCATCTAGCAGCAACAGCTTCGGTTTGACAGCAAGTGCCCTGGCTAGCGCTATGCGCTGACGCTGACCACCTGATAGCTGATGTGGATAAGCATTGGCAACTTGTGGTAGCTGTACGAGGTCTAAGAGCTCTGCCACGCGCTTATTGATATCAGCTTTGCTCGGACGCTCGTTTTTTGGCAACAAGGTCAATCCAAACGCCACATTATCCGCGATGTTCTTATGGCGAAATAGCGCATAATGCTGAAACATAAAGCCAATATGGCGCTTTTGGACTGGGGTATTGGTCACATCTAGCTCATCAAACAATACCTGTCCAGAGTCGGCATATTCCAGACCCGCGATAATACGTAGCAAAGTAGTCTTACCGCAGCCTGATGGACCTAGTAACGTCGTCAGCTTGCCAGTCGGCACGGTGATATTGATATTGTCTAAAGCGGTAAAATTGCCGAATTTTTTATTAACGTTGCGAATCTCAATGCTCATAATCGTATCTCTTATTATATCTTTTGTCGTATCGTGGCAAGTAGCTGAGTAGCGGCTGCATCCGTAGTATTAACATCATTTATCAGATAATGGCAGTTATACCTTGCCAGTACTGTCCGCGCTTACCGATTCAGTGGCGGCCGTTGCGTTGGCACTCACTGGCAGTTCAGGTGCGCTGGCGAGCCGCTCAGACTTGGCAAATTTACGTTCTTGTATCTTGGTCATGACTTGTTGAATCAGTAGCGTCACCAAGGCCAATGCAGCCAATATGCTCGATAAGGCAAACGCAGCGGTAAAGTTATAATCGTTATAGGCAATCTCAACCAATAGCGGCATGGTGTTGGTCTCGCCGCGAATGTGACCAGAAACCACGCTTACCGCACCAAACTCACCCATCGCACGGGCATTGGTCAAAATCAAACCATATAGCAGCGCCCATTTGATATTAGGCAATGTTACATGCCAAAACGTCTGCCAACCAGTCGCGCCTAATGTTAGCGCTGCTTGCTCTTCAGAGTCGCCTTGAGTCTGCATCAATGGAATCAGCTCACGTGCAACAAACGGAAAGGTCACAAATAGTGTAGCCAAAATAATACCAGGCACTGCATATATTACTTGGAAACCCATACTCTCAAGCCAGCCACCAATAGTAGAGTTCAGTCCAAACAGCAGCACAAACATCAAACCTGCAACCACTGGCGATACCGAAAATGGTAAATCTAGCAAAGTGGTGACCAGCTGCTTACCTTTAAACTGGTAACGCGTGACCAACCATGCAATTGCGATGCCCATTACCATATTAATTGGCAAGACAATACCTGCCGTGATAAGCGTCAGCTTGATGGCTTGCAAAGCTTCAGGGTCTACTAATGAAGCAATATACAACTGCCAACCATTTTTAAAAGCTTCATAAAACACAGCCAGTAATGGAATGACCAACATGACAACCATGAATAACACCGCAATGGCAATAAAGGTACGACGTATCCATGGGGTATCTTTGGTCGCAGCGTTGCTTTGGTAGTCGTAGCTATTAGATATTTGCATATTAGCGAGCTCCTACACGGCGCGACAGTTTCCACTGCATGATATTAATGGTCAGCAAGATGACAAATGATATGAGTAGCATAAATAGTGCAACCGCAGAAGCACCTTGAATATCAAACTGCTCAAGTTTACTGATAATGATAAGCGGCAAAATCTCAGACTGCATCGGAATATTACCCGCGATAAAGATAACTGAACCATACTCGCCAGTGGCACGAGCAAACATCATACCTGCACCCATCAGCAAGGCTGGCAATAGTTCTGGCAAAATCACTTTACGAAAAGTCGTCAGACGATTAGCGCCCAATACCGCAGCCGCTTCTTCAAACTCAACGGACAGCTCAGCGAGTACTGGCTGCACCGCGCGGACAATAAAGGGGAAGCTCACCACAACTAGTGCTAGCCAAATACCTATCGGCGTAAAAGCGACTTGAATATCGAACTTGGCAAACCATTGACCGATCAAGCCATTAGGCGCATACAAAGTGGCAAGCGAGATACCTGTAACGGCCGTTGGTAGTGCAAATGGCAAATCCACCAAGGCATTAATCAGTGACTTACCCCAAAACTCATAGCGGACAAGCACCCATGCGACTAGTGTGCCAAATACCATATTGGTCAGCATCGCCAAAAAAGACATCCATAAGCTCAGCTTGATAGCGGCAGTGACTTGTGGCTGAGTAATGGTTTCCCAAAAGCCCGTCCAACCCATCTGCGTCGTGGTATAAGCCATCATGGCAAACGGTAGTACCACCAATAACGACAAGCTAAAGACAGTAATACCCATGCTCAGACCGAAGCCGGGTAGCACATTGCGCTGACGCAAACGGGTCAGCCAACCTTTTTTGTTGCCGGGCTTACTGGCAGAAGAAGATGTTGCACTCATAGTGATGTCCTATTGCCTAACTGATGGTACTTAGCGAGGGTGCTCACTGTAAGACCATTATTACCATTGTTATCAAAATTATTATTGGTCGGCTTATGATATAAAGGACATAGTGCGTACGACCATGTCCTTTATGGGGTGCTTCATGACTGACTGCACGATTAACTGAGTTAATCCGTTTCAGTGTTTAACGCAGTAGCTGCTCTAACTACTTAGCTCGCGATTACTGAGGCGCATTAATTGCCAATTGGTCAAATACACCACCATCACTGAAGTAAGTGCTCATGATCTCATCCCATGTGCCAAAGGCATCGTTCGGGCGGAAAGTCTCAACTGGCGGTAATTTGTCACCGTTTTTGTCAAGCACGCTCTTAACGCTAGGACGTAGATATAGATTGGCCGCTAGCTGCTGAGCAGGCTCACTCCATAAGTAATCAAGATACGCTTTGGCAGCGTCTGTAGTGCCTTTTTTATCTGTTACCGTCTTCACAACTGCCACAGGGCTTTCTGACTTGATCGAGTATTTTGGATAAACGATGTCTACTTGACCTGCACCAAAATCAGTCGCTGCAAGGTTGGCTTCGTTTTCAAACGTGACCAATACATCACCAATACCGCGCTGTACGAAAGTCGTTGTCGCGGCACGTCCGCCGTTCTCATAGACTTTGACATTTTTTAGCATGTCTTTTACGTAGCCTTTAGCTTTTGTTTCATCTTGATTAAAAGCATGTAGACCGTAACCATATGCACCCAAGAACGCATAACGACCGTTACCTGTGACCTTTGGATTGGCCATGACGATCTCAATACCATCTTTGGTCAAATCTTCCCAGTCTTTGATATTTTTTGGATTGTCTTTACGCACCAAAAATACGATCGTACTAGTAAACGGCACCGCGTTGTCTGGGAATTTGCTTTCCCAATCTGACTCAACTAAGCCTTTTTTCTCAAGCAGCTCAATATCAGAGCCTTGGTTCATGGTGGCAACATCGGCTTGTAGACCGTTGGCAACAGACAATGCTTGCTTACTTGAGCCGCCATGTGACTGTTTGATTAGGATATTGCTGTCTGGGTTTTCAGCTTTGTAGTGCTCAACAAACAATGGGTTATAGTCTTTATAGAAGTCACGTGCCACATCGTATGAGACATTAAGTAGCTCGATATTTTGCCCTTCTGTCGTCGCTGAACCATCAGCTGCGGCCTCAGTAGTCTCACTGTTGCTACAGCCAGCTAGACCAAGAGTCAAAGCAACACCAGCAATACTCAGGGCACTAAGAGTTTTACTTTTCTGTTGATAACGAGCTACGTCTGTCATAAATACCTCAAAGATGTCTGTTGTGTAATGCAAGTATGCTAACAGCGCCATCTTATTATGTTTAATGATGAATATGCGTATGTTATTGCCAAAAGGGAATAACCAGTAAACAAAGCCAGATATATCAATAAGTTGTCAAAAGAATCTATATGTATAACTGACTGTTTGTTTATTGATGGTTTGAATGCTGACATGCGCCCTATCTATCTTGTCCGCGTTTCATTGAAAGCAGCTAAGATAGATAGTTCTATAAACTAAAAATTAACGACTACTTAGTACTTGCCAGCTGATCAAAACGGCCGCCATCTACAAAGAAAGCATCCATAATCTCTGCCCATGAGCCAAACACAGCCACAGGTTCAAACGTCTCAATATCAGGCAAAGTATCTTTGTGAGCAGCTAGGATTTGCTCATCACTTGGACGCATATACATTTTTGCCATGAGCTCTTGGGCAGGCTTATCCCATAAACCTTTCAGATAAGCATTAGCTGCTTCTGTCTTACCAGATTTTTCAGTCACTGCCGTTACGACTGCTACTGGGTTGGCAATCGTAATCGAATAGCTCGGATATACGATGTCAACGTTACCCTTTGCAAATTGTTGGGCAGTCAAATGTGCTTCGTTTTCGGTCGTGATCAGCACATCACCTAAACCACGCTGAGTAAAGCTGGTCGTTGCAGCGCGTGCACCGTTATCATAAGTGACGACGTTGGCCAGTAGTTTTTTGATAAAGTCATTGGTTTTTACAGGATTTTCATTACTGCTTTCTTTGAATTGGTGTAAGCCGTAGCCATAAGCACCCAAGAAGGCATAACGCGCTGTGCCACTGGTTTTCGGGTTCGGGATGACCACATCGACATCATTACGTGCCAAATCTGACCAGTCTTTTATGTTTTTTGGATTACCAGCGCGAACCAGTAATACCATGGTGCTAGTATACGGCACGGCATTATTTGGTAGTGCTTGTTGCCAGTCAGCAGCGACCAAGCCTTTTTCCACCAACAGATTCATATCGCTCTCTTGGTTAAAGGTCACTACATCCGCTTGCAAACCATTGGCGACAGAGAGCGCCTGCTTACTAGAGCCGCCATGTGACTGATTGATATTTACTTTGCTATTTGGATGAGTCTTCTGATAGTCGGTACTGAATAAGGTGTTGTAGTCTTTATAAAAGTCGCGAGACACATCATAGGAAACGTTGAGTAAATTGACATCTTGCGTCTCGCCACTGGCATTATTCGTCGCGTCATCTTGCGTCGCTTCTGTTGGACTACAGCCTGTCATTATCATCGCTGCTGCGAGCATACCGCTGGTGGCAAGTACACGCGCTTTTACAGGCTTATTATTAGTTGATTGAATGCTAGCAATGCTGATTTGTTGGAATTTTTTTTGCATGATGCTCTCGATAAAAGTATTAGAAGCGTTTTGTCAAAATCTTGACCATCATCACAGAGCCTACAATCTTTTGAGTTCGGTTGTCGGGATGATGCAAGCTATGCTAGCAGCATAAATAGCAAACGCTTAGTGACGAATTAGCTTATCGACTAGTGAAGTTGGCATAAGTGATAGGAGCAATCGTTTTGCATCGTTAAGAATAAAATGAGTTGAATAGTTGCTGGCAGGTTTATTAAGTAGACTATGATTTGGGTAGGCTGTACCATTATTTGTACGTCATAAAGTTTGCTGTATCAATGATACTTTCATTATCCCGATACTATGCAAACCTTACTCTCCTACTTGACCAAAGGCCCTTATATGAATACTTCATACCATCAATTTCATTCTATTGTAGGGCTAATAATAATGACCTCTACCCTAGCTGCTTTAACAGGCTGTAATAACGTGTCGCCCACTATGAACAGCGCTAACCACAGCAAGGTCAAATCAGTTGCCAGTACAACATCTACCTTGCTAGCTATTCAAGGTAATATCTTAGGTGACAATGTCTCAGCAGACAGATTTTCAACAGATAAAGTTTCAACAAACAAGGTTTCAGCGGATTACGCTACTGCCGACTACGACAAACGAGCGCAAGGCTATGATTGGGTTGGCGTGATGGTACGAGCAGATGGTGATCGACAGATTGACATTAAAGTTCGCTCACGCAACGATATCAAAAAACCTACTTGTCATTTCGATGGTAAGGCGACATTAATGGGGCAAGATACTGCTCACGGTACGATTTTTCAGGCAAAGGTAAATGGCAGTACGACTTTTTTCCAATTTAAGGACGACACCCTCATCATCGACAGCCCAGATAAGTATGCACTGAACTATTTTTGCTCAGGTGGCGGCTCGCTTGCTGGAGAATATAAGAAGCTAGCAGTAGGTTTAGATATTTAATAGTCATCGCTAGCATGTGTTAAGTTGTTTTCCATTTTAAAAATAGTGATAAAAACAAAAAGGTGCCAGACAATAAGTCTGACACCTTTTTTACGACTGATTCAGTACGAGTTATTTATACTGATGATCTGCCCTTATACCGCAGATGCACCCGTTAATTTCACCTCAGCACGCTCTTCTTTTGCGATACCAGCATAGTAGTCACGCAAAATCTGTAGTACTTCTGGACGGCTAAAGTTATCTGGTACATCTTCGTCTTCTGATAGCGCTTTACGCAGCTTGGTACCTGACACTTTAACGTGCTCAGAGGCGTTATGCGGGCAAGTCTTGTCAGAGGCCATCGCATTACAAGCATTACACCAGAACGTCCAGCCAATTTTGAGCGGCTGAGTGATAAGGTCATCTTTACCAACGTGCTCAAAAATAGTTTGCGCATCAAACGCACCGTAGTAATCGCCAACACCCGCATGATCACGACCGACAATCAGATGGCTACAGCCGTAGTTTTGACGGAATAGCGCATGTAATAATGCCTCACGTGGACCAGCATAGCGCATATCCAATGGATAGCCCGCTTGAATAACGGTATCTTGTCTAAAGTAGTTATCAATTAGCGTTTTGATGGCTTCTTGACGAACTTCTGCTGGGATGTCGCCAGGTTTCAATGCGCCTAATAATGAATGAATCAATACACCATCACAGATTTCAATTGCAATTTTAGCCAGATACTCATGTGAGCGGTGCATTGGATTACGCGTTTGGAATGCCGCCACTGTTTTCCAGCCTTTAGCATCCAAAATTGCGCGCGTTTCTGCTGGCGTTTTGTAGATTTCTGGATATAACGTTGGGAACTCACCTTCGCTAAGTACTTCAACACTACCGGCAATATTGACGGCTTCTTGGTTCAATACTTGTTGTACGCCTGGATGCTCTGAATCCGTGGTCGTAAATACTTGCTGACACTCGTGCTCTTTATCGATGGTATAAGTCTCTTCTACCGTCAAGATACCCATGACTTCACCATCTTGAGCGACCAATGCTACTTTGTCACCTTGGCTCAAATTATCCGCAGTCTCTTTTGGCGCAGACAAGGTGATAGGGATTGGCCAAAATAAACCTGCGTTTTCGCCGCTTTGCAAGCGCATGTTGTCTACTACGCCCTGCCAGTCCGCTTGATTCATAAAACCATTTAACGGAGTAAAACCACCAATACCGAACATGATTAAATCACCGCGCTCACGTGAGCTTAGGGTGATGGTAGGCAATGTGCTGGCAAGCTCTAATGCTTGATCGCGTGCTGCACCGTTTAATAATAGTGGCTTAAGCTCTGCACTACCGTGTGGAGGAACCAGCTTTGATTTGAATTGGGATTGGGTTGGGCTTTGAGTTTGAGACATATAGTTATTAAAACCTCTTATAAAAAGAATGGTTGGAAGAGATGAGCAAAAATGCAAAAATGATTAAATTTACAAAACTGAGAAGAAAGCCGTCGATATATAATAAATAGCGTACTAACGATTGGGCATTAAATTTGATACGCATAGGCTACCTAACTTTCGTTATGAAAATTTATGCTGTGTTTGGATATGGATATGTCTGAAAGGAATTTATGTTTCTGGGTACAAGCTTATATGATGTATAGCTGAATTATTTACATTGCGAACGGCAATAAAACCTATTACACACGCAAATCATTTTCGTCGCTGATTTTAAGATTAAAAACAAAACTGAGATTACGTCATGTATCAATATAATTACGCTGACCAGACTTTGGTAGAGGAACGAGTTGCCCAATTTCGCGACCAAACCGAGCGGTTTTTGGCAGGTGAGCTGCCAGAAGAGCAGTTTTTGCCATTACGGTTGCAAAACGGCCTATACATCCAGCGTTATGCGCCGATGTTGCGTATCGCGATTCCTTACGGTTTGCTTGCCAGCTACCAGTTGCGCAAACTGGCCGAAATTACTCGCAAATATGATAAAGGCTATGGACACTTCACGACGCGTACCAATATCCAGCTGAACTGGCCAAAGCTAGAAGATGTGCCAGATATTTTGGCTGAATTAGCCTCAGTACAGATGCATGCTATCCAAACCTCGGGCAACTGTATTCGTAATACCACTACCGATCCATATGCTGGTATTCATAAAGAAGAAATCGCTGATCCACGTCCTTATTGTGAAATTATTCGTCAGTGGTCAACCTTCCACCCTGAGTTTGCTTTTTTGCCGCGTAAATTTAAGATTGCTGTCATCGGCACTAATGATGACCGCGCGGCAACCCAAGTACATGATGTCGGTCTACACGTAAAAACCAATGATGAAGGTGAGATTGGTTTTGAAGTATTGGTTGGTGGCGGTCTTGGACGTATCCCTGTTCTTGGTAAAGTCATCAATAAATTCTTGCCACGTCAGCATCTGCTGAGTTATTTAGACGCCATCTTGCGTGTCTATAACTTGCACGGTCGCCGTGACAAAGGCAGCAAATACAGATCACGTATCAAAATTTTGGTCGAAAGCATGGGCGGTCCAGCCTTTGCCAAATTGGTCAATGCTGAGTGGGAAGCTCATACCAAAGATGGCCCGCTTACTTTGACTGATGAGAATTTTGCAACGGCAACTGGCTTCTTTAGTGAACCTGACTATGCATCATTCGACGCACTACAAGTACAGTCTGAGCTACAACAGCAACTAAACGCTGATAAAGACTTTGCCAATTGGTACAACCAAAACACCGTCGCTCATAAAGTAGCTGGTTATCGTGCCGTGGTTATTTCTCTCAAAGCAGGCTTGGTCGATGGCAAATATGTACCATCTGGTGATGTCAGTGAATCACAGATGGATGCCTTGGCTGATCTTTCTGACAAGTATAGCTTTGGTGAGCTGCGTGGTACTTATCAGCAGAATCTAGTATTCGCTGATGTGGAGACCAATAAGCTTTATGAATTGTGGCAGCAGCTATCAGAGTTGCATTTAGCGCGCGCAAACATCAATACCCTAACGGATATGATTGTCTGCCCAGGTTGGGATTACTGCTCGCTTGCCAATGCAACGACGCACAACATCGCTGAGCAAATCGAAAAACAGTTCGATGACTTAGACTATCTATATGATTTGGGTGAGATTCGCCTGAACATGTCTGGCTGTATCAATGCTTGTGCGCACCATCATACAGGCGATATTGGTATCTTGGGCGTCGATAAAAAAGGCGAACATTGGTATCAGATCAGCCTTGGCGGCAACTCTAGCGACGATGCCAAACTTGGTAAAATCCTAGGAAAATCTGTGCCTGCCCTTGAGGTCGCAAACACCATACAGCAGATCGTTGATGTCTATGTGGACTTACGTGCCAGCACTGATAATGATGTAGAAAGCTTTGGTCAATTGGTTGAGCGCGTTGGTATTGATCCATTTAAGGAGAAGGTCTATGGCTAATCACCATATTTTGGACAGTCATGGCGTCGATATTGGCAGTCAAGATACATGGCATGTACTCACCACTGATGCACTGCCAGAAAGCATTGTATCGACTAACGTTACGTTGCTTGAGCTACTACAAAAACAAGAGAAGCCGGACGTCATCGTGCCACTCGTTGATCTATTAGATACGACAGGCGCACAAGCTGGTGGGCTGATCAAAGAAGTTTATGAGCTGATCGTACAGCACAGTAGCCGACTTGGATTGTGGGTTACTGCCGATACTGACGCTGATGCACTAGAAGGACTTAGTGAGTTCTTATCAACGCACGCGCTTATCGTGATTGATGTGCCTAAGTTCGCTGATGGTCGTCACTTTAGCTTTGCACGTACGCTGCGCCAAATCGGTTATACAGGCGAGATTCGAGTGGCTGGCGCGTTTGGCCGCGATCAAATTGCTTATATGCTACGCACTGGGGTTGATAGCTTTGTATTGAGCGAGCATGACCTAGAAGCCGATTCTAAGTTTGGCATTGAGCAAGCCTTTACTGCCCTTGCCAGTAGCTATGACGGTCGAAGCGCTTCAGATTTACCGATGTTTGCACAATCGTCAGAGACTTCAGTCGCATAGCTGTCGCATTGACCATTAATTTTATAGTAATGCCCGATATTTTTAATCAACACTTTTATATTAACAACAATTAAGGAATGTATTATGAGCCAATTACACCCAAACCTAGATCTTGACCAAGCCAACCAAGACCTGCAAGGTAAATCACCTGAGCAAATCGTTGAGTGGGCACTGACTCAAGCAAAAAACCCAATCATTACGACCAACTTCCGTCCGTATGAGTCAGCGATTTTGCATTTGGTTGCTAAACAGCGTCCTGATATCACGGTATTGTGGGTAGACTCAGGCTACAACACTGATGCTACTTATCAATTTGCCAACAAGCTTATCCATGACTTGAACCTAAACGTCGTTACTTATATTCCTAAGCAAACGGCTGCACACCGTGACGCGACGATGAATGGTATTCCAGGTATCGATAACCCACAGCATGACGAGTTCACTGAGCAAGTTAAACTTGAGCCGTTCCGCCGTGCGTTAGATGAGCTAAAGCCAGACGTGTGGTTCAATGCTATTCGTAAAGACCAAACTGAGTTCCGCCAAGGTCTTGACGTACTTAGCTTATCAAAAGACGGCGTGCTAAAAGTAGCGCCATTGTTTGAAAAAACAGATGCTGATTTAGATGTATATCTAGAAGAGCATAACTTGCCAAACGAGCATGACTACTTTGATCCAACTAAGGTAGAAGAAAGCCGTGAGTGTGGTTTGCATACTCAGCTGTAATTTTAGCTGTTTATGAATTTGAAAAGCCCTTTCTTTCATTTAAGAAAGGGCTTTTTTCAGTTTTTCATTGGACTTAAAACTTTTTTTCTACACGTTTACCTTGTCTATTAATGTAGAACCATTCACCATCTTTTTTGACATAGGCGGTACCATCTTTAAAAGGATCAATAAATGGAATGTCATCATAGTCTAATTCAATTGCTACATCACCATTTTTGTCAATAAATCCATGCTTACCGTTATCATAGACAAGTGCTAATCCGTTAATGAAGGGGAAGACCATTGTATAGTCTAGCTCTTTGACTACTTGATTCGACCTATTAATGATCATAAACTTATCATCATTATTAACGACGGCTAAACCACCTGAAAACCAAGTCACACTATAATATTCAATGGGTATCACGATATTATTTAGCCTATCTATAAATCCGAACTTTTCATTTTTTTCAACCGCTGCTAGGCCTTCTGTAAAGGAAATAGTAGAATCATATTCATAAGGAATAATTAACTTATTATTAATATCAATGTATCCATACTTCCCTTCGTTCTCAACTGCAGATAAACCCTCATTAAAACCCATTAAATCATCGTACATTATCGGAATATATCTGTCCCTGTTTATCAATGACTCCTCTTCTATTATCTACCCCAACTACAGCTAAACCGTCTTCAAATGGATAAGTAAGGCTGTATTTGAGAGGTATAACAACTTCACCCTGCATATTAATGTATCCGGATAAGTTATCCTTATGAACACTTGCTAGACCTTCTACAAAAGCAATTGGAAAGTCATACTGTGTTGGTATTTTTATCACACCTTGCTTATCGATGAATCCATACTTACTACCTTTTATTACGGGCGCGAGTTCACCATCAAACTCACAGTGTTCATCAAATACAACCCCATTTGGTAACTTATAACCTTCAGCCAACGCGCATTCTGCTAGTACATCTGAACTAACTAGCAACCCTAAAATCAGTCCGAAAAAGACAGTACTTGATTTTTTTAGTCTATTAAACGTATTGTTTTGACTCATCATGATGCATTCATAATTGTTCTGAATTAAAAAATATAAAATTATGCCCTTCTAAACCTCTAGTACGCCTATCATGTCTCATAAAACCTATTCCCTTTCTCACAAAAAACCATCATTAACATGACAAAAACGAATATGCTAATGCCAATTCATTAGGTGAGACTGTGCCTGTGATACCGCATAATGGCGGCATCCCTCAAATCCTTTTATAATAAACAATTAAATATATGGTGACATTATGAACACCTTCCCGCTATTTTTTAAATTAGAAGACCGTAAAGTGCTCATCGTGGGCGGCGGCGAAGTGGCACTGCGTAAAGCTGACTTACTCAGCCGTGCAGGTGCCTGTATCGCTATACTTGCACCTGATATCAGCCACGAGCTACAAGCCTTGCTAACTGACGATAAGCACCAGTTTATCTATGAGAATTATAACAAAACCTATATGGTAGGCGCACGCGTAATCATTGCCGCGACTGACGATGAAACACTCAATCACCAGATTCATGCAGATGCGACTGAGCTAAACATTCCAGTCAATGTGGTCGACACGCCGCACTTATGTGACTTTATCTTTCCAGCCATTATCGATCGTAATCCTATCGTGATTGGTATTTCATCAAACGGTAAAGCGCCGGTACTGGCACGTCTATTACGGGCCCGCCTTGAGACATTAATCCCGCAAGGCTATGGTAAGTTGGCAAAGCTGGCTGGTGACTTCCGTAGTGAAGTTAAAGCCAAAATACCAACACTCACGGGACGTCGTCAGTTTTGGGAGCGTGCGTTTGAAGGTCAGGTCAGTCAGCTGATGTTCGCCGGTAATGAAACTGAAGCCACTGCACAACTGCAAGCCGATTTGGATAGTACCGCAGCGGCTATCAGTAAGAAAAGCGACGATGCAAATGCGGTGAAAGAGTCAGACACGATTACTGCTACTCTATCTGATGAATCAGAAAAAGAGTTACCAGCCGTTGGTGAAGTCTATATTGTGGGCGCAGGCCCTGGTGATCCAGAGCTGTTGACATTTAAAGCGCTGCGTCTGATGCAGCAAGCGGATATTGTATTTTATGACGCGCTCGTATCACCGCAAGTATTGGACTTATGCCGCCGTGACGCGGACAAAGTATTTGTCGGTAAGAAACGCAGTAATCATACAGTTGCGCAATTAGGTATCAATGAGCTACTCGTCAATCATGCGAAACAGGGTCGCCGTGTCGTTCGCTTAAAAGGTGGCGATCCGTTTATCTTTGGTCGCGGAGGAGAAGAGATAGAAAGCTTACGAGCGCATGGCGTCCCGTATCAGGTAGTGCCAGGCATTACCGCTGCCAATGCCGCCGCTAGCTATGCAGGCGTTCCCTTAACTCACCGTGATCATTCACAATCAGTGCGCTTTGTGACGGGGTTTCTGAAGGCTGGCGCGCCCAACAGTAATTTTAAGAACTTCTTGAATACTGATGAGACAGTGGTGTTTTATATGGGTCTGCATTCGCTGGCTCGTTTGACTGAAGGCTTGGTTGATGCAGGACGCAGTAACGAGACGCCGATTGCTATCGTCTCTAATGCGAGTATGCCCAATCAGCAGGTATTGACAGGTACGCTTGCAACGATTGTTGCCAAACAAGAGCAAGCTCAGCTACCAACGCCTGCTCTACTTATCATGGGCGACGTGGTCAGCTTGCATCATGATTTGGCTTGGTATAATTTACAAAATCAGCAGCACAACCAAAACAGCGATGACATAGCTAAAAATTGGTTGCGTGAAGGATCGAGAGGCGAAGCAGTAACACAACCGATAGATCAACAAGCTCATGCCCTATCTATGGTCGCAAATCTTGCAACGCAGCAAGAAGGTGGCCCAGAGCAATTGATTGTTGACTAGAGTAGACATAAACATTTTAAAAGAAACCCCCGTGCTAAGGTTACCTAGCACGGGGGTTTTTGATCAATAGTTTTCTAACAATACAAACTATTTATAAATCAATAAAATCAATAATATGCTGTAGCCATTGATCATAGTTATAGTTCTCTAGTACATGATGACTGGCATAGCGCATCATCTCTATCTGCTGCTTGGTATAGCCTCTCGATAGCTGTGCAAATAGCTCATCTGCCTGCTCGCGACTCTCAACCACCTCGCACATCCCTTCAAACCGTGTATTGATGGATACGCTAGGGTTGCTAACAGCCAGTCTTCCACATGCCATAATCTCAATCAAACGACGAGAAAACATGCTTGGCGAGTCAGTCACTGTATTTACGTTAATACAGTGTGAGTACTGACGATATATATCACCCGTTTGATTATGAGGGACGTTGGGAAAGACTGTGGTATTGGGCAGATCTGGGTAACGGTATACGTCAGGGTTACGATCTGAGTTACGATCTATGATGTCTAGTCCATAGGGCGATGCTGCACTGAATATCCTATCTTGCCACTGCTGGCGAGCGTTATGAATATGCTTACTGTAACTGCCGATAAATAGACTCTTGCGGTAACGCGGCGGTGATATAGCAGGATAGTGAAACTTAGGCTGTACCGCAAAGGGCAATACCCCTACTTTTACTTTATCACCCAATATCGCTTGGTATCTATCTACACAATTGGAATCAACCGTCAACACATATTTAAATAAACTGGCTGAATCGATAAAGCGATTAAAGTGAGCACCATCTTCTTTATTCCAAAACACAGCAGGCACATTGTACTTGTCTGCCAGCTCCAACAGTTTGCGCAGCTCGACATTGTTACGCTCAGGATAGTCAGGGTAATTGGCTATCTTATAGCGCCATGATTCTTTACACCCTCGCCAAGCAGACTCAACAACTATTAGATCAGGCTTTTTATTGCGCCATATCTGATAACGAAGATTTTGTTCTACAACCTTAATCGCACTAGTGGCTTTTAAAGACTGGGCAGTCAACTCATCACTTACTAACGCTAGTTTTAGTATCACTGTAACCTCAGAAATCACTAAATTATGTATTTACAGCAACTCTGGATATTGCTCTTTCAACTGCGTAAGTTTGTTTAAGTCACCTGCTCTAAGATAAGCTTGATAGCTATTTTTTATCACTGAATCTGAGGTATCTAGCTCCAATGCCCTATTTGCAAACAAAGACTCAATACTTGGACCTTCATCAGATATTGTTGCTACAGCACGACTTGCTCTAATAAGCAGAATAGCTTTTTGACGACTATTAAAACGTACATCACTGATAATTGATGCAAAAACTGCATTAATACCTAAACGACGATATATTTTGCTGAAATAAGTGGCTTGATCCGTAATATCTGTTTCTGAGAGAAACTCAGGATAATCCTTAATAATATTTAATATCTTTTGTTCTTGATACTCTTTTTCCCCGTTATCTATATATACATTAATTTCTGACTCATTTTCGAAGGCATTAATTAGTTGTTGTAAGATGAGGTTATATTGAGCATGTGGTTCAGTCTCATGATCCTTATAGTAATAATGCAAATAAGATACACACTCCAATGCTTTTTGTTTTTCGCCTAGATCTATATATAGAAAAGCTGCAATGCGATAAACACTTTCGTGACGACTTAGGTCAAAGGCAATATCTGGTAAATAACCAAGAGTTTTACTGACTGATTTTTTTGCAATGATACGGCCTGCTTTCAATAGATTATAAGCTGCTACTCGTGTATTAATCTCAGTTCCATTATTCTTTTCTAATTCTAAAATTAAACCATATACACTAAGTTCTTTATATTTTTCTAATATCTGCATATTATTCATACAACTATCCTAAAATTTAAAACAATAATTAGATTAACAATCGAAATTTATTTTCTCTGAATAAAATGATCGCTTATCGCCATGTTCTTTATCTCTAACAATTACCTTAATAGAAAATATTCCAGATGGATTGTCTATATCGAATATAGCTTCTGTATTTTCAGAATAGGCTTTAGTAGCTATTCTTTCATGTCCCTTATATAAATAAAATGCATAATCATATTTAGACGGTTCGAAAAAGTAACTATCAGCTAGAAACTCTCCAAAGAAAATATCATTTTTTAGAGAAATAGTAACATTAAACATATTTTTCCTTAATTTTTTATCATATAGTATTTTATATAATTAAATATTAATAATGATTACCTTTATAATATAGTTTAATTAGAAAATACTGTTATATAAATATAATTAACTCTGATTTAAATTTTTTATATCTAATTTAATTCTTTACTTAAATTTTGAATCTTTGTGTAAAAGTCCTTGCCGAAGCTTATAGTTAAGTCTTTATAAAATCGATACAGCCCATATCATGAAACAGTTTAGGTAGATTATTCTCCATCCATCCTTGGCGTAGAAACTTAGCCTGTGCCCATTTTTTCTCGATAGGGTTTAGATCAGGGCTGTACGGTGGTAGCCAAAGAATACGATGGCCATGTCTGTTGAGTAGCTTTTGAATACGTTTGCTTTTATGAAACCGAGCGTTATCCATGACAATCACGCATTTAGTCTTGAGACTTGGAATTAAAGTGTGTTTGCACCAGTCGTAGAATATGGTGCTATTGATATTCTGCTCAACGTAATCAAGCGCAAATAGCATCTTTTCATAGAGAGCTCCGATGACGTTGGTTCGCTTTCTTGCTTGCCAGTTGTAGCTATCGATACAGGGTGTACCAATCGGTGCATAGCCATGAGAACGAATGGTTTCAGCCTCAAAGCCGCTTTCATCCATATAGACAATGGGGTAGCCTTGCTGCGTAAAGCGATCAAGCCTACTCTGGAATACCGCTCTTTTTATCGGACACGCTTTTGGATGTTCCAAGGTCTTTTTTTTGACTGATACCAAGACGCTTTAAAGCATTAAAAATGCCCGTTTTACTACAGTTCAAGCGACGAGCTCTTTCATAGTTATAATCATCTGGGTATCTTTTTACGTCTTCAATCAATGCGTCATCAGGTATTTTAGTCGGTGCTTTATTTCTGGTTGTTTTAGGCGCTAATTTCTTCTGCCAGCTGTGAATGGTGCTGGTGCTAAGTCCATAAAATAGCGCAGCTTCTCGTATGGTCATACCATCAGTGATGCTAGAAAGTACCTGTTTGCGATAGTCTATTGAATAAGTCATCGTTTATTTCATTAAATGCAATTGTTAATAGGATTGTATCGGTTTTATTTGGATTAGACTATACATATTATGTTCATAATGTGAGGCGGTAACTCTGTTAACACCTTTGTTATTAAAGGATAATCACTATTAATTTCGTAAAGAGTATTATTGACAATATTTTCAGCTCCCATTAGTTCAATAGGTTTATAACTTATATCTTCTAAGTAATAAAATTTAATCTTCTTTTGAAAATCGTGATATTGCAAGAACTCAATAGCAGAACATATAGGATATTCGGATATAGATATAAGTACGTCTAACAAGGAAGCAAGTTCCATGTGGGTATCATAACCTTTTTGAATATCAGAAAAAAAATAAGTCACAATTCACACCTCTACACACCATTAAATCAAAGTAGATATAAGACAAACCAGCCTAAAGCTATATGGATGACTGGCTTTAGATTATTCATCATGCCTTGCAAGATTTTTATTATTATTTGCTCAATCAAAACATCATACAATCACCAGTCAAATTTAGCACAAAAAAAGCCAACCATTGAAAACAATGATTGGCTTTTCTCTTTACTGCTATGTTTGGTCGGAACGGCAGGATTTGAACCTGCGACCACTACACCCCCAGTGTAGTGCGCTACCAGACTGCGCTACGCCCCGAGTGACTGACTATTTTACGCAAAATTATGTATATTGCAAGGGCTATTTATAGCAGCCAAACTCTACAATATTATTCCGCCTAGCATAGTCAGTATAATCGCTTAGCAGCCAATGTTAACCCAATAATTCTTTTAGAATTTGGTTCACTTGCTGTGGGTTAGCACTACCGCGACTGGCTTTCATGACCTGACCGACCAGACCGTTAAAGGCTTTTTCTTTACCGCCGCGATACTCTTCGACCATCGCTTCATTTTTTGCGATGATTTCTTCTACCATCGCTTTGATAGCACCAGTATCGGTTTCTTGCTTAAGGCCTTTGTCTTTGATGATTTTATCTGCTGCATCATCACCATCGCCGCCTTCGCGCTCATATAGAGCACTAAAGACTTTCTTAGCCAGTTTGCCAGATAGCGTGTCATCTTTGATACGCTTGAGCATGCCAGCCAATTGTTTGGCGCTGATAGGGGAGTCGATGATGTCGGTGTCATCTTTGTTCAGTGCGCCGAGCAAGTCGCCCATGACCCAGTTGCCAGCCATTTTGGCATCTTGCTGACCGATTTCAGCCACCACATCTTCGAAGTAGTCAGCAATTTGACGACTACCAGTCAAGATACGAGCGTCATATTCTGACAAACCAAGCGCTTCTTCAAAGCGTGCACGACGAGCGACTGGTAGCTCTGGCATCGCTGCTTTGATCTCATCAACCGTATGCTGCTCGATACGGACAGGCAGCAGGTCAGGATCAGGGAAATAGCGATAGTCGTTGGCGTCTTCTTTTGTACGCATGGTGCGAGTTTCATCACGCTCTGGATCATACAGCATCGTCGCTTGAACGACTTTGCCACCATCTTCTAAGATATCGATTTGACGTTCGATTTCACGATTGATAGCACGTTCGATAAAGCGGAACGAGTTTAAGTTCTTTAGCTCAGTACGCGTACCAAGCTCATCACCTGGTCTGCGCACAGAGACGTTACAATCACAGCGGAATGAGCCTTCAGCCATTACTGCGTCTGAGATACCTAGCCAAGTAACTAGCTGATGAATGGCTTTAATATAGGCAAGTGCTTCGTGGGCTGAGCGCATGTCTGGCTCAGAGACGATTTCGATCAGTGGCGTACCAGCACGGTTCAAATCCACACCCGTCATACCATCGACAGCGTCATGTACAGATTTACCAGCATCTTCTTCTAGATGCGCGCGGGTGATACCCATACGTTTAGGGTATTCGTTCTTTTCGCCCTCATTTACCACGACATCGATGTAGCCTTCACCTACGATAGGATTGGCCATCTGGGTGATTTGATAGCCCTTAGGCAAATCAGGGTAGAAGTAGTTTTTGCGGTCAAACGTATTAAATAGACCTAACTCAGCATTGACGCCGATGCCGAATTTTAGCGCGCGATCGACCACACCAGCATTTAGCACTGGTAATACGCCAGGCAAACCCAAATCGACGATGCTAGCTTGGCTGTTTGGCTCATGACCAAAATCAGTCGGCGCACTTGAGAAGATCTTACTTTCCGTATTTAGCTGGCAGTGAATCTCGATACCGATGACCACTTCATAGCCATCGACAAATAGCTCTTTACGCACGGCGTGTTCACGGACGGCATTGTTATCAGTAGTAACTGTACTCATTATACCGTCTCCTTTGCGATGGTAGAGTGTTGTAGGTGATGATCAGTATGCTGCTGGAACAGATGCGCAGTCGTGAGCAGTTGACTCTCTTGCCAATGCTTACCGATTAATTGCAAGCCAATTGGTAGACCTTCTGTAGTCAAACCAACCGGTTGGCTAAGTGCAGGCAGACCCGCTAAGTTGACTGCGATGGTATAAATATCACCTAAGTACATGGTCGCAGGGTCGAGATTGTCGCTTAATTTATAGGCAGCAGTTGGTGCGGTTGGGCTAGCAATCACATCACAGCTAGCAAATGCTTCATCAAAGTCTTTAACGATCAAACGGCGAATCTTCTGTGCTTTAGTATAGTAAGCATCGAAGTAGCCAGCCGATAGCGCATACGTCCCTGTCAAGATACGGCGCTGTACTTCAGGGCCAAAGCCTTCGGAGCGTGAGCGCGTGTATAGATCGATAAGGTCCGTTGGGTTTTCACAGCGATAGCCAAAACGTACGCCATCGAAGCGCGATAGGTTAGATGATGCTTCGGCAGGCGCTAGCATATAGTAAGTGGCAAGCGTGATCTCAGGATCAGTGATGTTCACTTCTACAATCGTTGCACCAAGCTCTTCATATTTCTTCAGAGCCGCACGTACTGCTTGCTCAACTTCGCTATCAAGCCCTGTACCGAAGTATTCTTTGGCTACACCAATACGAAGACCGTCAAATGGCTTATCACCAGCAGCAGCTTGGGCATCATTGATATCTTGTACGTAGTCAGGCATCTCGTATTTGATAGAAGTTGCATCGCGTGGATCATGACCAATCATCGGCTGGAGCAGATAGGCGCAATCTTTAGCGCTGCGCCCCATGCTACCTGCTTGATCTAGACTTGAAGCGTAGGCAATCATACCAAAGCGTGACACACGGCCATAAGTCGGCTTAATACCTGTTAGGCCGCAGAATGAAGCAGGCTGACGAATAGAGCCACCCGTATCACTACCGGTAGCAACAGGGACAAAACCTGCGGCAACAGCAGCAGCACTACCACCTGACGAGCCACCAGGGACGCGCTCTAGGTTCCAAGGGTTTTGTACCGTACCGTAGTAAGAGCTACTGTTGTCTGAGCCCATCGCAAACTCATCCATATTGAGCTTACCTAAGCTAATCATGCCAGCCTTATCGATGTTAGAAACGATGGTCGCGTCATATGGTGAGACAAAGTTGTGCAGCATCTTTGAGCCACAAGTGGTCAGTACGCCCTGAGTACAGAAGATGTCTTTGTGCGCCATTGGTACACCAAGTAGCGGACGCTGATCGCCTTGTGCGCGCATCTCGTCTGCCGCTTGTGCTTGTGCGCGTGCAGTCTCAGAAGTATGAGTGATAAAGCTGTTAATCTTGCTGTCTAGCGCATCGATACGCTTGATGTAATGCTCGGTTAATTCCGCGCTGCTAAATTGTTTGTTTTGCAAGCCAGTAATGAGCTGCTCGGTACTTAATAAATGAAGTTCAGACATAAGGTGTCGTCCGTCAAAATGTTAATAGCATAAAATAAAATGAGATAATGGCAAATGCGTGATTGTGTTATTCAGCCACTATTATTCAATCACCTGAGGCACTAGATATAAGCCTTCTTCTACGGCAGGTGCGACTGACTGATTACGCTCACGATTGATGTCGTGTTTTGCCACATCAGCACGCAACTCTTGGCAAACTTCATGGATATTGGCTAGTGGCTTGATGTCTGTGGTATCAACGTTAGATAGCGTATTCATCAGTTTTAATACTTTACTGATATCATCAGCATAGCTATCGGCTGTACTTTCATCGACACCTAAGCGGGCAAGGTTGGCAACTTCTAGGATTTCTTCACGGCTGACGTTGCTGTCAGACGTTGCTGGCTGCTGAGACATAGTTTCTCCAGTTAAGGACAGTTTTTGTTAGAGTAGTTTACGAAAACGAAAATACGTAAGCGCTAAAATAGAAACAATTAAAATAGATATAAATAGTAAGTGAGCTTATTATAAAGCATCTGACTCAAGTTTACAGAGCATGACGCTTGATTGATGCACAATCTCAACCAACAGTCTGAATTGATGAAGACGTAATATTGAATAAGATATGGTGTCATCCAAGCCATAATGCCAATTAAGACACAATGATTTACAGAGAATTGCAAAACTGACCCCCTAATTCATCATTGTTCCTCAATTGCTCTCCAATTAGCTTCTAAAATACGTTACAGTATGCATCTGCTATTAAGCAAAACATTCATCTGCCTGTAGAGCCTTGTTAGTTATCAGATTAAATGATGTTTCATTGAGTTGAATGATATTCACTACTATTTCAAACTTTGTAACAACTTTTGGCGTCTAAGACAAAAATCCTTACTTACTGATGCAAATATCTATGTTTTTTTTGAGCTAAATCGGTATAATTTAGCTCAGTTTTTTCATTTCATTATTATTGCTTGGATTTTGACTTGTTGGGATGATTAACTGTTGCCACAAGTAATGTTTAACGACGACCTGCTCAACACTGACGAGTAACACCTCAGTCAATCTCATTCGCCTCATTCGTAAGACGCTGGATATATTAGTCATGAACCTGTTTGGATTTTTATCAAATAATATCGCTATCGACCTCGGTACTGCGAACACCCTAATTTTTATTCCTAATAAAGGCGTCGTTCTTGACGAGCCTACGGTGGTCGCGTTACGAAGCAATCGTACTCAGAACCCGACCGTCGCCGCTGTTGGTATCGATGCCAAGCAGATGCTAGGTCGTACGCCTGCGAACATCACAGCGATTCGCCCGTTGAAAGACGGTGTGATTGCTGATTTTGAAGTGACGCAAAAAATGCTTAAGCACTTTATCGCTAAAGTAAAAGCCAAGCGTTTTATGGCACAGCCTAACGTCGTGGTTTGTGTACCATGTAAGTCTACTCTAGTTGAGCGCAAGGCGATTCGTGAGGCAGTATCATCAGCAGGTGCGAGCAAAGTACTATTGCTAGAAGAGCCGATGGCTGCGGCTATCGGTGCTGGTATGCCAGTTCATGAAGCCAGTGGTTCTATGGTGGTGGACATCGGTGGTGGTACGACTGAGATTGCTGTTATCGCACTATCTGGTTGCGTATATGCTGAGTCGATTCGTATCGGTGGCGATATGTTTGATGAAGCGATCATCACTCATGTACGCCGTACGCATGGTTGTGTCATCGGTGAGACAACCGCTGAGCGCATCAAAAAAGAAGTCGGTTCTGCATTGAATGAAGACAGCCAACTAGAAGTAGAAGTTCGTGGTCGTAGCATGGCAGAAGGTGTGCCAAAGACCTTTACTGTCAATTCAGAAGAAGTGCAAAAAGCGTTGACTGATCCATTGAGCGGTATTGTTAGCGCTGTAAAAGTAGCACTTGAGCAGACTCCTCCAGAGTTATCATCGGACATCGCTGAGCGTGGCATTGTATTGACAGGTGGCGGCGCACTATTACGTGACTTAGACAAACTTATCTCGCAAGAGACCGGTTTGCCAGTAACGGTAGCAGAAGACCCGTTGACCTGCGTTAGTCGTGGCGGTGGTATCGCGCTTGATTTCATCAATAACAAAAGTTTAAACATGATTTTTGTTTAAGTCATCTTTATTCTTAATTGCCCTATAGTCTTGGCAATATATGATGATTTATGTGAATGATGAAACTATAAATATAGTCGGTTTAATATAATTTGGATATAAGGAAGGCAAGCGAAAGTACTACAAATAGTAGGCTGAGCGAGACTAACACCGTATCTAATTTATATAAAATTGACTATATATAAAATTAAAGGTAGCCGATTGTGCTACCTTTAATTGCATTCATTTGTGCTAGAACCCAATATCCTCGATAAACACTCATGCTATAAATAAGTGCTATTGTTCATTTTAGAATCCTTAAATCAGACGACTTATGACTCCAAGTATTTTTGCGCGCCAGCCGTTATCACTTCGTAAGACTGTTATCGTATTGATAGCAGCCTTAATTTTGATGTGGTTTGATAGCAAAAACTCTGATTGGTTCAAGCCAGTACGTAGCACCAGTCATGCCGCCATGCAGCCAATCTATGAGCTGTCTCTATTACCAAGCTATGCCAAGCATTGGGCTGGTGGCAGCCTGCAGTCAAAAGAAGCACTGCGTCGCGAAAATATGCAGCTAAAGTCGCAATTGATACACGCGCATGCCAAGCTACAACAGCAAGATTATATCTTGGCGCAGAACGCACGTCTGCAAGGTATCTTATCTACCACCAAGCCTGAGCAGTTTGATCTTAATTTGGCGCAAGTCATCGGTACAGATACCAATTTGCTCAGACAGATTGTGGTGCTTAACAAAGGTGAGCAAGATGGCGTACAAGTTGGGCAAACGGTCATCGATGAAGATGGTGTATTAGGACAGATTATCAATGTCTACCCGAATACTAGCCGTCTGTTGTTGATTACAGATGAGCAGCAGTCAGTTGCGGTTACTGTCAAGCGTACCGGTCAGCGTGCTATCGTCACAGGTCAAGGCATTCCATCCTCATTAAGTCTCAATTACGTATTCAAAACATCGGATGTGCGGGTAGGTGATGAGCTAGTGTCGTCAGGATTGGGCGGTCGTATTCCGGCAGGTTATCGAGTAGGGCGTATCGCGCATGTCAAAGACGAGCAAACTGATAACTTTAGAACGATCGAAGTTACTCCAGCAGCTAACTTTATTGACAATGCCTATGTATTAATACTTCAAGACAAGCTGCTAAATGAGAATAATGCTGCTGCTATTGCTCCATAGATAATGACGTAAGCCACAGTATTAACGTTTTAAAGCTCTTTCCACTTATGGTATTCACCTTGCCAATATCCAATCAACAATATAACAGCAACTATCAAACACTCGCTAAGGTAAGTACCCATGTCGTATCCTGATTCTGAGAATGCCACGGTACTATTGATAGTTGTGATTGTTCTAAGTTTCATCGCTGCATCATCACTCAATGTCTATCCATTAAGCCCAAGCATGGCCACATTGCGTCCCATGGTCATGATCATGGTGCTGATTTATTGGTTGCTGTTTCAGCCGCGCTATGTGGGTATTTTCACCGCATTCACAGTTGGACTAATTGCTGATTTATTAATGGATACCCATTTAGGGCAGCAAGCTTTTGCCGCTGTTGTAGTTGCACTGGTTATTAAAATTACCAGTATCTATGTCAGACAGTTGAATACCGTTAGCGCTTGGTTAATTGCTAGTCTAGGGCTGATTGTCTTTCAGTTAAATCTATGGATACTACAGATGTTTATTCAAAACGTCTTTGTCGCCCAGTCTGCTGTGTCATTGTTTATGAGTATCATTAGCTGGCCACTCGTACTGTTTGCTTTACGCAAGTTTTCACGTTGATAAATTATCAGTTATCAAGATTACTTTGTTTAACAGCTTAGCTTGCTCTGTATACAATACTGTACAACCACACACATCATAAATTTATAAATGAAGAGAAGATTGATGGATATCGTTTTAGCGTCTGGCTCTCCGCGTCGTCGTGAGCTACTAGAAAGAGCGCAACTAGACTTTACTATCTTAAGCGTGGATATTGATGAGACACCGTTAGATAATGAGTCGCCAACAGACTATATCGAACGCATGGTCGCAACCAAAGCCGATGCCGCGATACAACAATTAAGCGACACCTCTCAAGCAAATCACGATAGCCTTACATCACCGTTTATTATTTTGACTTCTGATACCATCGGTGTACTGTCAGACGGTAAGACAGTCTTGGTCAAGCCTATTGATCGCGAGCACGCATATAGTATGTGGCAGCGTATGTCTGATAACGTCCACGAAGTATGGACTGCCGTTCAAGCGACTCAAGTACAGCTATTGCCTATAGCAGAACGAAGCCCATCAGAACCTACACATTCCTTACAAATTATTAACCAGCAGCGAATCACTGAACGTACGGAAGTGACTTTTATACCACTGACGACACAGATGATGAGCGATTACTGGGATAGTGGCGAACCTGCTGATAAAGCAGGTGGGTATGGTATTCAAGGACTGGGTGCGGCATGGGTCAGTCGTATTAATGGCAGCTATACCAATGTCGTTGGTCTGCCACTGGCGCAAACGCTGGCACTAATCAAAGAAATGACAGAAGGCAGTAAGGACACAGTCAACCCGTTATAATGGGATATGCACATAATGACACGGTAGGGTAATGGGCAAGAGCAAGTCGCATTTGTTACACTGTCAATCTAATAGGCGATGACCGTCTAATAAGAAAGCTGAGAGATAAGAGAAAAAACTATGTCCGAAGAGCTGCTGATTAATATTAGTCCAATGGAATCCCGTGTTGCGGTTTTAGACAATGGTATTTTGGGCGAGATTTATATTGAACGACATCACAAACTGGGGTTGGTCGGCAATATCTATCTAGGGACGGTCGTACGTGTCCTTCCTGGTATGCAGGCAGCCTTCGTAGATATTGGTCAGTCACGGACCGCATTTCTACATGTTAATGATATGCAGCGTGAACCACGCCCCGTTGCAGAAAAAAACAAAGCGGCTAAGGCCACTAAGCACGAGATAAATGAGGACGATGCCACTGCCAACGCTTCTGCTGATAGCTTGGCTGTGACACCGCCTATTGTCAGTGCGCAAAGCACAGAAATAGTACCAGCGTCTAAAACTTTGATTCAGCATCGTTTGCATGAAAGTCAGCGTATTTTGGTACAGGTAACTAAAGACCAGCTGGGGAGCAAAGGTGCTCGTCTAACGACTAACATCTCACTACCATCACGTTATCTAGTATATTTGCCATCGAGTGATCATATTGGTATATCGCAGCGTATCGATGGTGAAGAAGAGCGTAGCCGATTAAAGACTGAGCTTAGTAGCTTGATGCAGACGGTCAATCTAAAAGGTGGACTGATTGCCCGCACTGCTGCTGAGCGTTTGCCTGTCGATAAGCTAGAAGAGGACATCTATTATCTATTGCAGCTGTGGCGTACTATCTGTGCTCGTCGCCAAGAGATTAATCATCATCAGAGCTCAGAGCTGATCTATCAAGAACTGTCATTACCATTACGTTCTATCCGTGACTTGGTTCACGCTGATACCGAAAAAGTCATCATTGATAATACGCAAATCTATGAGCAAGTCAGATATTTTGCCAAAGAGTTTGTTCCCTTCGTCTATGATCGTATCGTGCATTACACCGCTGAGCAGTCGTTGTTTGATGTACACCGTGTCGAAGACGACTTACGTGATGCACTAAAGCGCCGTGTCGATCTAAAGTCTGGCGGCTATCTGATCATCGACCAGACCGAAGCTATGACCACGATTGATGTCAATACAGGTTCTTTTGTAGGCGGTCGCTCATTAGAGGATACGGTTTATAAGACTAATCTAGAAGCCACACATGCTATCGCTCGACAGTTGCGCTTACGTAATCTAGGCGGCATCATTATTCTAGATTTTATCGATATGCTTGAGCAACAACACAAAGATGATGTGCTTGAGAGCTTACAGGCGCAGCTTACCCAAGATTATGCAAAAACTAAGATTACGCAGGTCAGTGAGCTTGGATTGGTAGAAATGACACGCAAGCGCACGCGTGAATCATTGGGTCAGCAGCTGTGTGAGCCGTGCTCAACTTGCCAAGGTCGCGGGTTTGTCAAAACCGCAGAAACCGTTTGTTTTGAGATTTTCCGCGAAATTATGCGCTGCGCACGCACTTATAACTCTCCCAAAAAGTTCACAGTAGTGGCTCATGCGGCAGTCATTGATTTACTGCTTACAACAGAGTCAGACACAGTAGCCGATTTAGAGTATCTACTGGGTAGGGTCATTACTTTTGATGTAGAGAATCTATACACTCAAGAGCAGTATGATATTGTTTTAGATTAATATTATTTAAAACAAATAATAATTTTAGATGCAACTATTTGTGTGATTAGTAGCCAGTATAAGAAGGAGCATCTCTAATCATACTAGAGATTGCTCTTGCAATACCTAAAATACTATGTATAATATACACCACTGAATTATATATGCGCAGCTGAATAAAAAAAGCTGGCGCTATGACAGCTAGAGCATCGTTTCTAGCACTATTTCATTATGCCTTTGCTACTTTCCATTTAATAGGAGGGTTGGCGGGGCTTTAAACTATTTTGCTTTTGGCACGCTATAAGTTCGGATAAAGAACTCATTCTGGTTAAGAACAGAAGGCCGCTTTAAGTGAATATTTAACCAAACTGCTTTTGATCATGGTCTTGCGACGCAAGAATGACAAAGGCACATATTAGGAGCTTGCTGGCATGGCTAACCAGAGAATCCGTATCCGTCTTAAGTCTTTTGATCATCGTCTGATTGATCAATCTGCACAAGAGATTGTTGATACTGCAAAGCGCACCGGTGCGCAAGTTTGTGGTCCTGTACCGTTGCCGACTCGCATTGAGCGCTTCAACGTTCTAACCTCACCACACGTTAACAAAGACGCTCGTGACCAGTACGAAATCCGTACTCATAAGCGTATGGTTGATATCGTTCAGCCAACTGACAAAACTGTGGATGCGCTAATGAAATTAGATTTAGCGGCGGGTGTTGACGTTCAAATTGCTTTGGGTTAATGCACATTAAACACCCAACCCATTAATATAAGATATAAAGAGGTCTAAAATGGCGATCGGTTTAGTCGGTAAAAAGTGCGGCATGACCCGTGTCTTCACTGAAACAGGCGCATCTATCCCTGTAACAGTTGTTGAGGTCGATGCAAACCGCATTACTCAAGTAAAAAATACTGATGTAGATGGTTATCAAGCCATCCAAATTACCACAGGTACTCGTCGTGACAGCCGCGTAACAGCTGCACAAAAGGGTCACTTCGCTAAAGCTGGTGTTAAAGCTGGCCGTGGTGTTTGGGAATTCCGTGCCAACGAAAGCGATCTTGAAGGTCGTGAGATTGGTGGCGAGATTCTAGCTGACTTGTTCGAACAAGGTCAGATGGTTGATGTGACAGGACAGAGCAAAGGTAAAGGTTTCCAAGGCCCTGTTAAGCGTCACAACTTTAGTATGCAAGATGCTACTCATGGTAACTCAGTGTCTCATCGTGCGCATGGTTCAACTGGTCAAAACCAGTCACCAGGTAAAGTATTCAAAGGCAAGAAGATGGCGGGTCAGATGGGTAACAAACGTGTTACCGTTCAGGGCCTAGAAGTGATTTCGGTTGATGCCGAAAAAGGGTTACTTGTCATCAAGGGTGCTATCCCAGGTGCCACCGGTGGCGATGTTATCGTACGTCCGTCAGTCAAAGCCTAAGCAAGGGGATTAACGTGGATTTAAAAACAGTTACAGGTGCGGCGGTTGAGCTTTCTGATACGGCATTTGGTCGTGAATTCAACGAAGCACTAGTGCATCAAGTCGTCACCGCTTATTTAGCTGGTGCTCGCCAAGGTACACGCGCACAAAAAACACGTGCCGAAGTTTCTGGCGGTGGTATTAAGCCATGGCGCCAAAAAGGTACTGGTCGCGCTCGTGCGGGTTCTATTCGTAGCCCAATCTGGCGTTCAGGTGGTCGTGCATTCGCTGCAAAACCACAAGATTGGTCACAGAAAGTAAACCGTAAAATGTATCGCGGTGCGATGCAGTGCATCCTAGCAGAATTGATTCGTCAAGAGCGTCTGATTTTGGTAGAAGAGTTGAGCGTTTCTGGGCCGAAAACCAAAGAACTGATTGCTAAGTTAAACGATTTGAATGCACCTCGTGCACTAATCGTTACTAAAGAAGTTGATGAAAACTTATACTTAGCTGCTCGCAACATTCCACACGTCAATGTACTTGGTACAAATGAAGTGGACCCAGTGAGCTTGATCGCATTTGATAAAGTGATCATGTCAGTTGAAGCTGCGAAACAATTTGAGGAAGCACTAGCATGAATAACGCAAGACTTTATCAGGTCTTAAGAGGGCCTGTATTCTCAGAAAAATCTCAAATGCTTGGCGACTCACTTGGTGTGCAGGTATTTAAAATTGATTCTAATGCTACTAAGCTTGAAGTCAAGAAAGCAGTTGAGTTGATGTTTGAAGGTGTTGAAGTTACTAAAGTAAACACTTTGAATGTTAAAGGTAAGACAAAGCGTTTTGGTAAAAGCATCGGCCGTCGTAACGACTACAAAAAAGCCTATGTTACCTTAAAAGCTGGTCAAGATGTACAAATGGCTGATGCTGGTGAAGAAGTAGCGAATACTACTGATTCTACTAGTGAAACAGCGAATAACGAATAAGGATTACACTCATGCCTATCGTAAGAGCAAAGCCAACATCACCAGGCCGTCGTTTTGTTGAAAAAGTAGTGCATCCACACCTGTACAAAGGTCGTCCGTTTGCAGCACTTCTAGAATCAAAAAGCAAGTCAGGTGGTCGTAACAATAATGGCCGCATTACTACTCGTCACATTGGCGGTGGTCATAAGCAACATTATCGCATTATCGATTTCAAACGTACTAAAGACAATATCCCAGCAACGGTAGAGCGTATTGAATACGATCCTAACCGTACTGCTCATATTGCTCTACTTAAGTATGCTGATGGCGAACGTCGTTACATTATCGCTGCTAAGAAACAAGTAGTTGGTGATACAGTAATGTCAGGCGAGACTTCTCCAATTCGTCCAGGTAACTGCTTACCGCTAAAAAACATCCCATTGGGTACTGTGATTCACAATATCGAACTTAAAATCGGTAAAGGTGCACAGATGGCTCGTTCTGCGGGTGCTAGCGTTCAGTTACTAGGTCGTGACGGTGTTTATGCTATTCTACGTATGCGTTCTGGCGAAACTCGCCGTGTACACGTAAATTGCCGCGCTGTTATTGGTGAAGTTTCTAACACTGAAAACAACTTGAAATCACTTGGTAAAGCTGGTGCTTCACGTTGGCGTGGTGTTCGTCCTTCTGTTCGTGGTGTCGCTATGAACCCGGTTGATCACCCACACGGTGGTGGTGAAGGTCGTAACAAAGGTCGCCATCCAACCAGCCCTTGGGGTCAGAAGTCTAAAGGACTTAAAACGCGTCACAATAAGCGTACTGACAACATGATCATCCGCCGTCGCGCCAAGAAGAAATAAAGGAAGAATTTCATGCCTCGTTCATTGAAAAAAGGTCCATTCATAGACGCGCACTTGTTTGCTAAAGTTGAGAATGCATTAGACACCAACTCACGCAAGCCAATTAAGACTTGGTCGCGCCGCTCGATGATTCTGCCACAAATGGTTGGCCTAACTTTATCTGTTCACAACGGCCGTACTCATGTACCGGTTATCGTGAGTGAGCAGATGGTTGGTCATAAACTAGGTGAATTTGCCCCGACTCGTACGTATCGTGGTCACGGCATTGACAAAAAAGCTAAGAGATAAGGTGCTTACCATGGAAGTAACTGCAAAATTACGCGGTGCCGCCATATCGGCACAAAAAGTTAGACTCGTTGCTGATGAAGTTCGTGGCAAATCTATTGAGCGTGCTTTGGATATCCTAACGTATAGCAATAAAAAAGGCGCTGTGTTTGTTAAGAAATGCCTTAACTCAGCCATCGCCAATGCCGAACATAATCACGGCTTAGATATTGACGACCTAAAAGTCGCTACTATCTATGTTGATGAAGGCATTACGCTAAAACGTATCCTACCACGTGCCAAAGGCCGTGCTGATCGTATCAGCAAGCGTACTTGTCACATCACTATAAAGGTAGGAGAATAAGTTATGGGTCAAAAAGTACATCCAATCGGAATTCGTCTTGGTGTTGTAAAAAAGCATAACGCAAACTGGTATGCTAACCCTAAACAATACTCAGAATACCTAATCAACGACATTCAAGTTCGTGAATATCTACGCAAAAAGCTAGACAACGCTATGATCAGCAACATCATGATCGAGCGTCCTACTGGCGCTGCTAAGATTACCATCGCCACTGCGCGTCCTGGTATTGTTATCGGTAAGAAAGGCGAAGATATCGAAAGACTTCAAAAAGAATTGACCAAAATTATGGGCGTACCTGCTCAGGTCAACATTGAAGAAATCACGTCACCTGACCTTGATGCACGTTTGGTAGCAGACGGCATTGGTAGCCAGCTTGAGCGTCGTGTTATGTTCCGTCGTGCGATGAAACGCGCGGTACAGAACAGCATGCGTTCTGGTGCTAAAGGTATCAAGGTTGAGCTGTCTGGCCGTCTAGGCGGTGCTGAGATTGCTCGTAGTGAATGGTACCGTGAAGGTCGTGTGCCATTGCATACACTCCGTGCTGATATTGACTATTCGTCAATTCGTGCAGAGACAACTTACGGCACCATCGGTGTTAAAGTTTGGATTTTCCGTGGCGAAATCCTTGACGGTATGAACAGTGTATATAATCCCGTCAAAGAAGAGCAGACTCGTGCGCCAAAACGCCGTGGTCGTGGAAACCGTCGAAACTCAGACAGAGGTTAAACTATGTTACAGCCAAAACGTACCAAGTTTCGTAAAATGCACAAAGGTCGTAACACTGGGCTAGCTCATCGTGGAAGCACCGTTGCATTCGGACAAATTGGTCTAAAATCATTGACGCGTGGTCGTATGACAGCTCGTCAAATCGAAGCAGCACGTCGTACCATCACTCGTAAAATTAAGCGTGGCGGTAAGATTTGGATTCGTGTATTCCCTGACAAACCGATTACCAACAAACCATTAGAAGTACGTATGGGTAAAGGTAAAGGTCCAGTAGAATATTGGGTATGCGAAATCAAACCTGGTAAAGTGCTATATGAAATTGAAGGGGTACCAGAAGAGCTTGCACGTGAAGCTTTCACGCTTGCTGCAGCAAAACTGCCCTTTAAAACTACCATTGTTAAGCGGACGATAATGTAATGAAGATCAGTGAATTACGTGATAAATCATTAGAAGAACTGACCCAGTTACTTGATGAAAAGCAACTTGATGCTTTCCGTATTCGTATGGCTAAAGCAACTGGTCAGTTGGGTAATACCCATGAAGTACGTGACAATCGTCGCACGATTGCTCAGCTTCAGACTTTGATTAACGAGAAACAACGAGGCGACTCATGAGCGATAACAATCAAACAGATACCAATGCTAGCGTATTGACAGGTCGAGTTGTTAGCGACAAGATGGATAAGTCCATCACAGTTTTGATTGAGCGTCTGGTTCGTCATCCTTTGTATGGCAAGCAGCTTCGTCGTTCTACAAAAATCAAAGCACATGATGAGAATAATGTTTGCCAACAAGGCGATCTTGTCCGTATCAAAGAAACGCGTCCAATCTCAAAAACCAAGTCTTGGACTTTGGTTGATGTGGTTGAAAAAGTAGAAAAAATCTAAGTAAATTGCATTAAAAGCCAGAAGCTGTTAAAATAGCCGCCTTTTTAAGGATGCTGATTGCGCCGAGCGTATATCACTCACATTAAGAGTAAGTCGCGGTTATTTATATTAAAATGCCGTCTACTCATACTGTGCTAGCGGCAGCAACTGGTTTTTATTGCTCATACGTGTGGAGTAACGCTATGATTCAGGTTGAGTCAATGCTGGAAGTTGCAGACAATAGCGGTGCAAGAAGAGTTCAGTGCATTAAAGTACTGGGTGGTTCTCATCGTCGTTATGCATCAGTTGGCGACATTATTAAAGTAACGGTTAAAGAAGCCATTCCTCGTGGTCGTGTTAAAAAAGGCGACGTGATGAATGCAGTAGTTGTACGCACCAAAAAAGGCGTTCGTCGTCCTGATGGTTCTGTGTTACGTTTTGATGACAATGCTGCGGTATTGTTGAACCAAAACAAAGCGCCGATTGCAACTCGTATTTTTGGACCGGTAACTCGTGAACTACGTGGTGATCAGTTTATGAAAATTGTATCACTAGCACCAGAAGTATTGTGAGGTAATCCATGTCAAAATTACGTAAAGGCGATACAGTTATCGTGATTGCTGGGAAAGACAAAGGCAAGCAAGGTACTGTACAAGCTGTAAAAAACGATCGTATTAAAGTTGAAGGCATTAATATTGTTACCAAACATCAGAAGCCAAATCAGGCAACTGGCGTTGAAGGTGGCATTCTTAAGCAAGAAGCTTTTCTGCATATCTCAAATGTCGCAATCTTAAATGCGCAAACCCAAAAAGCAGACCGTATTACTTATCAGTTTGGCGAAGACGGCAAGAAACAACGCGTCTATCGTTCAAGCGGTGAAGTAGTGGCGACTGCGTAAGACACTAAGGGTGTAATGGTAATGGCAAGATTAAAATCTTTATATAACGATGAACTAAAGCAGCAAATCAAAGAAGAGCTTGGTTTGGCAAATGTGATGCAAGTGCCTAAAATCACTAAAATCACACTTAACATGGGTGTAGGCGGCGCGTCTCAAGACAAGAAATTGTTGGAAGGTGCTGTAGCTGATATGACCGCGATTGCTGGTCAAAAACCTGTTGTCACCAAAGCGCGTAAATCAGTAGCTGGCTTTAAGATTCGTGAAGAATGGCCAATTGGCTGTAAAGTAACGCTACGCGGTGAGCAAATGTACGAATTTTTAGATCGTCTCGTTGCCATTGCAATTCCTCGTATTCGTGATTTCCGCGGTTTTTCACCTAAAGCCTTTGACGGACGTGGTAACTACTCATTGGGTATCAAAGAACAAATCGTATTCCCAGAAGTAGATTTTGACAAGATTGATCGTATCCGTGGTATGGATGTGACAATCACCACGTCAGCTCAATCTGATGAAGAAGGTCGTGCGTTGCTTAAAGCATTCGGCTTCCCATTTAAATAAGGTAAAGACGTTATGGCAAAGAAGAGCATGATTAACCGCGAATTAAAGCGCGAAAAAATGGTTGCTAAATATGCTGAAAAGCGTATCAAGCTAAAAGAAACTATCAGTGATATGACTGCAAGTGACGAAACTCGTATGGAAGCGATGTTAGAGCTACAAGCTCTTCCACGTAACTCATCACCAGTACGTCTGCGTAATCGTTGTGCTATCACCGGTCGTCCTCACGGTTACTTCCGCAAGTTTGGCTTGTCACGCAATATGCTGCGTGAGCGTGTCATGCAAGGCGATGTGCCTGGTGTTCGTAAAGCAAGCTGGTAAGGAGTAACTATATGAGTATGCAAGATACCGTTGGGGATATGCTAACCCGTATCCGTAACGCACAAATGGCTAACAAAGTATCGGTAGCAATGCCGAGCTCTAAATTACGTAAATCAATTGCTGATTTGCTAGTTAGCGAAGGTTATGTGGCTAGCGCTGTTGTTGCTGAAGAAGAAAACAACAAAGCAACCCTTACTATTGAATTGAAATATTTCGAAGGCCGTGCTGTCATCGAAACTATCCAACGTTATAGCCGTCCTGGTTTACGCCAGTTCCGCGGTAAAGACGCTATACCTACTGTTAAGCAAGGTATGGGTGTTGCTATCGTATCTACTAGCCAAGGTATCATGAGCGATCGTGCTGCACGCGCTGCTGGTATCGGTGGTGAAATCGTCGCATTTGTAGCGTAAGCTATACGACGATGAAGTCTATTTGATGGTTGTTAGGCTTCTATTGATTGAGTAATATTAAATTATTTCGAATTGATAGATGTCTAACACAGTCAACTATGCTAAACTAACACGCTTTTTAGCCTGTTAGTTTTTTCGCTAATATAAAGAAGTTAAATTTTTTAAGGAATATTCCTATGTCTCGTGTGGCTAAAGCCCCAGTGACGCTGCCAAACGGCGTAAGCGTTACTTTGAACGATCGGCAGGTCGAAGTTAAAGGCAAGAACGGTTCTATGTCTTTACGCCTGCATGAATTGGTCGAGCTGAAACAGGAAGATGATGCTATCATTTTCTCACCTACAGTCGATTCAAAAGAAGCTATGATGCACACTGGCACCATGCGCGCTCTTGTTAACAACTATGTTACTGGCGTAAACGAAGGCTTTGAAAAACGTCTTCAGTTAATTGGTGTTGGTTATCGCGCGCAAGTTACTGGTAACAAAGTAACCTTGAACGTTGGTTATTCTCATCCAGTAGAGTATACGTTACCTGAAGGTGTATCAGCTGAAACGCCAACGCAAACTGAAATTGTTTTGAAATCAAACAATAAACAGCAGCTTGGTCAAGCAGCCGCCAACATCCGTGGTTTCCGCCCACCTGAGCCTTACAAAGGTAAAGGTATTCGTTATAGTGACGAGCATGTGATTCGCAAAGAAGCTAAGAAAAAATAAGGTGAGTTGAAATGTTTGATAAAAAAGCAGCTCGTCTGCGTCGAGCTAAGAAAACACGCGCGCATATCCGTTTCTTAGGCGTTCATCGCTTAACGGTTAACCGCACGTCAAAACATATTTATGCCCAGATTATCTCTCCAAATGGTGGTGAAGTGATTGCTCAGGCATCTACCTTAGACAGCAGCTTGCGTTCAGGCGCGACTGGTAATGCTGATTCAGCAACGTCTGTAGGCCAAATGATCGCAGAACGCGCAAAAGCAGCTGGCATTACTAAAGTTGCCTTTGACCGTAGTGGTTTCAAATATCATGGTCGAGTTAAAGCTTTAGCAGAAGCTGCTCGCGAAAACGGATTGGAGTTTTAATCATGGCTAGAAATGATAAAAATGATAAAAATGAACAGACTGACGGTCTAGTAGAACGCTTAGTTACCGTTGATCGCGTAGCGAAAGTTGTTAAAGGTGGTCGTATTTTCTCTTTCACTGCATTGACTGTAGTGGGCGATGGTAATGGTCGTGTAGGTTTTGGTCGTGGTAAAGCACGTGAAGTGCCAGCTGCTATCCAAAAAGCACTAGAAGCTGCCAAACGTAATATGATTACTGTTGAGCTAAATGATGCAACTTTGCATCATCCAATCAAAGCACGTCATGGTGCTAGTAAAGTCTACATGCAACCTGCATCTGAAGGTACTGGCGTAATCGCTGGTGGCGCAATGCGTGCTGTATTAGAAGTTGCTGGTGTCAAAGATGTTTTGACTAAATGTTATGGTTCTACCAATACTGCTAACGTTGTTCGCGCAACGTTTAACGGTTTACGTGATATGTCAACTCCAGAGAAGATGGCAGCTAAACGTGGTAAATCTGTAGACGAAATCTTGGGTTAACTTAGACTAGGTGAGTTACGATGAAAAAAATGAAAGTCACTCAATTTAAATCGGGTGCCCATCGCCTAAAGAGCCACAAAGCGAGCTTGAAAGGATTGGGTTTACGCCGCATTAATCACACTGTTGTAGTAGAAGATACTCCTTCAACACGTGGCATGGTTAATCGCGTTAACTACATGGTAAAAGTGGAGGAAGCGTAATGGGTCTTAGATTAAATGAATTATCACCAGGTGTTGGCGCAAAGAAAACTGCCCAACGTCGTGGTCGTGGTATCGGTTCAGGTCTTGGTAAGACTGGTGGTCGTGGTGTAAAAGGTCAGAAATCTCGTTCAGGTTCTAGCATTCGCTCAGGATTTGAAGGTGGTCAAATGCCTTTATATCGTCGTCTACCAAAATTTGGTTTTACCAGTAAACTGGCTATGAAGACTGCTGAAGTACGTCTTTCTGAACTGAATAAAATTGAAGGCGATGTAGTTAGCCTTGAAACACTTAAAGCTGCTAACCTTATCCGTCACGATATGAAACGTGCTCGTGTAATGCTATCAGGTGAAGTCACTAAAGCTTATACTTTCAAAGGTATCAAAGTGACTAAAGGTGCTAAGCAAGCAATCGAAGCTGCTGGTGGTAGCATCGAGGAGTAGTAACGTGTCAAAGCAATCAATGTCATCGGCTGGTATACCGCTTAATCCATTCGCATTTATACGCAAGTATGATGAGCTATGGTCGCGTTTATTATTCTTAATCGGCGCATTGATTGTTTATCGTTTAGGGTCGCATATTCCAGTGCCGGGTATAAACCCGGTTAACTTGGCTGATCTGTTTTCGCGCAACGAAAACACCATTTTGAGCATGTTTAATATGTTCTCAGGTGGTGCGCTAGAGCGTATGTCTATCATGGCACTTGGCATTATGCCATATATCTCAGCATCGATTATTGTACAGATGATGTCTGCAGTATTGCCATCGCTTGAGGCTCTCAAAAAAGAGGGTGAAGCAGGACGACGTAAGCTAAACAAGTACACCCGTCAGGGAACGCTTGCTTTAGCACTAGTACAGTCATTAGGAATGTGTGCTGGTTTGATCAGCCAAAACCTTACTTTATCATCTGGTTTGACCTTTTATATTCCAGCCGTTACTTCATTAGTAGCGGGCGCAATGTTCTTGATGTGGCTTGGTGAGCAGATTACAGAACGTGGCGTTGGTAACGGTATTTCAATGCTCATTTTTGCGAGTATTGTGGCTGGTACACCAGGTATGATTTCGCAATCTATCGAACAGGTCAATCAAGGTCAAATGAACTTGATTGTACTATTTATTTTTGTACTACTGGGAATCGCGGTAACTGCAGGTATTGTTTATATTGAACGTGCTCAGCGCCGTGTCCCTGTTAACTATGCTCAGAAACAACAGCAAGGCCGCAAAATTTACGCTCAGCAGCAGTCACATTTGCCGTTGAAGCTTAACATGGCAGGGGTTATCCCAGCTATTTTTGCAAGTTCTCTATTGTTGTTTCCTGCAAGTTTAGGGCAGTGGGTAGGTCAATCAACTGATCCTACCTTTGTACAAAAGATATTACAAAATATGGCATTGGTGTTGTCTCCAGGACAGCCGCTGTATCTAGTATTGTTCGGTGCAATGATTATTTTCTTCTGTTATTTTTATACGGCATTAGTATTTAGCCCTCGTGAAGTAGCAGAAAACCTTAAACGTAGTGGTGCTTATATTCCAGGTATTCGCCCAGGACAACAAACTCAGCGTTACCTCGATCATGTATTAAACCGACTGACCTTTATTGGCGCGATGTATATGACGGTTATTTGTTTAATGCCAATGGTCGTCCAGTCATCGTTTGGTGTACCGTTTCAACTTGGTGGTACGTCGCTACTGATTATGGTGGTTGTGGTAATGGACTTCATCTCGCAGATTCAAGCGCATTTGATGACCCATCAATATCATGATCAGACGTTAATTCAATCGCCCACTCAATCTTAATGAGCGGTACGATATTTCAAGGAGCATGCTATGAAAGTTCAAGCATCAGTTAAAAAGATTTGTGGTAGCTGTAAAGTTGTGCGCCGTAAAGGCCGTGTACATATCATTTGTACGGCAGAACCGCGCCACAAGCAACGCCAAGGTTAATATCTAGTATCAAAAAGTTTTAAACTTTTGTTACTATATAAATTAATACTTGAAAAATAACGGCGGATGGGATATCATCCGCCACTTGCCGTGTTTATACAGAATGTTTTATAATGGTTTTTAGATACAGGCTTTTACTAAATGCTAGTATCAAAAGTTATTATAGAGTGTGTAGTATCAACAGCAACAATTCTGAAAAATAATGCCTTATTGATAAATAACGCTTATTTTTCTTTAATGGAGAGAAATCAATGGCTCGTATTGCCGGCGTAAACATTCCGGATAATAAGCATGCTGTTATTTCACTAACTTACATCTTTGGTGTAGGTCGTACCACTGCTCAGAAAATCTTAGAAGCAGTTGGCATTGCCCCTACTACTAAAGTTAGCCAGTTAGATGATACACAGTTAGATGCTATCCGTGCACAAGTTGCAAACTACATGACTGAAGGTGATCTTCGTCGTGAAGTTTCAATGAATATCAAGCGTTTAGTTGATCTTGGTTGTTACCGTGGCATCCGCCATCGTCGTAACCTACCAGTTAGAGGTCAGAACACCAAGAACAACGCTCGTACTCGTAAGGGTCCGACACGCCCTCTCAAAAGATAATTAACTTAGGAAGCTAAAAGATGGCAAAAGACACTCGCAGTCGCAAAAAGGTGACTCGTCGTTCAGTATCGGAGGGCATTGCCCATATCCATGCGTCTTTTAATAACACCATTGTTACGATTACCGATCGTCAAGGTAATGCATTGGCTTGGGCCACTTCAGGTGGACAAGGCTTCCGTGGTTCACGTAAATCTACACCATTTGCAGCTCAGGTTGCAGCTGAAGTCGCTGGTAAAGCGGCTCAAGAATACGGTGTTAAGAATATCGACGTTTTGGTCAAAGGACCAGGACCGGGTCGTGAGTCTGCGGTAAGAGCACTAGGTGCATTGGGTTATAAAGTTAACAGCATCTCTGATGTAACCCCAATCCCACACAATGGTTGCCGTGCGCCGAAAAAGCGCCGCGTCTAATATTAAAGACGAAGCTTTTTATTCCAAAAGCTTATAGGAGACATAACAATGGCCCGCTATATTGGACCAAAACTGAAATTATCACGTCGTGAAGGTACAGACTTAGGTCTTAAGTCTGGCGTTAAACCATATGACGTAAAAACGAAAAAAGCTGGTCGTCCACCAGGTCAGCACGGTGTAAGCCGTAACAAGACCTCAGAATATGCTCTACAGCTGCGCGAAAAGCAGAAAGTTAAGCGTATTTATGGTGTATTAGAGCGTCAGTTCGCTAACTACTATAAAGAAGCTGCTCGTAAGCGCGGTGCTACTGGTGAAAACCTTTTAGCTATGCTTGAGAGCCGTCTAGATAACGTTGTATATCGCATGGGCTTTGGCTCAACTCGCGCTGAAGCACGTCAACTAGTTAGCCATCGTACCGTAATGGTAAAGAAAGCTGGCCGTGATGAGTTTGTTCGTGTGAACATTCCATCAATTCAGCTTCAAGATGGTGATGTCATCGCTATCCAAGAGAAGTCTCGCGAACAGCTACGTATTAAAAACGCTATTGAACTAGCGTCACAACGTGGCATTCCAGAATGGCTTGATGTTGATCACAGCAAATTACAGGGCACGTTCAAAAAAGCGCCTGATCGTATTGATCTACCTGCTGAAATCAACGAAAGCTTGATCGTTGAGCTATACTCTAAGTAATAACGTAATGCTCAATGTTATGAAAATAACATTGAGCACTCAACGTTAATTAAACCAGTTTAATAAATCGAGGTGACATCATGATGCTAAATGCAACTGAGTTTCTAACGCCGAATGCCATTAATGTGGATACGGTTAATGAAACGATTGCGAAAGTCACGCTCGAACCGTTAGAACGCGGCTTTGGGCATACCCTAGGTAATGCTCTGCGTCGCATCTTGTTATCTTCATTACCTGGTGCTGCAGTCATTGAAGCTGAGATTGATGGTGTTGACCATGAATACTCTACGCTTGAAGGGCTACAAGAAGATGTACTTGACTTGCTTTTGAACTTAAAAGGTTTGGCAATTACGCTTCATGACCAAAATGAAGTATTTTTGACCTTGGATAAACAAGGTCCAGGCACTATTACTGCTGCAGACATCGCGTTACCGCACAATGTTGACATCATCAATCCAGAATTGGTCTTGGGTACATTGAGCGATCGTGGTCATCTTAAGATGCGTTTGCGTGTAGTGATGGGTCGTGGATATGAGCCAGCAAACCAGCGCCGTGAAGATGGTGATACTAAAGCAATTGGACGTTTAAAGCTTGATGCAAGTTTTAGTCCTGTGCTTCGTGTTGCTTATCAGGTTGAGAACGCTCGTGTAGAGCAGCGTACTGATCTTGATCGTCTTATCATTGAGCTTGAAACTAATGGCACTATAGATCCAGAAGAAGCAATTCGTAAAGCAGCCACTATTTTACAACAACAGATTTCTATCTTTGTTGACCTAGAAGCTGAAGAAGCGCCTGAGCCTGTGAAAGAGAAAGAAGAGGTTGATCCGGTGCTATTACGCCCTGTGGACGATCTTGAACTAACGGTTCGCTCAGCCAACTGCTTGAAAGCTGAAAACATTTACTATATCGGTGATTTGGTACAGCGTTCAGAGACTGAACTTCTAAAAACCCCAAATCTTGGTAAGAAATCATTGACAGAAATCAAGGACGTATTAGCGTCTAAAGATTTAGAGCTCGGTATGCGCCTAGATAACTGGCCACCAGCTGATTTACGTGTTGATGATCGCTTTTCTTATCGTAGCCGTTAAACTTTAAGGATTTTTGACTATGCGCCATCGTAAGAGTGGAGTCAAGCTGGGTCGTACCGGCAGTCATCGTAAGGCAATGTTTCAGAACATGACTAACTCATTATTTGAGCATGAACTGATCAAAACAACTTTACCAAAAGCTAAAGAACTACGTCGCGTTGCCGAGCCATTGATCACTATGGCTAAAGAAGACAGCGTTGCTAACCGTCGTTTAGCGTTCAGCCGTATGCGTAGCAAAGCTATGGTAGGCAAATTATTTGGCACGTTAGGTCCTCGTTACCAGACGCGTCCAGGTGGTTATTTGCGTATCGTAAAATGCGGTTACCGTGATGGTGACAATGCGCCAATGGCTTATGTAGAATTGGTTGATCGTGACTAGTTTTACACCTAAGACATATTCCCATAAAAAAGCTCCAATGCAATTGGAGCTTTTTTTTGTCTTAAATTTGACTAGATATACTAGTAGTTGTTTAAAGCAATAACTAGCTGTTTAGAGTAACAACGAATCGACATTGGCAGCACCTTGCCTGATAACTTCAGGAACGCTGCTAGTCATATCTACGATAGTAGTAAGCTTGGTCGTCTTTATACCTGCATTGATCAGTCCGTCGATTTGATTGACTAGTAAGTCTTCAATCTCAAATGGGTCATCCAAAATATCGTCTCGATTAGGCAAAATCAGTGAGCTGGTTAAGATAGGTTCATCCATCGCTTCTAATAATGCTTGAGCAATGGGGTTACTAGGTACACGAATACCAATGGTTTTTTTCTTTGCATGTGCCAGTTTTTTCGGTACGTCTTTGGTAGCAGTAAGGATAAAAGTAATTGGGGCAGGTGTGTGGGCTTTCAGCTGTTTAAATTGCACATTATCAACTGTTGCATAATTGGCGATTTCGCTTAGGTCGCGGCATAGCAAGGTAAATTGATGCTTATCATCGAGTTCACGGATTTGCTTAAGCTTCGCTAGAGCATCCTTTGCACCCAAACGGCAACCAAAAGCGTAACTGGTATCAGTTGGGTAAATAATTAGCTGATCTCTGCGCAATAGGTCAGCGGCTTGCTCAATGAGACGTGGCTGCGGATTATCGGGATGAATATAGAAGATTTCCATAGTGGTTCCTTATTTTATAATTATTGGTTTTTAATTGAGACAAATTTTTCATTAACTAAATGTGGTTCAATCATTAGTTATATTAGAAAAACTATTCTAGAACTAAAGCAGATCGATATCTTTAAAATATCACTTCAATTATCAGTATAGCTCAAAGCAGATATAAGTTTAGTGGCAAGGCGTTACCAACCGTAGAAAATCGTTAATAAGTAGGGACGCTTAGTAATGTGAATTAAGCGTTGGTTTCAGATGAAGAAGTGCAAGCGCTAAGTAACGCAGTCAGTAAAGTCTTAGCGTCACGCGGCAGAGTATGAGGTTTGGCTATATAGCTTTTTACTTGCTGATAGACATCAATAGCAAAGGTGCTACTACTAGTGTCGAAGTCGGCAAACAAATTATCTTGTGAGACTTGGAAATTTCGTCCACACGCCAAGGTGAATAAACACTCTAATGCTTGAGGTTTGATTTCTACACGCTCAAATGCCTGCTGCTGCGCCGCTGATCGTCCATCTGGAGCATACCAGTAGCCAAAGTCAGATAGTTGTCTACGAGCGTCACCAGCCACGCACCAATGACTCAACTCTAGTAAACTCTTAACTATAAATGTACATTACTAAGTTATTGATTGATAAAGAAGTAATTGTAATGATGTAAAATCAGCTTCTTGATAAAAAAATGTACAATATTCCTCATAAAAGGAGATATTGTACATTAAGTGAGTCATTGGAATTATCACTTTTCAAAGCACTAAGAAGCTTATATTAGCCGTGTATATACAATCGAGACATATCAATATTTTATTTTTGATGAATAGATCGGGACTTTTTGTTGGTTCTTCTCTTAGTAGATATTCTTTGTTTTTTCAATAAAATTGGGAAGGCTAGAATATTTACTATAGTTATCATCGGCTGAATAGTAGCCTGATGAATATACTTCACATGACTGCTTTGAAATTTTAAAATTAAGTAAGTATGAATTTGCAATATGTAGTTAATAAACTAATTATCCCTTAACGTAGAAAAATCTGTATGCATTAATGTTTCTAAAGCTATTCTAGCCGTAGGAGGAGGATTCGTAATCATCTCTTGATAATTAACTTCTAAGTTTTTTAGAAACACCTCTGATATCGGTCGACCTGAAAAATCATCAAAGCTAGGTGAAAAATGTATACCTATAGCTTCACACATAGCCTTTTCTAAGCCTTGAGGTCTTGCTTCAACCAATTGAAATAGCTCTTGCTCTTCACTTGTTCTACCACATTCAGTATACCAGTAACCATAGTCATCTAATTTGCGTCGTTTTTGCCCTGCCAAACAGTAATGAGCAATTTCATGTAATAGGCTTCTTGGGTAGTTTTCTTTAAAAAAGATCTTCGCATTTGTATCTGCTTTTGGCGCTTCATAGTAGGGTTCATCTACTCCACCAATTATGGTTAGAGTAGGAAAAAGATGTTCAAATAAAATTTTTAGTTTGTTACACAAATGATCGTCATTCATAGGAATACTTTTAAGGCATCTTAATAGCCGTAATATGAGAAATAAAGCTTTAGAGAGGCTTTATTCATAGATTGTATTTGAGCTAAACAGGAACAAGATTAAGCTATTTATTAGATCTTTTCACTAATCTTATATGTGGAGAATCTGCTAACTCTCTTTGAAGTTCAAAATTCTGTCTTAGAATGTTAAGATAATCTTGCATTATAATGTCATATTCTTCTTTTATCATGTCGTATTTCAAATTAGCTTTGATTTTGAGCTCTTTTTCATGTTTTAACTTAGTAGAAGTATTAGGTTTTTCTTGAGCACGATTTTTGCGTTCTTCTTCCGCTTTTGTTATTGCTTCGCAAAGTTCTGGATATCTCTCATTACGGACATACCCTTTTCCTTTACCTGCCTCTCTACCTACAGCGTCTCTAGTAAACTTAAACCGTGATGACTTTGTATTGACAATTTTGGCTGTACCATCTTGTAGACGATTCAAAGCATCCCAATAAGCCTGTTCTGCCTGGCTAGTTTTCATGTTATTTCTCTTGATTTACTTCTAATACTGAAAGAAGACTGTCTATTTTTTTAATACTCACTTCGTATTCATGATGAACACGCTTTGGAATATCTAAAGTGAGTTGAGACTTATAAAAATCTTTAGTTTGTAGCAAAATACTTTTGGATTCTGGTGAAAACACCGCATTTTCACAGCTAATACAAGCAGATGCCAATACACCAGCACCTTTATCACAAGGTTTAATAGACATACATCCGCCAACTAAAGTAGATCGATAACGAATTTTGCCATTTTTGACTGCTTTCTTAGTACTATTTCTATTATCTAAGAACTTAGGAAGCTTATTCTCTACTTTTCTTTTTTGTAGATTTTTACCAGCTGCACCAGTTAGTGTCACCCTGCTATCTAACAATTCATGCAAATTATCTGACTCTACTCTTGCTTGGGCCTCCTGCCATTCCTTTTGCATAGCTTTGACTTCAGGGCCGTTGCCTAAAATATTTATCGCTCTAGAGTTTGAGTCCGTGTAATAGACTGTCATCATCATGCTTATATGTTTTAGCTGGGATTTAAGAGTAGGATATGAAACATAACCACTAGAAGCAGCATACACGGCTAAGGAGCGTCTAAACTGATGAAAGCCTAAAGGCCAAGGCTTACCTAATTTAATATTATTAGATATTTCATCGCCGTATAAAAATTGACTGACTTCCTTTAAGTCTTGTTCTGAAATTAATAAGTGCTCTGATGACATTATTTTTTGAATGAGGTTGCTATTTAAGGCAGTTGTTGCATAATCAAAATGCGGATGAGGCTTTCCAGATTTCCCATTTTCAATTGAAAAAAACAACGGTAACTTACTCTCATCTTCTGCCACCTGACTCTTATTAGCAGACCAGTTCAAAGCTCCTTGAGTGATAAATTTAGCTGCTTCAAAAGCTTCTTCAACAATTGAACCTGTTACCCATTTTGTAAATCTTGGTACTCCATTACTTTCCAATTTTGTTGTAGTTGACCATACTACAGGTATATTCCCAGTATCGGAATGAATATGTCTTAGCCCGTTGAAAGGGATAGATAGTAATTCATTTTTACGCATACCTGTAAACGCAGCTATAACAAAAGCGCTTTTCATCTGTATTTGACCTAAGCTGATTGTTAAACTTAACCAATTAGCATTCTTGATGATGTTTAAATCTGTTAATTCTGCTAAAATCTTAGTTAGCTTTGTATCTGTCTTCAAAGCAGTTTGCCAATAAAATCTGATTAAGCTTTTTTGTGATTTAGTAAGCTTACTCATAGGTACACTCTGATCTAATCTTAATGCTTCATCTCTTACTTTAGTACGTGCAGAAAAAACATATGAGATCTGCTCAGCGTGCTTATTAAAAACCTGCAAACTTTCAATGGTATCTTTTAGCAGGTTCTGATAAATACGTGAAGGAATGATCATGGTTTGAAGACTTTGAGAAGTCTCAGGGAAAGATTTTCTAGTCTTTCTTAGTTTGCTTGAAAATTCTTTTGAAGGTTGCATGTTACACCAAAAATTACTTTGATTTAAAACAGATGCTGTATCAATAAATCTTTGTATCTTGCCTAAATGCAAACCTATTTGTTTCTCCGTCGAACTATTAGTTACTAGGAAGTCGATTGCACTACTGTCAGTAAATATATTATTAAAGTCAATATTATTGTTTACACAGTAACTAATTAGGAAGGATATAGCGACTATATCACTATTCAATTTTGACATAGAACATCCATTCATCTCACAATTCCAATTGAGAGTAAATACCTTCAAAAACTTAACTGCTGATTTGAATTTTTTGCCGTCGGTATTAATAGATGAGGATAGGTTCCGAATTTTAGTTCTAAAATTAATAGTTCTATGTGAATTGCTAGTAGCACTATAGTCCCAAATATCATCAGAGAATAATGATAAAGCATCTCCACTCTTGGAAAGCGTTACAATCAAACCAGATGATGGGTTTTCGATTAGGTCTTTAGATATTGGTTGTATCTCTTTAACGAGGGGTTCACGCATCATTGTCTTGGTCATAAACTTAAGCTTTTTCTGTTAGATTCTGAGGCTACAGTGAGAAAATTTATATGCTCATCCCAATACTCATTATAAATTTGCATTTTTATTTTTTGTTCAGCATCATCAACGAGTTCAATTACTCTATTATCTTTTCCTTTAAGAATATTGATAATCTCGTCAATTCTAAATAGTGATGGTTCTATAGAGAGAAGATGATATTCAGGATCATCACGAATCATAGAAGACTTTAGTAGAGCCTCCTTCAAACTTAATAGTTTATGTATATCTTCAAAATCTATATGAATTGCAAAAAATTCACAGAACAAACAACTTTCAAATGTAGCACAGGAAGGGTTGGGGGCTTCATTATTAAAGCCCAATGCCTTAACAGGATCATTATCTGATAGGTTAGAACAAGATCCTGCTGGTATTTTCTCCGTATCATAGTTAGTTGAAGTCTTGATAGATATAGTTTGTTCATTAGTTCGATTAGACCTAAGAACTGCGGTAATCATTTTTTCGTGATAATGATTCATCTCTATTGCTTGAGACTCAATATCGATCGAAGTGTAAGATTTAGCTACTGTAGTTAAAGAGTTATTCAACTTCCTAGCTACTAATGACAAATTTCCTTTAGAATGTTTTATGTAGTATTCCGCACATAGGTTTCTAATGTCTCTAGCAGTAACCCTTTTAACCCCTTTAAAAAGTGGAGTATTGTCGTCAATAGAACTGACAGAGCTACGTGCAAAACGCTTTAATTGACGATGTTCTCCAATACGCATAAACAAGTATTCTTGACAGTCTCCAGGAAGATGAAGGTTATCAACCCACTCTCTAAGTTTCAAATACTGTATGAGATAACGTTTTAAGTGAGAAGGAGCGGAAAATTCAATCTGTCTACCTGCTCGATATTTATGTTTTTTAGCAAAAGTTGATAAGCCAAGGTTTTCCAAATTTAAATCAGATATTTTCAAATCAAGTGTGGGTTGTATATTAGCAGCAGTGAAAGAAAGGTAAATGTAATAAAAGCAATATGTACATAGGTTATAAGCATAAATTTTTCTAGAGTCTAAATTCTCATTGATCCATGTATTTCTGTTGTTTATTAATGTGTTTTTATAGAAATCTTTCTTAGTATGCTCACAATTATAATAATTTGATAAAGCATTTTTTACCTCATTAAAGGGTAAGGGTTCACCACTATTGTAGAAGCAATTAGGTAGTTTCTTTATGCCATATTTTCTAGTTGAATCCCAATAATAATCATTACTTGATGATTTTGCTAAAGTAATAGGTATAGGGTAGATTTTATTTAATATGGCGTATGAGAATTCATTAAAGTATGTAATGCAGGTTTGTAAGAAGTTTTTGAAGTCTTCTAATGAGGAGTCTCTTTCTTTACTGTTATGCCCCATATGACGATGCTTGGGAATAATACTAAGTATATCGATATCAGATAAGTTATAAGCGATTTTTATGAAATCTCTTGCAGTATTTAGCTTGTCATAAAGAGTTGTAGTGCTTATAGATTTTGCACCACTTAAACGCGCCTTTTGATAGAGATTAATTTGATAATATTTATAATTAGATGCTAAATCATCTAAAGTAAGAGGCTTAGAGCCTTCAAAATCACAAAAATCAAAAAAATATCTTAAATTATGAAGGTAACCTCGCACCGTTTCATCTCTCAACCCTTTTTGAAGGATTTCCCTAAGGTACCTTCTCAACCATTCTACACGTTCTATAGACAATGTTGATTCATCAACTAGGCCCGTAATATAGCTCTTAGTTTTATCTCGGGAATGACCAGAATCGTTCTCTCTATTGGTATAGCAGACTCTACCAATATCGACTTTAAAGGACACACCATCAGCTCTTGAACCTACAATTACTGTGTATTGAGGATCAACGATATCTTCTATTTGCTTAGTGCTTATCTCAATAAGCTGCCTGTCATTGAAAGAATTAGACATTATATTCGCCCTTATCAAATGTTACGCCGAACGTATCTTGTATATCATTGAATTCTTTTACTTCCGAGTCGAATTTTAGATAGGCCTCAGTGGTTGTTAGGCTTCTATGGTTTAACCTTTGTCTGACATGATCAAATATCTTAGAATCAGGGTATTCCTTAGCTCTAAGGTTTCTTACGATATTCATCCCATAGGTAGCACGCAAATCATGGAATGAAAAATTTTGAAGACTTGGTTCAAATTTTTGAACCTTGGAAATGAATTTTTTTAATTCATTTCTTAAAGATTGGCCGTTTTTAGGTACCATAACGGGCGCTTCAGTGTTCCAAACTGGTTTAGGGTTGTTACGATTACGATCTATAATTTCTCTTTCAGCAGTTAAATAGGGGTTTCCAGTTCGAGTTAAAAACACATAGTTATCGTCAGTATTTGCATAAAAGCTGTTTATATTTTGTCTTCTATGTTCCGCTCTTTCGCAATCTATATATGTTGCTAAATGATCAATTAGGTTACGTGAAAACATTAAGCGGTTTAGTCGCCCACCCTTTGAATCTGTTCTGTATTTATATCCAGTATTTATCACGGCATAATTTGAATCAGCATTTTGTTCTAAGTAGTGGAGAGCAGTTTTGATACAAGCAATAGAGAGAGTGCATACGCTTTGTTGTCTAGCTCCTGTTCCGAGAGCTATTCTTATCATTAGCTCTAACTCTATTGACGCATAGTTTTTATCAAATGCCCTGAAAATAATTTCTTGTTCTTCAGAGCTTAAAGGACGCAGACTGCCTCCATCTCTCAACTTACCTAGTGATGGTAAGGGTTTTCTGCTGCTTCTTAGCTTGAGATCATTTGTAATAACACTAATATTCCTCATTATTCCTACATTATTATGAATAGGTATAGAAACCTTCCTTTCTCTAAAGGGCTTATTCTCTATATCAGACTGAGATACGAATGATTGATGCTGTATATAATTATAGAAATGAGCAACAGAGGACAGAATGTTATTAATGTATTGAGAGCTAAAGTCGTGCTGTTCTATTACAGCCTGTAAAAAAGCTTTGAATTTGCGAGGAACTCTTTGCTGATACTGGGTAGGTAAGTCTAAAAAGTGTTGGTTACTATGTTCTAGGTACTGTAGATAGTATTTTAGGTGGATAGCTCTTGCGGATAACGTTTTCATATTTGAAAGCGCAGGAGTGTCTAGTTGTCCCATGAGATATAGGTTACCTATTTTCCAAGGTAAACCATCTGATTGAATGATAACAGGCATTCTGAAGTGATAATCTGAGTTAGCTAAAGAGCTAAAAGTGTAATCGTAATCATTAGCCTGAGCAGTCTTTGACCAATTTGCATTCTGCAATCTAAACCGTCTTAGATAAATTACTTTTGCATTAGAGTCAAAAAGGTCTTTAAGAGAAGGTTTCATCTCTTTTCTAGTTCACTGAGTTCTTTGGCTTTAAACATAAGCTTTTCTATATATTGAGATAACGAATGGAACTGGTTCTTTGCATCATTTATGGCAAAATTCTTAAGTTCTTTAGGTACCCGGACGTTCATCTGAACCTTCTGATTTGACATGTATTTACCTCTTTAGGGTTTGTTACATAATATGATAGCATTATGCTATCATTGCCGCAAGTTCCTTATGGTAATATTATTTGTTTTAAATTCAATATTCTATTTGGGCTTTAAAATGTCAAAAAATGTGCAGTTTAATTTAAGAATTCCTACTGAATTGAAAGCCCTGATCTCCGATGCCTCAAAAGTTAGTGGACGTTCAATTAATGCCGAGGCACAGTATCGACTAGAAAAATCTTTTGAAGGTCAAGAAGGAAGTTATATCGAAGCTATCGACGATTTAAAGAGTTTTTTTGATGCTCATTTACGTAGCGATCGCTTAAATCTACTATCTGGCAAACTAAATTTCCTCTTGAGTGAAGCTAAGGCAACTGATAGTTTTCATACCCCAAGTATTTCTAGAGTTGCTGAGGCCCTGGGATACAATAGTGTGGGCGTTACTGAGGATTGGTTTGAAGGGCGAAAAGAGCCATCGTTTAACGAATTAGAAAAATTAGCCACATACTTTGGATGCCAAAAGAATTGGCTCGTTCATGATGAAGGAAGGCCTTTCGCAAAAGAAACATTTGAGTTTGGTTATGATATTGAAGAGAATGCTAGAAGCTTATTAAAAGGTAATAATGAAGATGAGGTTAAGTTGGTCTGGTTTGCTCGGAACAATACTGAAAACGGTGAACTAGTTATTATCAAGCATTACGATAGTTGGCATGGTTTGGTTCTAGACTCTCGTGTGCATGTCAGTGACAAAGTAGGTATAGGTGGCTCTGAAGACAGAGCGCTCCTATCCTTAACATTAAAGTATCTTTGTAAGTACCATATCTCAAAGATCAGAGGAGCAATAGTTTCAGAACCAGACTTTAACGAATTAATTTGGGCCAAACAAAATCCGATCAAAGTAATTGATAAGTATCGTCACAATTCTTGGATTGAAGATATTTGGGATAGGTCAATGTATTCAAAGAAAGCTAATAGTTACTGGAAAGGATGGAGTGAGATGTGCATGTCTAATGAACTTTATATTAGTGGACATGAGATTTTATCTAAAATATCTATAAAGTAATTTGAGATAAAATAAGTATGCCATACTAGGGCGTGTCATCAATTAGCATAGATATTTCAGAATAAGCTATACTTAGATCGTATTTAGGAATTTGAGCTCAATGACTATGACAAGACGACATGCCCTACGTGATGACCAATGGGAGAGAATTAAAGACATTCTACCTGGTAAACCAAGTGACGTTGGTGTTACTGCAAAGGATAACCGCTTGTTCGTAGAAGCGGTTCTGTACCGTTACAAGACCGGCATACCTTGGCGTGACCTACCTGAACGCTTTGGCGACTTCAGAGTGATTCATACTCGTTTTAGTCGCTGGTCAAAAAAAGGCGTATGGAAGCAGGTTTTTAATCAACTCTCTGAACAATCCGATGACGAATATGCCATGCTAGATGCCACGATTGTTAAAGCCCACCAGCACAGTGCTGGAAAAAAAGGGATCAAGCCATTGGACGCAGCAAAGGTGGACTGAAGACTAAAATACATACTCGAACAGATGCATTAGGCAATCCTACTGGCTTTTATCTAACAGGTGGGGCAGCTCATGACCTGTGTGGCTCAGATGAATTGCTTGATGTCAGTATTAGCCAAACGTGGCTTGCCGATAAAGCTTACGATGCTGATGCCCGCGTTATTGAACCGATTAAAGCAGTGCAAGGTAATGCAGTTATACCATCTAAGTGTCATCGGCTGCAGCCAAGAGACTTCGATAAAGAGCTTTATAAAGCGAGGCACCTAATAGAGAACTTCTTTGCCAAGATTAAGCAGTATCGTGCGATTGCCACTCGCTATGATAAGTTAGCCAGTCATTTCCTTAGTGCCATTCACTTAGTTTCTTGTGTCGTTTGGCTTAATTGATGACACGCCCTAAAGAAAATCAATAAATATGGACGTGCAAGGTAGCCATTACTCGTGGTAATGCGCCTTTAGCAATGTTGCTTTATTGTAATGAAAATAAGGGCACTATACTAGCGTTATTGCGAGCAAATACTGATGTAAATAATAAGGTAAGTAGTAATAAATAATGCTAAACCAAGGATTTAGCGTCTATGTTAAAAAGGCTATTTAGTAAGATTGAAAAAGACAACGTCCTATTATCAAAGGACGTTGTCTTTTTAATGGGTAGAAATGATGTGGAATTTATCTACATTTAAACGATTAATTTAGCGCGGTTAAGGTTTGCTCAAACGCTGCGCGCCCGATTTCACCCACTTGCTGATTGACCAATTGCCCGTCTTGATAATACAGCAATGCTGGCGGACCAAATAGTTTATAACGCGCTAAGATTGCTTTTGAATCAGCCGTAGTCTCCGTGATATCAAGTCTGACCAATTGCCAATCTTGCATTTGCGCAGGGCGATTATGAAATAAGTTTTTCTCCATAATCCGGCATGCAATACACCATTCGGCGGTGACATCGACCAGCACTTTAGGATTGGCGGCGACAATGGCATCTAACTCAGCAAGCGTAGTAACAGTTTTATCTGTTGCATTACTCATGGCTGGTTGATCAGCAGTCGTCTGCATCACCGGCGCGGCGCTTAATGACGCGAGCGGATGCAAGCTGTCGTCATTGCCCAATGCGGCGCCGACGATTAAACACGTCGCCCAAATACCAGCGATTAAGCCTAGCGCTTGGGTCAGCATCCGACCTTTGCCTAGCCAGCTCCACGCCCACATCGCCACGACCATAAACCACAGCGCCCAAACCATCAGCATCACAGGCGAGATAAAGACGCGTTCAATTAATAACAATGCCACGGCAAAAAGCAACAAAGCAAAGCCCTGCTTGACCCAATTCATCCACTCGCCTGCTTTTGGCATGATTTTACCTTGGGTCGCGCCAATTAAGATAAGCGGCGCCGATAAACCAAAACCGAGCATAAATAAAGCGGCAAAGCCAAGGAGCGGACTTCCAATCGTTGATACAGCAAGCAGCGCCCCAAATAAGGGTGCCGAAACGCATGGCGATACCACGAGCGCCGATAAGAATCCCGCAATTAAACTGCCACCCGTACTACCAAGTTTGCTATCCCCCGCTTGGCTTAGACCCTGCATTTTACTACTGATAAATCTCGGCAGACGAATGCTAAATACGCCCAACATATAAAGGGCTAATAAGACAAAAACGATGGCAAACCCAATTAAAATAATCGGATTTTGTAGCCAACCGATAATGCCTAACGATTCGCCAAATACCGCAATGACCGCGCCTAAAATACCATAAGCGATGGCAACACCAATAGCGTAGCTGGTCGTTAAAATAACACCGCGTTTTACCGTTGGATTGTCTTCACGCGCGACGATATTGGCAACAATCGGTAGCATCGGTAACACGCATGGCGTCAATGCCAAGACCAACCCTGCCAAGAACAATAACACCAATGCCAACCACGGATGCGAAGCTAAGCCAAAAGGGTCACTATTAATGGCGTTATCAACGACAACGGTATTGTTTGTTGCAGTTGTAGCGCTATCGTTTGCTGGCATATTACTTGTGACATTGTCGCCTACAACTTCTTCATCGGCACCAGAGATGGTATTGCTAGTACCAAGCTCTGCATCTAATGCTTCATCATCTAACAAAGCGTAATCAATCACCTCGTCATCTGGCGTAGTTTGCTCTGTAGCAAGACGATCAGTATCAGTCGCCTCTGTAGATGCTTGCGCAGTTTCTGCATTGCTGTTATTGCTCGCAGAAACTGTAGCAGTGCTACTTGAACTATTGGCTGCCGATTGTGACGCAGCAATTTTGACCGTGGTTTTTATTTTCTCCGGTGGATAACAAAGTCCTGCTTTGGCACAGCCTTGCCAACCTATCGTTACAGCGGCATTATTTATCGCCTTGCCATTACTACTGCTCAAAACGGTGCTAGCAACCATATTGGCTTGGTCAAAGACCAATACTTGACCAAAGGTCGGATCATCTATGGAGATAGGCTTTTGGCTAAAGCTAAAAGGTGCAGCGCTCACGCCAGCAGGCAACGTTAGCTTAATTTGGTCTTTATAAACATAGTGCTCAGGCGTAATGTCAAAGTTAATGGCTAAGCGCGTGCCATTATTGACAGGTTTACTACTGCTACTGACCTGAAACGCTTCATCAACAGGCAAAAATTTCGGTTGGGTCGCGCTTTTATCACTGCTAAATAAATCGCCCAATCCTGCCGCTTGCGATGCCACTGGCACGGCCGTCAGCCCAGTCGCTGCTAGCCCTGTCAATAATGAACCCGCGCTGAAAGCGAACGCCAACAGATAAGATTTTTTCGACGATTTATTTTGCGTTAATGACGGAGACTTTTCTGCGCTCTTAAGGGACATGAAGGGCTACCTATTATTTCCAATATTCGAATTGACCAATTCACTGTCTGTATGGACTTGTCTATTTACAACCCCAGTTCGGGATAAGCCACATTATAACTCATTGATACTATTTACAATGTTGCTACCTGTCCCTGCTGAGGCATATTTTTGATGGTGGGTTTATAGGGAAACCAGCAATAAGCAATCAAACCTGACAGCAAGTTTGTGATAAACCCCGTCACACTACGATGGCGTGAATGCTCAATCTGACACAAGTTTTTAAGCTCTCCAAACACCGTTTCAACCAAAGAGCGATGATTGAGTAGTGCCTCATCCATAGGCTCAAGTAATTGGGGTTTCATATTACGCCGAAGTTTAGTGATCAACGTGGTATCAGTGTGTTTTGTGAGCCACTCGTTCAGGGCTTTACTGATATAGCCTCTATCACCGAATAGTTTTCCAAATAAAGACGTTGCCATATCCTTAACAGGCACTCTGTCATCCGTATTACCCGCAGTGACTTTAACAGATACAAGCTCGCCCTTATGATTGATAATGGCGTGCAGCTTAAAGCCATAGAACCAGCCCATGCTGCTTTTGCCTCGGGTTGCAAGTCCTTCAAAGACTTTATGACGGTAGATACGTTTGTTATGACAAACTGCTATCTTGGTTGAATCAATATAGCTGATACCCGTACAGTCGCCCATCATGCTTTGCAAGTAGCTGCACAGTGGCATGATACTGCGCGGCACAAGCTCTATAAATCGCGAGTAGCTCGGCAGATTTGGAAACGCCCGTTTCATCATGCCAAGCATGTGATGGTAGTAAAAAGACTTAAACGGTCGATACCGCAGTTGATGAAACAGTACCAAGATGGTCATAATCTCTGCTACACTTATCTGGCATGCTCTTAACCTTTGGTGTCCCGTTGCGATTAAATGAGCGTCAAACTCAGGTTTGAATTGCTGATAAAAGTCGTCAATATGGCAGTATAGTTCGGTTAGGTTGTCCATGTAAGAAGTCCTTGTTGTGAAGTTTGTCTTGGTAAACTTACTTTAGCAACTTTGGACTTCTTTTTTATCTTTTTTTTGAGTGCTTATCCCGAACTGGGGTTATATTATATACAACATACTACAATATACTATTAAGGGATACAAAATCATGGTGAGCTATGCTGAAGAAACCGTAGAGATAAACTTGGTAAACTAAGCGTATTGACAGGAGTTTACCATGACCAAGAAAGTAAGAACCTACAGTGACGAATTTAAAGCTGAAGCCGTCAAGAAGATAGCGGATAACAACGGCAATATTTCAGCGACCGCAAAGCAACTTGGCATCGCCATGCAAACGCTATCCAACTGGCAGAACAAAGCTAATCAAGGCAAGCTTGTAGGAACAAAGCAGTATGACCCTGAACTTATGAGTGCGCTTGAAGAGGTAAAACGCCTAAAGCGACAGCTTAAAGTTGCCGAAGAGGAACGCGAAATACTAAATGAGGAGGGATAAAGCGAAGCACTGCTTCGCCCCGACGTAAGGGGAGAGCTATGCTCGAGTTGGCGACGGCGTACTTCGCGAGAAACAGTTAGTCAGGTACGCCTTTATCAAAGACAACCAGTTCCTCTTTCGCATCACCACTATGTGCCGTGTGTTAAGGGTTAAGCCATCAAGCTATTACGACTGGCTAAGTCGTGATCTCAGCGACCAACAGATACATCGCAACCAGTCTGAATTACTGGTTAAAGCGGCTCACAATGAAACGAAAGAACGTTATGGCGCAGATCGACTGCATGCTCATCTAAGCGAGCAAGGCCATAACATTAGCCTGTATATGGTAAGAAGCATCAAAGAGCAACACGGCATTAAATGTCGTCGTCATAAGCGCTTTAAAGTCACCACCGACTCCAATCACAACAAGCTGGTCTATCCAAACGTACTGGATCAGAAGTTTGATGCTAAGCGCCCTAACGAGTCGTGGGTCAGCGACATCACCTATATCTGGACGAATGAGGGTTGGCTGTACTTAGCAGGGGTCAAAGACTTATACACCAAAGAGCTTGTCGGTTACGCTATTAACAAGCGTATGACCGCAGATTTAGTTTGCAAAGCACTAAATATGGCCATCAAGAGTAAACGTCCAAGCAAAGGGCTAATCGTTCATTCAGACAGAGGCAGTCAGTATTGCAGTCACGCCTACCACAAGACCATTAAGCAGCATCAATTTATAGGCTCAATGAGCGGCAAAGGCAACTGTTTCGATAACGCTCCGATAGAAAGCTTCTGGGGCACATTAAAGAATGAGCTGGTATATCATCAAGACTATAAAACAAGGTTCACAGCCATCAATGATATTATCAGTTATATCGAGCTGTACTACAATCAGACGAGGATTCAAAAGGGTTTGGGCTATCAATCGCCAAGACAGGTGTGGTTTGATTATTATCGTCAAGCTGCGTAATTAAAATCTCCCAAGTTTATGTATACGGATTTGACGGCAGGGGTCAATAGTTTAAAACTTTTATATTTACGTGCGTTAGGACGTTACCTAGAAAAAATAAAAAACTTACACTGATTAAATTATTATGATTAAGTTTACTATTACCCTCGTCTTCTAAGTGTGGTTAGACCTTTGCCAAAATAGCTTAGTAGTAATAACAAGGTTATTATTATCAAGATAGGATAATTTCCCATAAGCATAAAGGGCGTGTTACCAACCCGTGCCTGTATCTCACCACGTAGTACAGTACGCTCAA